>CAMWLS010000013.1 GCA_947175205.1 uncultured Porphyromonadaceae bacterium | reverse complement strand
TGCTTTTTTGGTGGAGGCTGCGTAAGGGCTCACGGAGTGCCCGCAGAGGGCTCACGGAACTTTTCTCAAAAGGTGTATCTTTCCCACAGTGGGGCATAGAGAGGGTCTCAGCGAGGGAGCATGGTTATGCGTCATATGCTTCAGATTAGTCATATAAGACTTATGTGACTTATATGAGTCATAAGAATTATGTAAAAGTTATGGGAAGCGTGAATAACCGCGCACAGAGGGCACACGGAGAGCTAACAGAGCTTTTTTTGCGGTGGCTACCTAACCTTCCCGCGGAGGGCTCACAGATTTTTTTTCAAAGGGTGTATCTTTCACACAGTGTGGTATAGTGAGGGTCTCAGCGAGGTGCATGGTAATGCGTCATATGCTGTTTTTGCTTCATATATGACTTATAAGAGTTATAAATATTTTGTGAGTTATGAGAAGCGTGAGTAACCGCGCACAGAATGCACACGGAGAGCTCACGGAGCTTTTTTTGCGGAGGCTGCCAACCCTCCCACGGAGTGCCCGCAGAGGGCTCACAGATTTTTTATTTCCGAGGGTGTATCTTTCATACAGTGGTGTGCAGAGAGGATATCAGTGGGGTAGGGAGCATGGTTTTGTGGTTTATGCGTCTTATATGACTTATATGACTTATATGAGTTATAAGAATTATTTGAGTTATGAGAAGCGGGAATAACCGCTCACAGAGGGCACACGGAGAGCTCACAGAGCTTTTTTTGCAGTGGCTACCTAACCTTCCCGCGGAGTGCCCGCGGAGTGCACACAGAGCTTTTTTTGCGGAGGCTGCCAACCCTCCCGCGGAGTGCCCGCAGAGTGCTCACAGTGCTTTTATTTCAAAGGGTGTATCTTTCCCACAGTGTGGAATAGAGAGGGTCTCAGCGGGGGAGCATTGTTATGCGTCATATGCTGTTTATGCTTCCTATGCTTCTTATGCGTTATATATGACTTATAAGAGTAATATGAATTATGTAAGGGGCGTGTGCTATGGAAGTTATAAGAGTTATAAGAGTTATGGGAAGTGGGGAAGAACCGTGCTTAGTTAGCCTGAGGGGATGGTTTCAGTGTGGAAGCAGTTTTAGGGTGGTATGTAATGAAGGAGGTGTAAAAAAAGAGAGGCCGCCTAAACTTGTTAGACAGCCTCTCTTGCTATGGTGCAGTTTTGCTTTGTGTTTCATTTCCCCGGATTAAGGGGAACGTGTTGATGCGTGGGAGTATATAAGACTCTTGATTATCTCACTGTTGCATCAGCGGCTATGCGCTTTGTGACCTGTGTGCCCTGCTTTACTATTATTACGGTGCCGGGAATGGGGTTGTAGATTCTGCAACCGGTAACGTCATAGTATTCAGCGGGTACGTTCTGCTGGTCAACATATATATCTGAGACTGATGTCTGGATGAGTTCTTTCCACTGGTTGTCCAGATATGTTTTGTTGTCTTCCAGATATTGGGCCACCTGGTCAGCAGATGCATTTATGTTCTGTGTGGACACGTTGTTTTCGGGCCATTTTGCAGCATCTTTATCACCGGCCTGGGCATAAGCGGCAGCTGCGCGAGTGATGTAATCCTTCATATCTGCGTATGTGCCTGATTCAGTGGCAGCGGCTCTGGCAGGTGCCGAAGCGCGTCTCTGGGTCTCCGGCAGCACGGGCTCAGGATATCCCATGAAGCGGCAGTACTCTTTAACAATTACGTTGTAGAATTCCTGACGGCTGTAAAGTGTGGCCAGGAAGTTGTTCTCAGTAATGCGCTCATGTGTCATGGCTGTCTTACCGGTGCCTGATGTTGAGGTGCCGAATGCCTTGCTGAAGTCCCAAACGGGTCCGAACTTGAACTTGGCGTTGGGCCCGTCATTAATACCTGAGATGGTGAGGAAGCAGCCTGTGTGGTATGCGTTGGCGTCATCCATAAGTTCCTGAACAATGAAGTAGCGGGCGGCTTCTTCCACGTCAAGGAGTCTTTCTATGTCCATCCAGCGGCTGTTGTCATAGATGGCATCAATGAGGTCATTGAGGCGTTCCTTGATGGCTATGCGAGATTCCTCTGTCAGGTTCTTGTTTGTGAAGGCGGGGCTGTCAGTCACAAAGCGTAGTGAGCCGCCGTGAGCTGTGAAGTCGGCCGTCTCTTCATCAACGGTGTTATCAAGTTCAATAATCCAGTCGTTCCAAATTTCCGGCATATCAGGAGTGCCTTTATAGTCGCTGATATCAGCCACCTGAACGCGCTCAGCGGCGGGACGGATGTTCTCAACAATGAAGTATATACCCAGGTATTCTCCGTTAATGGTGAGCTCTACTGGGTATTCACCGGGGGTCCAGGCCAGGCCTATACGGCGGCTTAGTTCGTTACCTACAACGTTGCGGAGCATGGCCAGGTCACTGTCAGCAGCCCAGGGGAGGAGCAGCCAGTGTTTGCTTACAGGCATTCCGCCGAAAGATACTTTGCTGTCAAGTTTGAGCTTATAAGGTTTCTTGGCAAAGTCATTCCATGTTGTGGTTCCGCGTCCGCGAATGGTACCGGACTGTGACACCTCAGCTGCGTCAGTGTTGCAGGGGTCCAGCTTGAGAGTTGCGGTTATTTCAGTTTCTGTATCTTCAATGGCTACACCGTTCTCAGTGGTGATGGTTATGTGCGGAAGTGTCTCAGAGTGATATTTTATATGGGGCTCATAATCCTTAATTGGAGTGGTGCTTGTGCCTTTGAAGAGGTCACCGTCTTCAGGATTAGTCACTTCCACCACCTTAGTATCGCCTCCGAAGGTGATTATGATATGGAGGTCATAGTCAACATCCGTTGAAGGAATGTCTATGGTATATGATGCATAGTATTTTCGATAGTCATCCAAGGCTACGGGCATTTTGGGGCGTGTTGCCCATATGAGGGGAGCAAATAAGTCTCCGCCTTCATTGGTCCATGCCCAAATGCGCACGTCAGAGTTAGCGTTCATGTTAGTGTTCTGGTAATACACCGTTACCTGACGAGCCTTGGGGTTATAGTCCGGGGTAACATAAAGGGGCAGCTCTGCGGGTTCAGTGGTGTCAGCGGCCGGTTCATTCACAATATCGCTGCGATAACTCCACACGCCTTTAAGCCAGTCAACCTTAGTCTTTAGGGCATCCTTGACAATATTCTTATCATTTTCAATGTCCTCATTTACGCGAACCGGTGAAGGATTAGTGGGGTAATTTGCGTTCAGGGGGTCATTATACTGCTGGGGCAGGGGCTCATCTTTCCAGCGCTTGGCATCCTGCATGCTTGCGGCAGTAATGTTGGCAATATAATTATCAATGTCCTGAGTAAGGTTTGCGTAGCAGCTGTTAAGGAACCAGCTGAAGCTTTCCTTAACCTTATCCATGAATTTACCGTTCATGCGTAAAGAACCAATCCAGTCATTTCCAAATTGAGCATGATCAGTGAAATAGCTCTTATAGTCATTCATATTTTCTGAGGGGAATGCGTTACCACAGTCCCAGAGGGGTGAGAACACCCACTTCTTGCCTTCACCGCGGTCACGGTACAGATAAGTACTGCCGTGATATGCCTCCCAGTGGCTGATGATTTCCATAACCACGTAGTAACGTGCGGCGGCGTCAAGGTCAAGGTAACTCCACAAATCATTAGAATGTGAGTTTACCAGATTATTCATGGTGGTAAACTGCTCAGTGACAAACTTTGTCTGAATGCTTGAATACAGTTCAGGAGTATCAGGGGTAATTTTCAAAGTTCCCACCTTGATGGTGTTTTCATCCTCATAGTTATCAAGTTCCACCAGGTAGCCGCCAGAGCAGAGGGTGTTGTCCTCCTCATTATCTTCCAGCTCAGTGATGTTGATACGGTCTTTATCCACACGGATGCTTTCAGTGAGGAAGTAAATGCCGCGGTAGTCACCGTTTATTACCAGTTCAATGGGCTGTTCCTGAGGTGTCCAGGGCAGACCTATGCGCTTGCCAAGGTTAAAGCCCACAAAGTTGCGGAGGAAGCCCATCTCATCATCAGCGTGAGCCAGCAGAGCAAAGTGTTTGCTCTTGGTAAGGCCAAGCATGCTCTGTTTTGAGTCCAGCTTTAGCTTATACGGTTTTTTAGAGAAACCGGTGCGGGTGAAGTTACCGCGAGCCTTAATTTGCATGGTCAGCGGCTCTTCTGCGGTGCCTAAATCAAGGCCTGCATACTGGGGCAGACCCTTAGTGTCCAGCCAGTATTCACCAACGCGGTAAGTCTTGTCTTTAAGGTCACGGTTACGCATAACGTCAGCCGTGTTAATATAAAGCACGGGGAGAGTTCCTGTGGGCTCAAGAGAGCTCTTGACTCCGTTTGCGGGGTTATAAGCGTACGGATTCTCAGGGTCAATGGGATCTTCCTCCTCAACCAGAGTAAATGTAACAGTATTTATGCTCTGTGAAAAGTCAGCCACCACGTTATAAGTTCCGGGGGCAAGGTGCCAGCACTTGTCAGAGCCGGCATTTAAGGTATATTTGGTTCCTGAAACTGCATCCAGGTCAGAGCTTCCTGAGCCGTAACGGGTTTCTCCGGATGCATAAGACCAGTTATTGTCAAAATTGATTTTTGAGGTACAGAAGGTTATGTAACCTATCTCGTTTTCAACAGTGATGCTGAATGTATACTTGTGGTTAACAGGATAAACAGAGTAAAGATTAGTCCATCCGTCAGGGTTAATGTTACCAATGATGTAGAGGTCAGTCTCATCAGGGTCCGGTTCAGGGTCTACAACACCTTCTATGTCACCAATGCGGGTGAATGTTACATGACCGCTGTTCTTGGTGGTAAAGGTTACGTTTACCTCCCAACGGCCGGAGCGCGGGAGCTGATAACACTTGTCTGAACCACTTTTGAAGTTGATTTCTTCACCGGAAGTAATCATGGGCTGAGAACTGCCTGTGAAACCATAGCGGCTGCCATAGCCTTTCCAGTCACCGTTTTCATCAATGGTTACCTGGCCGGAAGAGAAAGCGGCATACAGCTGATAATGGACTGTATTTTTAACTTCTACAATGGTTGAGAATGAGTTGCCGTTCTTTTCCATGGGAATGTTGTAGTCCCAGGCCTCGCCGGTAAAGGCACCGCTGATGTAAAGAGTAGCGGGTGCAAGTTCTGTGGGGTCTTCCTCATCTTCACCAACCTTGGTAAAAGTTAATGTACCATTGTTGGCTGATGTGAAAGTCATGGTAATGGTCCACGTTCCGCTATTGGGAATTATGTAACAGTTATCATTTCTTACAAAATTCTCCACAACACCGGAAGTTATGGTTCCCTGAGAGCCGGGCCGTCCATAGCGGACGTATCCGGAAGGGAAGTTCCAAGCACCATTACATGACGTGTCTGTCAGAGTGATGTAAATGTTTTCATCCTTTGTCATCTCTTTGGTGATGGAGAAGGTTTTATCTTCCTTTGTCATCTCCTCATTAAACTGCCAGTCAGCATTATCAAAGGTGCCGTGCAGGTAAATGTGGGCAGGAGTGTAAAAGTCAGCATCACCACCGCCTGAAGAGTCAGCGGTGAAAGTGACTTTGGGGGTGTTTTGAGAGAAGTCTGCCACCACGTTATATTTGCCGGCAGGTACCACCCAACATTTGTCACTGCCCGCACTCATGTTATACGCTGTACCTGTTGAAATGGTAACCTCAGAAGTATAACCATAGCGAGTGCATCCTGACTGAACGGCCCAATTGCCGCCAACGGCAATAGTTCCGGAACAGAAGGTGATATAACCCTTTTCCTTGGAGACAGTAAGATTAAAAGTGAATTTATTATTAACGGGAGTTGTGTTTGCCAGCTCTTCCCAGCCGGTATTCACATCTCCGTACATGTAGAGCCGAGCCGGTGCGGCCGCTCTAATAACAGCACCTGCCGCCAGAAGCAAGAACAGCATGCTGCATAGAAATTTTCTCATGGTTTGAATTTTGAAGTATGATATTGATTAGTAAATTATATGCAAAAATAAGTAAACAAATATTAACAGCCAAAGCATTTAAGGTTCTTTAGGTTTTCTTATTATACCATACATAAATTGTGTAAATACAGCTTAGGGTCAAGCCCGGGAATGGGTATGTGGAATTAAGGTCTGTTAACAAAAAAATCAAAAACGTATGTTTAAAAAATCAGTATATTTGCGGCTATGCTAACCAGACTGATTTATCTTCTCATGTTCCTGATGTCAGCGGGAACATGGTGTGCTGCCTCTACTACCACGGCAGGGATGAAATTATTTACTGATTCACAGCGCCATATGCTTCAGGATTCAGTGCGCCGTGTGCTGTCAAAGAAAGTGACCGCTAATGACAGTGTACCTCTGCTATATGACTTGCTGGACCTCTCAGATACCAATCAGCGTACTTACAGAGCACAGGATTTGCTTAATACGGCACGTAACAATCATAGTGTCAGTGTTTCACTTGACGCCATGAGACTGCTGGCAAATTTCACCACCGCCACCATGTCAAATGACAAGATGAGTGACACCACGGAAATCATCCGTCTCATTAATGAGGCAGAGAAATTTCCAGAGTCCAACGACCGTAACAATACCCTGACATTTCTCAAAGTCAAGCTTATATATAAACGCGTCAGGTATGCGCCTAATGATGATATCAAGCAGAAAGAACTTCTGCGTCTGCAGGCAGAACTGACCCAGAAGAAGGCGCAGACCATCAATGAGAGGGTTGAACTCCTCTTTGCCATGTGTATCTTCATGAATGACTGTCTGCAGGGAGAGCTTCTGGTTTCTTATCTTCAGCAGCTTGAGAATATGCTTGCTGATGTTCCGGGGGAGAAAGATTATCTGTACTCACTGTATTATAATACCGCCGCATCACTTTTCTCTGACCTGGACCGTCCTGTTGAGGCCATAGCCGCTGACAGAAAGCTCCTGGACGTGATGGAGGGCATGGAGAAGAATCATGTAAGCAAAGGACGCAAGTTCAGGAATTTAGCCCGTAATTATTATATTATTTACAGGCGTATGCTGGGTAATTACAAGGCTCTTTCAACGCCTGAGGTGCAGTCTCTTTATGCTAAGGCAAAAAATCTTACACATTATTCCAAGGCAGTCCGCGCGGATTATGAATCAAACCGCAGGATAGACATCTACCGCGCCATGGAAATGCAGGATTACGCCACAGCGCGTCCACTGCTTAAAAAAGAGCTTGCAAAGAAAGACCTGACAGAGCATACAAGGTATAACTATCTGAAAATGGCACGTGAGGTGGCGCGCGCGCTGGGAGACCGCGATTTTGAAAATATGGTCTCAAGAGAATATACAGACCTTCTGGAGGAACGCCTCAGAAACCATGGTAATGTGCGTTTCCGTGAGCTTCAGCTGATTTATGACATGAATTCGCTGGAGGTTAGCCGCCAGAATCTTCAGTCAGAGAACGCCAAGAGTATCAGGAAAAGTCAGGAACTGGCCCTGGAAAACATGGAGGCAAAGGCGGCTGCACATAGGCTGATGCTCATAGTGGTGGGTGTGGCAGCGCTGATATTAATAGGCCTTGCACTGTATTTGTATAAAATTTACCGCAGTTATAAGGCCATGGCCATCAGGCTGTCAGGTGTTAACTCAGAACTGGTCACTGAACGCGATAATCTGCGTAAAACGCGTGATGATCTGCTGGCTGCCACCAAGAAGGCCCAGCTGGCAGACCAGCAAAAAACCGAGGTGGTGCATAACATATCCCACGAGATAGCTGAGCCGGTTAAAGCCATTGTGGAATTCTCTCAGGTTATTGTGGACTCCATTGATGACCGGAAGCGCCAGTACTATGACCGCTTTGCCAAGACTATTGACCTGAACGCACGCCTGCTTACAACGCTTGTAAATGATATTCTTGAAGTGGCAAACCTTGACCGCGGGCTCATGTCACTGCAGATTAATAACGTGGATCTCAGAAATCTGGCCCAGATAGCGGTGGATACCACCAGCCTTAATATACCTGAAGATAAAAAAGACATAGAAATTAAGATGAAGCTGCCGCCGGCAGATGTGTTATGTAGTGCCAATACTGACGCAGAACGTGTGGATCAGGTGCTTATGAATCTGCTCAGCAATGCAGTCAAATTTACTGAGCAAGGAAGTATTACCCTTAAACTGACAGTGGACCCAGTAGCTGACAATGCCATCTTTGAGGTTATTGACACCGGAATAGGAGTTCCGCGTGAGAAGATGAAAACCATTTTCGGCAGATTTGAGAAAGTGGACCGCTACAGCCAGGGTTCAGGACTGGGCTTACATATCAGCAGGGTTATAGCACGTCTGCTGGGCGGTGACGTGGAAATTGACCCCAACCACCGCAAAGGTTCCCGCTTTATCTTCACCCTGCCCCTGTCACCTAAAGAAAAAGGGAAAAAATAAACAGCTTTTTTTAATAAAGATTTAGGCAAAATGACTCTAATACTCAGAACTATGAAAAGAATTGTAACAGGTTTATTTCTGACTGTGACAGCCGCAGTATGCGCTGCGGGCAGTGCAAATGCTCAGAGTGTAAGTACAGAAAAACAGGTGGCAGTTTCAGAAGCCGCGGACCAGACTTCTCCGGTTTCTTTTGTTACAGTGGAACAGAAAGCCGTCTTTCCCGGTGGAGAGGCAGAACTTATGAAGTTTATAGCGCAAAACCTGGTTTATCCTGCTGACGCTGCTGACGCCCAGATAGGCGGCAAGGTAGTGGTGAGCTTTGTGATTGAAAAGGACGGCTCTGTCTCAAACGTAAAGGTGGTAAAAAGCGTGTATCCCTCTCTGGATGCCGAGGCGGTGCGGGTTGTCAGGAAGCTGCCGCGCTGGACTCCGGGACGTAATAACGGTGCTCCTGTAAGGGTGGTATATACACTCCCCATAAGCTTCAAGCTACATTAATTTACACTGCGGTTGAACAATAAGGCGGTTTAATATTTTATAATTATATACACCATAAAGAATTATAAAATATGTCAGCTAATTCAAAATCGGCTTCTGCCGGTAAAAATGTGATACTGAGTTCAGTAAGAGATACGCTCAGAGGTGCCGGTCAGGTAATGTTTCAGGAAAGCGCATGGACAGGACTTCTGTTCCTTGCCGGAATTTTCTGGGGGTCATATGAATGTCATTTGCCGCAGGTGGCCTGGGGTGCTGTTGTGGGCCTTATAGTTTCCACTCTTTCCGGGTATCTGGTGGATGACCGTGATGGTTCAGGGCCGCAAGGATTGTGGGGCTTTAACGGAATACTGGTGGGGTGTGCATTTCCTACTTTTATGGCCAATACCTGGCAGATGTGGCTGGCGCTGGTGATATGTGCGGCTGCCACCACCTGGGTGCGCAGAGGCCTGAATAACGTGATGGGACGCTGGGGAGTAACCTCCTATACTTTCCCCTTTGTTCTTCTGACCTGGATTTTCCTGCTGGCCTCTCGTCAGTTCAGTGCCTTAGGTCCTGTAACCTTGTCCGCGCCCGAACTTACTGAGGCCGTCCCCGGAGCTATAGACACCTCATTTGTGTCACTGGTAATATATTGGCTTAAAGGTATAGCTCAGGTGTTCCTGGTTGACTCATGGGTCACAGGCATCTTCTTCCTGGTGGCACTGGCAGTGTGCAGCGTACGTGCAGCCATTTGGGCCGGAATTGGTTCAGCTGTAGCACTTGGCACAGCGTTTCTTTTCCAGGGTAATACTGCTGATATAGCGGCCGGTCTGTACGGTTTCAGCCCTGTGCTTACTGCCATAGCCGTGGGAGCAACATTTTATAAGAGCAATTACCGCTCAGCTCTCTGGGCTCTGGTAGCCACAGTAGTGACGGTGTTTCTCCAGGCTGGCATGAATGCCTTTATGGCTCCGCTGGGTATACCTACACTTACAGGTCCCTTCTGTATTGCAACATGGCTGTTTATGCTGGAGGCATATAAATTTTCAGGTAAGAAACAGCATGCACAGGCATCAGTAAAGAAATAAAAAGCATAACAAGAAAGGATATATCTTATGCACATGGCAGACGCTCTGGTGTCTCCACAGGTAGGAATTGCCGCCGCAGTAGTAGCGGCAGGCTGCCTGGGAGTAGCTGCCAGAAAGGTAAAGAATGACAGACGCAGTGAAAATGCTGTGGCGCTGATGGGAGTGCTTGGCGCTTTTGTGTTTGCCGCACAGATGATAAATTTCACCATTCCCGGCACAGGTTCCAGCGGCCATATAGTGGGGGGCGTACTTCTTGCGGCCATCCTGGGGCCGTGGGCTGCGCTGATTACCCTGACATCTGTCATCCTTATCCAATGTCTGGTTTTTGCGGACGGCGGCCTTATGGCATTGGGCTGTAACATCCTCAATATGGCTGTGACCTCATGCCTGATAGCTTACCCTTTAGTGTTCAAGCCCATTATGCGTGGTGGTCGTAAAAGTACTGCCCGCCTGTCAGTTGCAGCCATAGCGGCTTGCGTTGTGGGTCTTGAGTGCGGAGCGCTGCTGGTGGTGGGGGAGACTGAGCTTTCCGGCGTGACAGCGCTTCCGGCTGATAAATTTCTGCTTTTCATGCTTCCCATCCACCTGGTTATAGGTCTGGCTGAGGGAGTGGCCACAGCCGCTGTGCTCAGGTGTGTGGCTGACTATAAACCCGGGCTGGTGTTCCATACTGCAGCAGAAGATGGCGCTGTCAAGCCCTCCGGGCATAAGCTGCGTAATGTTGTAATAGCCTTTGCGGTGGCTGCAGTGGTTCTCGGCGGGACATTCTCCTGGATAGCCAGCACAAACCCGGACGGGCTGGAGTGGTCCATAGGAAAAGTTGCCGGGGCTGCAGAACCGGTGGCATCCGGCCTGTCAGCAGCCGCCTCTGATTTTCAGGCGGACACCGCGCCGGTAGCTGATTATGGTTCAACATTCTCAGGTATCATAGGTATAGCCGTGGTGCTTATCCTTCTGTGGGCAGTGAGTACGCTGTTGCGCCGCAGGCGGGTACATTTAAGTAAGGCTCAGAGTCCCGTAAAGGAAGAGGGTCATCATAAATAAGAAGCCGGTAAAGTATGTCAGACCGTCTGCAGAGAGCCATACTGACTCTTAACCGTCTGGAACAACCCGGTGGCGGGACGGACGGTACTGATATTATTGCAGCACCGGACTCCAGGTGCCTGCTTGTTCTTACACTGATTTATCTGGTGTTAATGCTGTCAGTTCCGCTGGCAGATATAGAGCGGGTTCTTCTTTTCAGTGTTTACCCAATTGTGGAGTCTGCCCTTGTGGGGATTAAATACACAAGGTTGCTGAAGCGTTCACTGTGGGTGCTTCCGTTGGTAGCTCTGGTGGGAGTCTTTAACCCTATACTTGACACCCGTACGGTGTTTACTGTTTACGGGTTTACAGTGACAGCCGGCTGGGTGAGTCTGATTTCCCTCATTGTGCGTGGGTTACTGGCCATGCAGGCGGTACTGATTCTTATATACGTCATTGGCTTTTATGAAGTGGCTGTGGCCATACGCCGGCTGGGCTGTCCGGCAGTGATGTCCACGCAAATTCTTTTAGTGTACCGTTATCTGTCCGTGCTTCTGCAGCAGGTTCTCACCATGCGCAGAGCTGTGGATGCCCGCGGTTACGGGCGCCGGCATATGTCCCTTAAACTCTGGGGTATCTTTATAGGCCAGTTGCTCATCCGCTCCCTGGAACGGGCAGAGAATGTGAGCCGTGCCATGCATGCCCGCGGGTTTACTGACCGTCTTCCTCTCAGCCGATACCGTTGCTGGACTACAACGGACAGCGTGTTGCTGGGGAGTTGGACAGTAGTGTTTATTGTAATATATCTGGTCCCGCTGGGGACTTATTTAAGTAAGGTCTTATGAGTCATCATTTTATACGCTTTAGAGACGTTCATTATACATATCCAGGCGGATATGAGGCGTTACGCGGAGTCTCTTTTCTTATCACACATGGAGAGAAAGTGGCGCTTCTGGGGCTGAACGGAGCCGGTAAAAGCACACTGTTACTGCATACTGACGGTATTCTGATGGCTACGTCGGGTGAGGTTAACATTGGTGACGTTCCTGTGACACGCAAGACCCTCCCGGTGGTACGCAGCCACGTGGGACTCCTGTTTCAGAACCCGGATGACCAGCTTTTTATGCCCACTGTGGAGGATGATGTTGCTTTTGGCCCGCGGAACATGAATCTGCCGGAGGAAGAGGTGGAACGCCGGGTGAGCACGGCACTTGAGGCGGTTGGCGCCACAGCGTTGCGCCGGCGCCGTCCATTTAATCTCTCAGGTGGACAGAAGAGAATGGTGGCCATAGCCGGTGTGCTGGCCATGGAGCCCATGATTCTTGTTATGGATGAACCCACCTCAAATCTTGACCCGGGGGCGCGGCGTCGCGTCATAGAGCTGGTTAGAGGATTTGATCATACGTGCCTGATAGCTACCCATGACCTTGACATGGCCGCAGAACTGTGTCCCCGCTCCATGGTCATGGCTGAGGGTAGAATTATTGCGGACGGTCCTACGGACGAGATATTGAGTGATATTGAAACTCTTACGGCTGCGGGTCTGTGGCCTCGCTGACGTGTAACGGAGAAGCTTCTGCTGAAGGATAAAGCCGGTTCACTATCTGCGCAATTGCACCGTCTCCAGTCACGTTGCATGCCGTGCCGAAACTGTCCATGGAGATGTATAAAGCTATCATAAGGGCGTTATCAGCTTCAGTAAAGCCCAGTACGGATGAAAGCACTCCCAGTGAGGCCATGATGGCTCCACCCGGGACACCCGGAGCTGCAATTATGGAGATGGCCAGCATACCTATGAAGGTGGCAAACATGGGGAAGTCATATGGAATTCCGCGTGTAATCATCAGTGCCAGGGCGCACGATACTATCTTCAGCGTGGAGCCTGACATGTGTATGGTGGCGCACAGCGGAATCACAAACTCAGCCACGGGCTTACGCACGCCCATGAGCATGGTCCGTTCCAGGGTTACAGGAATTGTGGCGGCAGAGCTCTGGGTTCCCAGGGCTGTGAAATAAGCCGGCATCATGGTCATAAGGGATTTAAGAGGATTGCGTCCGGAAAAAACGGCCGCCACGCAGTACTGGAACACCAGTAAGACCACGTGCATAACAAAAATCACACCTATGATTTTAGCAAATGTAATAAGAATGGGAACTGCCTGACCGCTGGCTGTCAGATTAAGGAAAATGCCAAAGATGTACAGCGGCAACAGCGGTATAATAACACGGTTAATAACCATCATGATGATGGTTTTGAAGTCATACAGGCCGTTACGGAGCGATGCGGTGCGCAGTTGTGCGCTTCCCAGCCCTAAGACAAAAGCCAGTATGAGAGCCGTTACAACATCCATCAGTGGCTGGATGGCTATGGTGAAGTACGGTGCCAGTTCCTCAGTTCCGGCACTTACGTCAGCAATGTAACTGTCAGCTCCTATCAGGTTAGGGAACGTGCTTATGGCCGTAAAGTAAGCCATAAGACCGGAGAGATAGGTGAAGATATATGCAATGGCTGCTGTAATGAGGAGCATGCGTCCGGCAGTGCGGCCTATCTCCGCAATGGCCGGCGCCACCAGTCCAAGTATCAGCAGCGGGATGAAGAACCCCAGGAAGCTGCTGAAGAGAGCATTAAAAGTAATAAAAATGCGGATACCCCATAGAGGTAACAGAGCGGCACAGCAGATTCCCGCCCCTATAGCTATGATTATGAGCGTCAATAGTCCCGGTTTACGGAGTTTCAGTTTCAGAGCTGTCATGAGCTGGTTCATTTTTTGGTACAAGATGGGCACTCATCTCCCAGAGTGCATAAACAGGGAGAAATACGGCTGCCATTGAGAACGGGTCACCGGTGGGGGTAACACCTGCGGCAATAACCGCTATGCCAAAAATGGCGTAACGGCGGTAGCGCTTGAAGAAACTGCGTTTCAGTATTCCGGCGCGTCCCAGCATCCAGGCCACCAGCGGCAACTCAAAAAGAGCGCCCATCAGTATTATTAGAGTAAAAAAATTGTCCATATAAGAGTCCAGTGAAATCATGGGGGTCACCGCCTGACTGATGCGGTACTCTGCCAGAAAGCGCAGAGCAATAGGGAAAACTACCATGTAACCCACCGCAACACCGGTAAAGAACATAAGATTACCCCAGAAGAAAGCACGCCGTGCTCCCTGCTTCTCACGCGGATATAGGCCCGGGGAGATAAATCCCCAGAACAAATAAATCAGGAACGGAAAAGCCACTAAGACCCCTCCCCAGCATGCTGCACTGAAGTGTATGAAGAACTGGGACGTCAGCTCCATGCTCACCAGTGAAACGTGAAAGTCAGAAGAGGCGGAAAGGTCTGAAAGCCATCCGGAACTTATCCCGGAGTCCATAAGGCGGTAAAGCGGGAAAGAGCCGTCACAAGGCCACAGTATTATACGGTCAAAGATGTATGGCATGGCCATGAAGGCAGCCACCATACACACTCCAAATACTACTGCCGCCCGGATGAGAATAACCCGCAGCTGTTCCAGATGCTCCCAGAAGGTGAGTCCGTCAGAATATTGGTTACTCACTTGGCGGCAGAATCTTTATCTTTATGTGTCTTTTCCGCAGAATCCATGTCATCAGAAAGTTTTACGGGGCGTGAGGCTTCACGTTTGGCCTCTTCCACTCCCTGCTTAAAACTGTGAACGCCTTTACCCAGAGAGCGCATCATTTCAGGAATGCGTTTACCGCCGAACAGCAGAACCAACAGTAGTATTAATATAATCAATTGCCAGCCTCTGATGTTACCTAAAATAAGAGGCAGTGTGCTAAAAAGAGTCATGACTGAATTACTTTAATGATTTTAGGCAGTAAAGGTACAATTAATTTGGAATAAATGAGTACTTTTGCGCCCAAATAAAGGAACGCTAAACATATATAAACATAAATTATGAAAGCATTTGTATTTCCCGGCCAGGGCGCACAGTTTGTGGGTATGGGTAAAGACCTGTATGAGAATGACGCCAAGGCCCGCGAGATGTTTGAGAAGGCTAATGAGATTCTGGGATTCCGTATCACAGATCTTATGTTCAACGGTACGGATGAGGACCTCCGTCAGACAGCTGTTACACAGCCGGCCATCTTCCTTCACAGTGTGATACTTGCCAAGTCGCTGGGAGAGGAATTCAAGCCTGACATGACTGCAGGTCACTCACTGGGTGAGTTCTCAGCCCTTGTTGCCGCCGGTGCACTGAATTTTGAAGACGGATTGCGCCTGGTTTCCGCTCGTGCTAAGGCCATGCAGAAAGCATGTGAGCTGAAGCCCTCCACCATGGCTGCTGTTCTGGCTCTTCCTGATGAGAAGGTGGAAGAAATCTGTTCAGAGATTCCGGGCGTGGTGGTTTGCGCTAATTACAACTGTCCCGGCCAGCTGGTAATCTCAGGCGAGATTGAGGCCATTGATGCCGCATGTGAGAAACTCCTTGCAGCAGGTGCCAAGCGCGCTCTGAAACTTAAAGTGGGCGGGGCCTTCCATTCACCCTGCATGGAGCCCGCACGTGCTGAACTGGCAGAGGCCATTGAAAATACTGAATTCCATACACCCGCATGCCCCGTTTATCAGAACGTGGATGCCAAGCCTCACACAGACTCTGCAGAAATTAAGGCTAATCTGGTGGCTCAGCTTACCGCGCCCGTACGCTGGACGCAAACTGTGCAGAATATGATTGCTGATGGTGCAACAGAGTTTATTGAACTCGGTCCGGGCAAGGTGCTTCAGGGCCTTGTGGCAAAGATTGACCGTAACGTCTCCACATCCGGAAAGCAGTAATAACGCATCTTGTATGAAAGACCTAATCTGATATCAGATTACGGGTATAAAATACGGCATGAACTGAAATATGTGTTCATGCCGTTTTTTTATAGCCGTTTTAATTTATAGAAGCTCATTAAGATGATGACGTCTGCGTGGCGTGGATGTACTTCCGGTCTTAACTTTCTTCTTTTTAACCCATATGCTGTCATTCTTTTTGGATGATTTTATCCCTTTAACCCGGAAATTATGGCTTACGGAATCCTTTAACATAAGGTCTGTATCTGATTGGCTGATGGAATCAGGAATGAACACACCTGCAGGAGAGGACTCCCGTGAGCACATTCCCACAAGCAATAGAGCGCCAATGAGACACAACGTCAGCAGCATGGCCGCAACTTCTGATGCCGAGTGACGTTTCATTAGAAAAGGTCTTTAATAACAGGCCACAGAAGGACAGTTATTATTCCGGCCGGAGCTACAATGCGTATGAGCCACAGAGCTATGTGCGCAAACCCGGACTTCATGGTGCCGCCGTTGGTGAGCTGCCCCATGAGGATGCTTCGTGGTGCACGCCAGCCTATGAACAGACTTCCGCCCAGTGCGGCTATAGGTAACATGAACTGTGTGGTGATGTTATCCAGAAAACTGAATATACTCTTTCCCATTATCTGAAGCTGGGGCATGGAGCCTAATGAGAGCGCGCACACGGCACTGCACAGTGTCAGCGGAAGCAGAGAGATAATTACGGCACGGGTTCGCTTCATCTTGAAATGATCACGCAGATATGCCACAGCCACCTCGCCCGTACTTACCGTAGAAGTAAGAGCTGCCACAAAGAGCAGTAAGAAGAAAAGTGCTGATATAATGCGTGTGGCGGGCATGCGCAGAAACACCTCCGGGAGTGTAGCAAACACTAAAGTCTCACCAGCAAGTGACTCACCGCCCAGCCCAAAGGAGGTGACGGCCGGGAAAATTATAAATCCCATGAGAACAGAGACAAAAAGGCTCACCAGAGAAACAATAACAGAAGTCTGTGTCAGGCGTGTATGCGCAGGGTAATAGGCGGAATAAGTAATAAGAATACCCATTCCAAGGCTCAGAGAGAAGAACGCCTGTCCGAGTCCGCTAACCAGCACCTCACCATTAATAACACTGAAATCAGGCTTAAGGAAGAATTTTATACCTTCAGAAGCTCCGGGCAGGGAAAGAGAGACGCAGCATAAGCCTACCAGAATTATAAACAGTATGGGCATCAGAAGATTAGAAAGTTTTTCTATTCCTTTCTGTACTCCACCCAGAAGCACACCAATATTTATGAAGATCACCAGACATGAAGCAATAATGGGGGCGGCATCTGTGTGCAGATAATCATTCATCCGTGCTCCAAAAATATCAGAGGCATTTGAAACCGTTGCTCCCTGATACAACTCACCTGTGATTGAAAACCACAGATACTCCAGGGTCCATCCCGTAACCACCATGTAAAAGGCCATAATGAGATAAGTGGCCAGAATGGCCAGGGCCCCGACTGCACGCCAGCGCGTTCCGGGTACTATATTTGTGAAAGAGCTTATGGCGTCTCCCCGCCCACCGCGCCCTATGGAGAACTCAGCCAGCATCACCGGTATGCCTAAAACAAAGAGACAAATGATATAAACCAGAAGAAAGGCAGCTCCTCCGTTACTCTGTACTTCCGCCGGGAAGCGCCATATATTCCCGAGTCCTATCGCTGAACCGACCGTGGCGGCTATAAGTCCTAATTTAGAACCAAATTCTGTATTCTCTGACATTTTGTAAACTTTCCCGCAAATATACAAACTTATTTTTGTTTATAATGCCATTTTTGGCTAAAATATGCTATTAAGTGACGGTTAAGTACGAATAGAAGATGTGCGGTGCTCTCCTTATGTCATTTATTAATTATTGATGACGGATTAAATTTAAATATTTAAAAATGGGATGTCAATACGGTTTACATCAGCGAGGTTCTCTCATCTGCACTTCATCACTTAGCATTTGTCTTTGCCAGGAATAGCTTAAGTATTAAAGCGTTTTATCAAGTAGGTATTTTAGAGACGTAGGCATAATCCAATGCATTGAGTATAAAAAAATACTTGCATATCACAGTGTAAGAGTGTGATTTTAAGGTACAAACGTAGTTACACAACGACCATAAAACGGATACATTGGTGTGATATTCCAAAATTAATGCTTGAGGTCTTTTCATAAAGGGAAACAGGCTAAAAGTGTAGCGACATGATCCACCAATTCTTTAAGTCTAGTGTTAACCTCTTCAAAAGGTTGTCCCTTTTTCCACGCTATTTGCATATATTTCCTATGCTCCTGAGTCTTCTTTATAACATTATTATAGATGTTAAAGGTGGTCGGGTTTTGCACTCTCAAAGTATATGTATCTATTTGACCATTATGAAGAATAGGTAGCCCCTGTTGTTTATAATATAGCATTCTGTTGCGAAACCATACATCTTCATCATCTGGGCTAATATCGCCATGGCTCTGTAAATTCCTTATTTCGCGTGCATAGTCAAGAGATTCTTTTACACTGAACAGTGAAAACTTATTACAAAAACTCCACAACTTAACACTATACGCAATTGCAGATAAACTTTTTACATTTTCCAAGTAGGCTTTAGTATTATGTTGTTTAATTTCCCGTTTAATTTCCTCCAACTCCGATAACCTAGAAAAATAGATATTAAGTACTCGTTCACCTATTATTGATGCATACCTACAATATTCAAGAAAATTAATTTTGTGATCTCTGGAACCAAGTCGATAGCGCAGCATCTCTCTATAGTCGGCATTGAAACATTCGCGCGTGTATTCATCTTTAACAAATGAAAAGTTGATAAGAGGCACAAACTTGTCAATGTTATAGTCAAGACCAAGATATTTCTCAATCTTGGCGAGACTATTTCCCTCACCGCTCCGTAAGGGAAGCATAGAACACAACTCATCCACGAACCATGAATTTTCTGGCTCGTGGATAATATTTCCTAGAAAAGCGAGTAGCTTTTTGAGATCATCTTTACGTCTGTCTTGAGCCATATTATGGAAGGATTGAGAGGTCAAAATTTGAATCAACTAACCGAGATAGCAGATCGGTTTCCTGTTGAGATTCGATAATACCCATATCATCGCGGAGTTGCAATTCCGGGAAGTGTTCGGCCAAGCTAAGAACAAATTCGCGTAAGCTATCTGGAACATCACTGGACTGATTGAATGCAATAGCTGCTATTTCTTCTTTGCGTTTCTTTCCGGAATAATGTTTGTGGAGGAGATAGCCGACCTGGGGTTTCGTTGGCTTAATTTTGGGTATTGGGTTTCCCTCAGCGACATAAAACGATAATGGTACAGCCATACGGGTCAGTGAAATTTCCACATTGCCAGGCAGATTATTGATATCTAGATTCTTGCTGACGCCAACAACAAAGAAACGGCCTTGGAAATAGAAACAAGCGTATGGCTTATTGTCATGTGTGCGAGTGCGGTATTCCAGTTTGCAGCCCAATTTCTTCTCAAATGCAATAAGTGGCATAGTGAAAAGATAGTCAATATCTTTTGGTTTGGCGACTGGTTTCTCAGTAGAAGTAAGTCGAGTAAATTGGGAAAAAAGTTTTGCATAAACCGGATCATTCTCTCCTTTTACCATCTTGAGATAACAGAGTTTGCCGGAGATTACATTTATCAGGTTAGGTTCTCCGCGATGAAGTTGGCATTTCTCACTTTTGTAGCGAGGATAGAAAGTGGCGTATGCCGCATTGATGCCATACTTCTCCCAAATATGAAGAATCGCTCGAACGTCTTTTACATATTTGCGAGCAACGTTCAACTTCTGCCCGACGGTTATACCGGTTACTTCTTGTCGGACAGAGCAATGCTGAAGACGAGTCTTCTTTGCATTGATGGTAAACCGTTGGTCGGTAATGATGCGTTCAAGCTCTTTGCGGAAATCACCATCAGGATGGTAGACGTTGTGCATGGAACTGAACGTAATATCATCGGCATAGCGAGAATAATGAAGTCCGAACCGTTTCGCAAGTCCATAAAGCCGACGGTCGAGTGTATCGCAAATAGCATTGGTAAGTAATGGCGATGTAGGTGCACCTTGGGGCAGTACATAACACTCGCTGAACGCCCCGCTATCTGAATAACGAACGGACTTTATTGAACAAAGACCGGCTATAAGCCCTGCAATTTTGGGATTGAAATTGAAAGGCGCGAGTTGGAGACGTTTCCAAACACGTGCTTGGTCGATACTTGGGAAGAAGTCTTTCAGATCTATGTTGAAAACATAGTTCTGATTGGTGTGCATCCGAGCGTTATCAACGATGGATTTGCCTATCGTGAAGCCCATAGCGTAGGGGGAAGGCGTATAGAGGGCTTTGAACAGTTCGTTGAGGCAGATTTGGAACCATTTCAGGTTGCCAGATGGCGCACATATTTGACGACTTCCTCCTGACTTCTTTGGTATTTCAAAGGATACGTAGCGTTTTTTTTCATTCTTTGGGTTGCAAAGAATGTGCAGTTGCCTAACGGAAAATGGGAAACTCTTATCGCCCAACAAGTCAGCCTTAATCTCGTTCATGAGGTTAAGGAAGTCTTTTGGAGTTTCTAGAGCGCGAGCCCTGCTAATAAGAGTATCTTTATCCATTTTGTTTTATGAAGTTATAATTATGAAAATTGACAAGTGGGCTGAAGCTTCGTTTCTTTATGTCTTGTAAGACCTTCAATATTCAGATTTCATAATTATCTTATTATTAAATCTGATATTTTTGGCTGTTAAATTGCTGTATGAGGAGCCCCTGCACCGCAAGGAGGCAAGTTAACAGCGGGAAGCCAATTGACCATTGGAAATTCCCTTTCGGGAAAGTACCCGGCAATTCGTCGGGCAAGTTCAAATGTCTGCTTCAGCTCACTATGTCAATGTTCTTTTCTGCTGCAAATTTACGAATAATATGCGAACTGAATGTTCGCTTTATTCGAAAACGTTGTTAGTCGATATTCCAGTAAGCATCCGGTTCACCATCGAAAGCATCATTGATGACATCATCGGAGTATCCGGCCACATCTTGAGCATAGGTTCCTGCGTATTCGCCATAGTGAGCACCGTAGTTGTCTTCGTAATCGTTGTAGTATTCTTCTTCCATAACTATCTTTTTTGTTTGATGATGCAAAGTTAAGACGGATGTCCGAACTCATTTTTCGCAGTGAGTAATCTGTATCGCTCATTCATCTGAGCAGCAATGGAAGCGACTTGCTCGACGATGTGAGATGGAGCTAAAACAATGAGATTAGCGCCATAGGTGGTAAGTTCACGGATAAGCTCATAGTTCTCAATGCACTCAATTGAGAAAAACTCACCTGGCGGAAGTGAGGGATATTTAGCTTTAAGAATATCTGCCTTTGAGCCTTTCAGGTGTCGCATAGACCCATGAATTGGCTTTGTAATTATGTATGGGGCGGAAGCCTCACTTATCCAAAATACAATTTCTTCGACTGGCTTATCGTCATAATATGTTATCCCAATGATATCTTCATATCTTTCAGTAAGATCATCTTTTACGGGTTTGAATGTCAATTCCTTAGCGTATTCAAACCCATTAATACGGTCAAGAGCAAAACTCAACACCCGGTCACTGTCAAATGGCCCCGCAAGCAAGTACCACCGGCAATTATATTCTTTCAGCAAATAAGGCGATAGGGGAACTGTCTTGATTTCCTCACTGGTGAAAGTGTGATAATGAATGGTAATAGCCGCCTTTGAGCTGATGGCCGCGAATAATTCCGCGAGCAGTGTTGAATTTTCATTGATGTTCTTAGACATGGAAATCACCTCTTGGTGTTGGTCAACGTGCATCTTCTGTGCAAGGGCGTCAAGCCACTCGAAGTTTGGTTGACCCTTAAAACTTCCGAGGGCCGAAAGAACCGAGGCAAGCAATGAGCGCTCATCTTCGGATAGAGGTTTCTTGAAGATAGAGAACGAAGGATCGGCATAGCGGATACATGGTTTCTGATAAAAACCATCACCGGATTTATTAGGCGAAGCTACCTTGTATCGCTCGAACTCAACATCAAACGGGCTATCGAATTCAAGATATAGTATGTCCTTCTCAACACATCGACGAGTTACCGGTTCTTGCCCATAATTGGGTAGTTCCTTGGCAAGATAATCGGTCAGATCTTGAATTGAGTAAGCCTTACGATGGTTCGATAACAACCTGTCAAGCAGCGCATATCGAGTGAGAGCATTCTTATTCTGTGGCATTATGCTACTTGTAAAGTTTCAACTATTAACTTTTCAGATTGTTCTAGGCTATCCTCAAAGTTCCTTCGTTCATGTATGAGCGATCTTTTTCGTTGAACCTCACTTCTTAATGAATCAAGTTTGTTAAGAAGTTCGGTATATCTTGGATTATTTTTTTTGAATAGGTCAATTATTGAGGCTCGTTTTTCTTCTCCTCCATTTTTAATAAGATCATCTAAGGTTTGGGAGTAAGGAGTAATCCTCTTTTCAACAGCTTCTATTTCTTGCTCAAGATTTTCTATTTGGTGTTCTAAAACAAGAATACTTTCTCGAATGCCTTTCAATGTTTCTTGAATTTCCGGGAGTATTGAAATATTGATTTCCTTTAATTCAGTAATGGATTCAGAGATAAAGTCATATATTTCTGATAATTGGGTTAGATTATCAAGGAAACGAAGAGCTCCTGATATTTTATCAGCTTTATAAGCGGTTGACATTTCATTGGGATAAGCCTTAAATAATCTTTTGTCACTGCCTTGAATATTTCTAACAGAGATGTAATTCTCTGCCATTGGGTTAATATTATCTCTGAATGACTTGATTAACTCTTTGGGATCCTTTTTGAGTTTGCGTAATCCCACCATCATCTCTTTGAGCTCGTTTTTTATCCAAGTAGCAACAAACTCTTCGGGGTTGTCATGTGCAAGGTTTGCAGTTTCAACAACAAAGTTTAGAAAGATTGGCCAGCTTTCATGCCGTGGTCGATATTGACGGGTATACTCACCAAAGTGAGCCATATTTGCGTAGTAATATCGAACAATGTCAGAATACGGAATAATTTGAATACCGCGATATGTTAAATTAACATAAAAGTATGCTGAGCTACCATATCCAAAATTAGTCTTCACTTCAAAATTAACGTCATCGGATATAGGATAGTTAAATATAGTCCGACCAATTGTTTCCGTTGAAAACATTAAGTTCTTATTATTTAGCTTAACTTTTGATAATGCGGTCATATATTCATCAGCATTGATATAGCTTCGGATACGACTGAAGTATTCATACTTAAGACCCTTGAGATATTGCTCATAGGCTGCATCTACATCAAATTCTTTACCCTTTTCTTCAAATTCCTTTTTTTGCTCTTCAAGCGATGCCTTCTTTTCCTTACATAAATTTTGATAATCTGAAAATGAGACTTCTTTTGGAATTTTAGGTCCATTTATATATGATGCATTGTAGGAATGCGGTATGCAGATGTGATGGTATTCTCCTGAATAGTGTAGCTTTGATGCGCATTCTTGAAGATCAATAAGAGTCCTATTGGGATTATCAATCATACTTTCAATGGTTGATAAAATCTCCTTATTTGGCTTAGCAACTGGGATTTCCTTGTATGTCAAATTACCGTTTACCGTTTTAGCAACACAAGAGATGAAGTCTATATTTACAGTTTCTGGCATAATGAAATTTTAAAATATGGTTTGTACGTAAGGGAACAAGTTGATGTTCTAATTGGACGCAACAAAGGTAAAATCCATGTGCGAACTGATTGTTCGCAATAATTAGTTGCATTTGTTAAGTTTCAACATGTTGGTTGAGGCAAAGGCATGGTAGGTGGCCCGTATTTTTGTTTTAGTCAAAATAATCTATAGGCATCTCCCATATACATTTTAATTTTCATCTTCTCCAAGTACGATAATAAACTTAGGGAACGAGGGAATTTTATTTTCATCTAAACATATCCTACTTAACAGTCATAAACAGTTTATAGATTTCTGCTGGAAACTTGAAATCTCGTGTGAGCAGATGCCTGTTGGTTTGGTCAAACATCTGTAATTCTTGAAGTGACCCCCAAAATATGACAAAAAATTTGGGGGTCACTTCAAACTTTAGTTATTATAGAATTTGACAAACTGCGTTATCTCCAAGGGAATTCCTCCGGGATGTGCTTCCCTTTGACGGTTTGTCTTACCGTTGAGCAGAACTCGCGGACAATCTTCTTTACCGGACCTGGTTCCATTCCCAACACCTTGAACAGGACACCGGAGCCATTGGGTAAATGGGTGATACCGGCTGCAAGACGGTTTTTCTTGTCTATGAACGGTGTGGTGGCATCATAGATTTTGTCAGCACACTCTTTGGGTGTCATGACCACGACGTTAGCAAAAACATCATAAGTGTCCATGATGCCTATGTCGCGTATGCGGTCACGTGACGGGTCAATAATGAATTTCTCTCTGAACAGCGGTTCACCATCGGGCCTGTGTCCGTGGCAGCATACTGAAAGGATGTCAAATTTAAACAGTTCACCTCCGTTATAGTGCTTGCGCCCGGCCATATATATCTCTGAGTAACATACAGTGGCAGTGGGGTGAACCGTCATACAGGTATCACTGATGAAGCGGGTGTGAGCATGCGGAATAACAGGCTCAGGCAGATATTCCAGATACGCCCCCTCTTCCAGTGTGATATTCTGAACCAGACCGGAATAATTGTATATCATTCCGGCAAGTTTGGTGGCCGCACCCGTTGAGACAAAAGCCATGGCATCTTTTTTAACCGTGATATTCTGGGTGTAGCGGTCTCCATCCACATTAGGGCCGCCTGAACTAAGTATATACACACAGGGCATGTTGGGCAGTTCCTCATCAAAATACAGCTCCTGCTGTACAATCAGGGGAGCGCGTCTGTCCAGTTCTCTAAGAATGGATTTGCCGGTCTTGTCAAGCTCAAAACCCAGATTGAGGTAACCGCGCTTACCCGGTGCTCCCACATACATAGCCTTGGGTTCTTCCAGATAAGGAGCCATCTCACGGGCATGAGAAAAATCCACTTCAGGAGAGTCAGAATACTGACGCTCTATACCTGGTTTAAAGTTTTCCTTTGTCATAAGAGAAGGGCGGAATAGGGAAATTACTGCTTATCAAAAAGAGCCATCTTGTAAATAAGGTCTATCAGCTCATCTATGCCTTCACCTGTCATACTGTTGGTGAATACAAAAGGCTTGCCCGGGCGCATGAGTTTGCTGTCATGGTCCATAACCTCAAGTGAAGCGTTCACATACGGAGCAAGGTCTGTCTTGTTTATCACCAGAATGTCGCTGTGAGAGATGCCGGGGCCGTCTTTACGGGGTATTTTGTCACCGGCGGCAACGTCTATCACGTATATGAAGAAGTCCACCAGCGCCGGGCTGAAAGTGAGTGTGAGGTTGTCACCGCCTGACTCAATGAAGACAATGTCTGCATCCGGAAACTTGGCTTCCATCTCTTCCACAGCTGCAATGTTCATTGAGGGGTCCTCACGGACTGCTGTGTGAGGACATGCACCGGTCTCCACGCCTATTATGCGCTCCTCTGCAAGTACGCCCTTGAGAATGCGGCGCACATGCTTGGCATCTTCTGTGGTGACTATATCATTGGTTATGATAAGGACATTCAGGCCACGTTCTATCAGACGCGGGGTGAGTGCTTCTATGAGTGCTGTTTTGCCGGAACCAACGGGACCTCCGACACCTATACGACAGGTTGACATATTATAATCTTATATTCTTTTAGGTTTATATTTCATTCATTAATTCATAAACATACGCATGCTGCCTTTCTCATGCAGGGAGGCCAGAATGTCCATTTGAGGTACAAAAGCATTCATATCTTTGAACTCCATCTGACGCGCCTGCTCATATAGCACGGGAATTTCTTGTGCCAGACGGTAAAGTATCTCCTGAGTGTCATAGTGAGAAACGCGTACACATCTTAACGAAGCACCCAGTATCATATTAATTACGCCGTACTGGTGTGAGGTAAAAAGGTCTTCCTCTGTGAGTGATGCGTGCGCAAAGACCAGTCCCTGTGCCACCGGATAAGTACCCGGAGTTCTGTCAGCGCGTATGTCTTCCAGCCAGCGTGATATCAGAGAAGAGCTGAACATCTTTCCTGCAAGTTCAGCCAGCTTCTTACCCATACGGGTGAGCATCATTCTGGCCTCATCATTCATCTTGAAGAGTATGAGCTCATGGTCCACGGCTGTTATGCGGTCATAATCACCGGCTACAGCTGCTCTGAAAGCCTGGAGGGCCGTAACACCGTCGCTGAACGCAGCCTGATGTGCGGCAGAGCGGCACAGTTGCTCCAGAGTATCACTGTCAGTGACAATCTTCTCATAAGAGGCAGTCTCCAGTCCGTTGGAAAATGAGAAAGTTCCCACGGGAAAGGTGGCATCACTGAACTGAAGGAGATGCGAGAGTTGAATTATGCGTTCGTTCATTGTTTTTCAGATATAATGGCAGTATGCCGTGGAGGGCTTAATGATGGATATGTCCATGGTCATGGGTGTGCGCGTGACTCTCATGGCTTGCACCGCCAAAAAGATTACGGACCTCACCGGGTGCCAGGAAAGGAATTACATCCTGGCCTTCTTCAAACTGATATGAAATTTCAGGAATGTTATGAGTGTCCAGTACACTGAGCATAACTTTCTTGTCCACAGTCAGAGGTACGTACACACGTGTGCCTTTTACCACGGCGGGCCAGTGCTGGTTTCCTATGGCATGGCCCAGCTCCACGGAAATGTGGATGATTTCCTCAGGAGTTTTCTCTGCTAATCTGGACATGTCCACCACCAGAACCTGATTAAGGAGCAGGCCTATGACAACAGCTTTTTTAGCTTCTTCATCATATAATACCACATCTCCGTCAGCGGCATGGGTATTTCGTGCCAGTGCTATAGGATACTCGTTACCATGATCGCTCTTACCCAGGAAGCGGCTTTTCTGAGCTGTCCACTGGTCCAGATATATGGTTTCTACATGGCAGTGGTGAAGCTTCTCATGCCACTCCGGGTCCTTTATATTGCCTAAGACTGATGTAATGACGTCCATATCGTTTCTTTTTTTATTAATGTTAAAGTTAAATTTACACTTCTATAACATTACAAGTTTAAGAAAGTTCAAAGCGGGAGACCGGAGTTTGCTACTTCAGTCTCCCGCTTTTTTCATATTTCAGGTATGTTTATGAGAACCAGTATAACTGTGCCAGTGGCAGTTCCTTTGCGGGCGGAACTGTAGCCAGAATACCGTCAACGTAAACATTGAAAGTCTCGGGATCAACTTCAATGTGAGGCAGAGCACTGTTACGAACCATGTCGTACTTGCTCACCTGACGTGTTCCGTGTACGGGATAAAGACGACTGCGGACACCTATCTTGTCACCGATACCTGCCTCGTATGCAGCACGTGAGGTAAAGGTTACGCGTGTCTTCTGAAGCTCTTCTCCAACGGCACCGAACATCCTACGCATCTTAACCGGCTGAGGAGTGGGCAAAGAAGCGTTGGGATCGCCCATCTGAGCCCAGTTAATCATACCGCCCTTGATAACCATCTTAGGCTTGGTTCCAAAGAATGCGGGTTCCCACAGAACCAGGTCTGCCATCTTGCCCACTTCTATTGAGCCCAGAATGTCAGAGATACCGTAAGTGATGGCCGGGTTCAGGGTTATCTGTGCCAGATAACGTAATACACGGAAGTTGTCATTGTTGTCGCTGTCTTCAGGCAGTTTACCGCGGACGCTCTTCATGTAAGAAGCCATCTGGAAGGTACGCATGAAAGATTCACCTACACGACCCATGGCCTGTGAGTCAGATGAAACCATGGAGATGATACCTAAATCATGGAATACATTTTCCGCTGCCTGAGTCTCGGGACGTACACGGCTTTCTGCAAAGGCTACGTCAGAAGGAATCTTGGGATTAAGGTTGTGACATACCATAATCATATCAAAGAGCTCTGCTTCTGAGTTGATGCCGTAAGGCAGAGTGGGGTTAGTGGATGACGGAAGTACATTAGTCATTGAGGCCACTTTCAGAAGGTCAGGTGCGTGACCGCCGCCGGCACCCTCAGTGTGGTAAGTATGAATGGTACGGCCGTCTATAGCTGCCAGAGTATCCTCAACATAACCACCTTCATTCAGGGTGTCAGTGTGGATACATACCTGTACGTCAAACTGGTCAGCGGAAGCCATACAAGAACGGATGGCAGCGGGAGTTGAACCCCAGTCCTCGTGAATCTTATAACCCATGCCGCCGGCCATTATCTGCTCATCCAGGGTGGCGCGTACTGATGAGTTACCTTTTGAAAGGAAGCCCATGTTAATGGGAAGTCCGTCAGCTGCACGCAGCATCTGCTCCATGTTCCATACGCCGGAAGTGATGGTGGTACCGTTGGTACCGTCTGTCGGGCCAATGCCACCGCCAATCAGGGTGGTGATACCATTGCTCAGACAGTTGTATGCCTGCTGGGGAGAGATGAAATGCACGTGACCGTCAATACCGGCTGCCGTAAGTATCATGTGCTCACCTGAAACTGCGTCTGTTGAAGGTCCGGTGCAGAGGGTGGGGGTAACACCTGCCATAATATTGGGGTTACCGGCCTTGCCTATTCCTGCTATCTTTCCGTCCTTGATACCTACATCAGCCTTTACAACGCCTAAAATGGGGTCCAGAATGGTTACGTTGGTAATCACCAGGTCCAGTGAACCGGCCTCGCTGGTAACTGTATTTGCAGTACCCATGCCGTCACGGATGGTTTTACCGCCTCCGTAAACTACTTCATCGCCGTAAACGCGGAGGTCTTTCTCAATCTCTACATAGAGGTCTGTGTTACCCAGACGAATCTTATCACCCACGGTAGGGCCAAAGAGGTTGTTATTTTCTTGTCTTGATATAGTTGCCATAATTGAATGTCTTGGAAGAAGGTTAGTTAATCTTATTTTTCAGTCTGGGTATAGTCTGCTTCCTCTTCGCTTTCGGGGGCATACTTGAAACCGTATTCTTTCATGCGGCGGACAGCCTCTGTATTCTTGGGATAGAATGAGGGAGTGTCCTGGAGGCCGGTATATCCGTTGACAAGGTCATTGAAGCCAATGACACGGGTCTTGCCTGAATATGCAACTATCTCCACTTCCTTTTCTTCTCCGGGCTCAAAGCGGATGGCGGTGGTGGCGGGGATGTTAAGATGATAACCGTAAGCCTGCGGGCGGTCAAATTCCATGTATCTGTTCACCTCAAAGAAGTGGAAGTGAGAACCTATCTGAATGGGTCTGTCACCTGTATTGCGCACAGTAAGTTTCTTAGTGCGGCGGTTTACGTTATATTCCAGATTGCCGGGTGCCAGAATCACGCCACCCACGGGAACATACTCTGCGGGCTTGAATCCCGGAGTATTGGGATAAGCTATTGCGGGACGTCCTTCAAAGACACCGTTAGGTGTGCTGTATGTGTTAGAGGCTGCATCCTGGGCGGCCATGGCTGCTGCACGCTGTGCCAGAGGGGTCTCTTTTGTGTTGTCTGTAGTACTCATGTCTGTGCTGTTTTGAGGGTTAGCTTATTTGATGGGCTGGTGGATGCTGACCAGACGGCTACCATCAGTAAATACGGCTTCTACCTGAAGAAGGTTAATCATGTCTGCCACGCCTTCCATAACCTGGTCTTTGGTGAGGCGGTTTGCGGCATCGTGCATGACTTCTTCTACGGTTTTTCCTTCACGGGCGCCTTCCAGAGCGCATGAAGTGATGTAAGCCACTGATTCCGGATAATTAAGCTTCAAGCCTTTGTTGAGGCGGCGTTCAGCTATCAGTCCAAGGCAAAGTAACTGAAGCTTGTCAAGCTCTTTGGGTGTCAGATGCATAGTTTCAGGGTTTTAGTTAGTGTATGGTTTTTTACTGTACTGTTATATAAACAAACTATATGAATATAAGGTTTTGAGTATCTGAGAAAATTATGATTGTTCGCCGTTAAGATAAGAGTGCATGGCGGCTGCCGCCTTGCGTCCGTCTCCCATGGCTAAAATTACGGTGGCGCCACCGCGGACAATGTCTCCGCCCGCAAATATCAGTGGCAGGGATGACTGCATGTCTTCATTAACACAGATGGTGCCCCGGCTTGAGATTTCAAGACCGTCTATGGAGTTGGGGATTAGTGGATTTGGAGAGACTCCAACGCTGACAATAACTTCATCCACCTCTATTGTATCCACAGCACCTTCAACGGGGACCGGAGAACGACGTCCTGAGGCGTCAGGCTCGCCCAGCGTCATACGCTGTACGCGGATGGCGCGCACGCGGCCCTTTTCATCGCCAATATATTCTATGGGATTACACAGCGTGAGGAATTCAACGCCTTCCTGCATGGCGTGTTCCACTTCCTCAGCGCGTGCCGGCATTTCTTCTATACCGCGTCTGTATATAATCATGGCTCTCTCAGCTCCCAGTCTCAGACTGGTACGCACGCTGTCCATGGCGGTGTTTCCTCCACCTATAACTGCCACGCACTTTCCGTGAGGTACGGGAGTCTGTGCCCCGGGGCGTCCGGCTCCCATAAGATTAACGCGGGTAAGGAATTCATTACTTGACAGTACGCCAATGAGATTCTCTCCCGGTATTCCCATAAAACGTGGCAGACCGGCACCGGAAGCCACAAATATTCCGGAGAATCCCTCATTCAGAAGGTCATCATAGCTGAGCGTTTTGCCTATCACTGTATCTTTGTGGAATGTGACTCCGGCATCACGCAGGGCTTCTATTTCGGCCTCCACAACGCTGTTGGGCAGGCGGAATTCAGGGATGCCGTATTTGAGTACTCCGCCTATCTCGTGCAGAGCTTCGTATACAACAACATCATAGCCTCTGCGGACCATATCGCCGGCAAATGACAAGCCTGCAGGACCGGAGCCCACTACAGCTATCTTACGCCTTTCCTCACGCTCTTTGGAATGAGAATCCGTGTGGTGTTCTGCGTTCCTGGCGGTTTTCAGATGTTCATCAGCAGCGTAGCGCTCAAGCCATCCTATGGCCACAGGTGATTTCTTCATGCGGAGGTAGATACAGCGGCTTTCACACTGCTTCTCCTGAGGGCATACACGGCCGCATACGGCAGGCAGAGCGCTGGTTTCCTTTAATATACGGGCGGCCTCAGTCAGATTTCCTCGCTGAATGTTTTTTATGAAGCCTGGAATGTCTATGCTTACAGGACACCCTGTTATACATCCCGGCTCCGGACAGTCAAGGCAGCGTGTTGATTCCTGAAGAGCTTGCTCAGGAGTAAGTCCCAGATTAACCTCACTGTTGCTGTGAATACGCTCTGCCGGGTCAAGCATGCGCATGCTCACACGCGGAATGGCTGTGCGTTCTGCGGCTGACATTGAGCGGCGCAGTTCTTCACGCCATGAATCGTTGCGTCCGCGCGCTGTATCCTTTTCTTTTTCCATCAGAATTATCAGTTATAAGCGCGCATGCGCATCATCATTTCATCAAAATTCACCTGGTGGGCATCAAATTCAGGACCGTCCACGCACACAAATCTCTTTTTTCCGTCCACTGTGACGCGGCATGCACCACACATTCCTGTTCCGTCCACCATTATTGTATTAAGGGAGCATATGGTGGGAACGTTATATTCCTTAGTGAGAGCTGCCACAAATTTCATCATAATGGCCGGCCCTATGGTTACCACGCGGTCTATTTTTCTGCTGTCCAGGAGCTCGCGGAGTCCGTCTGTAACAAGGCCCTTCTTTCCGGCACTTCCGTCATCAGTCATAATAATTACCTCATCAGAGTGCTCACGCACCTGTTTCTCCAGTATAATAAGGTCCTTATTTCGGGCTGCTAAAATGGAGATTACTGTGTTGCCGGCCTCTTTCATGGCCTTGATGATGGGTGACAGTGGTGCCACTCCCACGCCTCCGCCGCAGCATACCACTGTGCCGGAGTTGAAAATTTCTGTAGGGCGTCCCAGCGGGCCCACTATATCTGCCAGACTTTGCCCCGGTTCTAAGCCACATATCCGGCGGGTTGACTCTCCCACTGCCTGAACCACTAAGGCTATTGTGCCGGCCTTTACGTCAGCGTCAGCAATGGTCAGAGGAATTCGTTCACCGTCAGGATTACTGCGCACTATTACAAAGTGGCCCGGCTTGCGTGAACGTGCTATCTCAGGAGCATATACGTCAAGACGTACCACATTCTCTGAGAAATGCTCTTTATTTTTTATTTCAAACACGATGTCAGTTTTAAGGTTAGTGCATGAATTGCTACAAGGGCAAATTTACACTTTTTTTATAAGTGTACAATAAAATGTTATACATAATTTCTAAATTTGTACCGTAAGCACGGAGATAAAATATGGCAAGACATAACGAGAAAGGACGCTGGGGCGAGGATATAGCGGTGGAATACCTTACATCCATGGGTTACGCTATAGTGGAACGTAACTGGCGTGTAGGTGATTATGAGGTTGACATTGTTGCGCAGAAGGACGGGATAATGTCATTTGTTGAGGTTAAGACCCGCACGAATATTGAATTGGATCCGTTTGAGGCGGTTGACAGCAAGAAGAAACGGCGCCTTGCCGTGTCAGCTAATGCTTATGCTGAGATGTATGACGTAAAGCACGAGATACAGTTTGATATAATAGGAATAGCCGGGACGGAGGGAAATTACAGACTTGAGTATATTCCTGACGCCTTTGAGCCCCCGATGAAAGCTTTTTGAATTGATTGTTGTGCGCGGTATAATGTTTTTTATTATTTTTGTGTCAGTAATAAATAACACGTACAGGTAAAACAAAACACACATGAAAAATGAGAATATAGCCGGACGCTTAAATGAATTCCGCCGGCTGATGAAAGAGAATGGTGTTGCGGCAGCCATAGTTCCTCAGGCTGATCCACATGCAAGTGAGTATCTGGCTGAGCACTGGCAGTTACGTGCATTTCTTTCCGGTTTCACCGGTTCTGCCGGTACGCTTGTGATAACAGAGAGTGCTGCACTGCTGTGGACTGACTCTCGTTACTTCCTTCAGGCCGCCCAGGAACTTGACGGAACCGGAATAATTCTTATGAAAGAAGGTGTGCCCGGAACCCCCGGAATAGCCTCCTGGCTGGTAGCTAATGTGCTGCCTGGTCAAACTGTGGGTATTGACGGGATGCTTTTCTCTGTGGATGATTATAAGGCTCTTGAAAGTACGTTAAGAGCTCATGATATAAAGCTGAAAACTGATTTTGATGTTGCGCCCCAGGTGTGGGCAGAGCGTCCTGAACTGCCCTCGGCTGAGATATTTGTGCATGATGTCAAGTATGCCGGGCATACCGCCAAGGAGAAACTCCAGCAGGTCCTTAACCAGCTTCCGGCCCTGCAGGCTGACGCTGTCTTTATTTCAGCTCTTGATGAAATAGCATGGTTGCTTAACATACGTTCCTCAGATGTGGCATATAATCCTGTTGCCACGGCCTTCCTCTATGTATCACCCAACGGCAGCACGCTGCTTGTAAATCCTGAAAAGATAACACCTGAGGTTGAGGAATATCTCAAGTCACAGGGTGTTAGCGTAATGCCATATTCTCAGGTTAAGACATTCCTCACTTCACTGCCGGGCCGCCAGCGTGTTCTCATGGATGCTCAGCGTTCAGTGGTTGAGGTCAGAAATCTCCTGGGAGAAAGAGCCGTTGAAGGCAGCTCTGTTGTTGCCCTTCCCAAAGCTTGTAAGAATGAGGTCCAGATAGCCGGCATACGTAACGCCATGAAGCGTGACGGTGTGGCTTTGGTTCATGCCTTTATGGAAATAGAAGACACCCTTGCTGAAGGACGCGAGTTACAGGAGCTTGATGTTGCTGCAATACTGCGTAAGCATCGTGGTGCATCTGACATGTTCTTTGATGAAAGCTTCGGCACCATTGCCGGTTACGGTCCCCACGGAGCCATTGTGCATTATGAGGCTGATGAAGAAAGCTCATCACGTATTGAGCCTCACGGCTTGCTTCTCATAGATAGTGGAGCCCAGTATCTTGACGGCACCACAGACATTACCCGTACCATCTCGCTTGGGGAACCCACTGAACTGGAAAAGCGTGATTTTACCCTGGTGATGAAAGGCCATATAGCCCTTGGCCGTCAGATTTTCCCCTCCGGTACGCGAGGCGCGCAGCTTGATGCTCTCGCCCGTCAGTATCTGTGGATGAACGGCCTGTCATATCTTCATGGTACAGGCCACGGAGTGGGTCACTTCCTGAACGTTCATGAGGGACCTCAGAGTATCCGCCTGAATAATGTTCCCACACCTCTGATGGCTGGTATGCTTACATCTAATGAGCCAGGACTTTACCGCGAGGGAATCCATGGCATACGTTGCGAGAATTTAGTTCTGACTGTGCCGGCCATGACCACAGAATTTGGTGAGTTCCTGAAATTTGAGACTCTGACACTGTTCCCGTTTGACCTGAAACTGTTTGATACTTCCATCATGACAGATGAAGAAATTGAATGGCTGAACGTTTATCACGCACATGTCCGTGAGGAGCTGTTGCCTGAACTGGAAGGGCGTGCAGCACAGTGGCTCACAGATAAAACTCAACCCCTTGTACGCATTTAAAATATGGCTTATATTATTCCCCTGCGTGGTTTTACACCCAAGATTGGCAAAGGTTGTTTCCTGGCCGTAAATGCCACTGTGATTGGAGATACAGTGATAGGCGATGAATGTAGTATTTGGTTTAACACCGTCTTACGCGGTGATGTAAACTCCATCCGCATTGGCGACCGCGTGAACATTCAGGACGGCAGCGTACTGCACACCCTGTATCAGAAATCAACCATAGAGATTGGTAACGATGTCTCCATAGGCCATAATGTCACCATTCACGGAGCCAAGATTCATGATTATGCCCTTGTTGGAATGGGAGCGGTAGTGATGGATGATGCAGAAGTGGGTGAGGGTGCCATAGTGGCCGCAGGGTCTGTGGTGCTTTCGCGTACCAAGATTGGACCTAATGAACTATGGGGCGGAGCCCCGGCACGCTTCATTAAACCGGTTGACCCGGCCCAGAGTAAAGAGATGAATCAGAAGATAGCCCATAATTATTTAATGTACTCGCAGTGGTACGATACACCGGAAGGAGGTGACCACACCTGAAGCAAGAAATAGCAGAATATAATCCCTCAGCCTGAAAAATAGGCGTGGGGCGGTAAAAGTGAATATAAAATTTGTGGATAAATAAATTATTATGTAATTTTGCCGCGCTAAAGGAGTGTCGTGTCCTTTTGCAATGATTGTTTAACTAAATTGATTTATCAAAAAAACAAAAGTATACTAAAACAATTATGATTATCGTACAAGTAAAAGACGGCGAGAATATAGAACGCGCCCTGAAGAAATTCAAACGTAAATTTGAAAAAACCGGTATTGTAAAGGAACTCCGCAGCCGTCAGGCTTTCCAGAAGCCCTCTGTAACAAACCGCAAGAAAATGATGAAGGCGGTTTACGTACAGAAGCTGCGTGCCACTGAGGAATAATATTACCTTCAGAACCTGCTGAGCCTGCCGGATTCTCATCTACGTGTTTTAAGGCTCAAGCTCATCTCAGTGAAGGGGAAAATAATACCTGAAACGGGCAGCTGTTTTTGCTCTTTTATTTGCTAACTACGGTTCTTTTCATTAACTTCGTGGCATAACCTGTATTGAAGACAGGCCATGAGGTATAAAGAACAGTTCATAGAATATATACGGTGTGAGTTGAATATGTCAGCTCACACCGTTGTGTCTTATACAGAGGACCTTGCGCAGTGGGAGAGGTTCTGGCTGGCAAATTGCGCCGGAAAGGAAAAAGAATTTGACCCCGTATCTGTTACTATTTCAGACATAAGGCTTTGGATTTCTTATCTTGGCTCTGAACAATACAGTCCGCGCAGCATAAGGCGAAAATTGCAGTCCCTGAGAGCATTTTTCAGATACATGATGCGTGTCCATGGACTTAAAGCAAACCCTGCAGCCGATGTGCTGACGGCACGCCTCCCCAAGACACTCCCATCATTCATCCGTCCGGAGGAGACAGCAACATGCATATATGACATGACATCTACGGATGATTTTACATCAGCACGTGATAATCTTATCTTCACCATGCTCTATTCCACCGGGATGCGTGTGGCTGAACTAATTTCCTTAACTGATGACAGGGTTGATAACACGCGTTGTGAACTTAAAGTGCTTGGTAAGCGTAATAAAGAAAGAGTTATACCATACGGAACGGAGCTGAAAGATATGATTAATACATATATGAAATACAGGAATGAACTGAATCCTGTGGGGTGTGAGGCTTTCTTTGTCCGTCCGGATGGTCAGCCGCTGTATTATCAGCTGGTGCGCAGGCTGGTTCATGAGAGGCTGGACGGTGCCAGTAATGCCACGCGGCGCAGTCCTCACGTGCTTAGACATTCATTTGCCACTGATATGCTCACAAATGGAGCGGATATTTCAGCGGTCCAGCAGTTGCTGGGACACAGTTCTCTGGCTACAACTCAGATTTACACTCACCTGAACATGGGAGAGATAAAGAATCAGTATCAGAAAGCGCATCCGCGCTCCAGGAAATAGATAACTAATATAAACCACAAAAAAGCAAGATTATGGAAGTACGTATTCAAGCCATTCATTTTGAGATTTCTGAACGTCTCACCGCTTTTATAAACAAGAAGGCCCAGAAGCTGGCCCGTCATTTTGAGAACGCAACAGTACTGGATGTAAACCTGAAAGTGGTAAAGCCAGAGTCTGCCATGAATAAGGAGGCCGTTGTGAAGGTTATTGTACCAGATAAGCCTGATGTAGTGGCAACCAAGACAGCTGATACCTTTGAGGAAGCCGTGGATGTTGCTCTGGATGCTGTGGCTAAGCAGCTGGAGAAGAGTAAGGACGCATAATATTAGCATAAATTGTCACACTGATACTGAACCATCAGCTCCCTTATGGCAGGATTTTGTGCCTGTGGCACAAAACACTGTTAGGGAATAAGCATAAGACAGACAGAGCCCGCGCTGAAAGTTTCCGCACAGGCTCTGTCTATATTATTAAAATATCCTATCAGCGAGTCAGACCGGGATATTCACGGCCATAGCGCAGCATCTGCTCTGGATATTCTTCAGTGTATGTCACCTGAATGTCAGTTATGTTTCCGTCAGAATCCTTTACAGTATGGTAAACCGGGTTAACAAAACCTTTATAGGGAGCAATATTCAGGTGAGCGTAACGGTCCAGAACTTCTTTATGAATGGCAGGGTCCACCTTTACGGCATATTCCTCCACAAGCTCACACGCAGCCGGATAGTCTCCGGTAGAGCGGATACGCTGTATTTCAGCCAGCAGCTCGCCAAAGAGATTACGGAGTGCCTCATAATCATTTATCTTGATATAAGTCTTGCCGTCTTTCTTAACAAGTTCTATCACATTATCCTTCTGACCGTGGCGATAAGCCCATTCTGCAATCAGCTTACGGTTACGCATGTGCGCCTCCTCAACGTCCTTACCCGGCTCAATGCGCATCAGCTGTGTCATCATTCCGTTAAGGATGTACTTGTAATATTCAGCTTTATAGGCATCAGGATTATCCAGTAGTCCCAGCTCTATCATCTTGGGGTCAGCCAGATAATAGAGTGCAAAGAGATCTGCGCGAGCCTCCTCTATGGTTGAACCATGAGCCTTCAGCGCGTCAGGGTCAACGCCTGGGAGAAGCTTACCTGAACCGTGACCCAGGCACTCATGAAGGTCTGTGTGCAGGTTATCCGTAATGAAGAGATACTTTTCCAGCAGCTCTGTGGTGGGCTGGTCTATTACAAATTCCTCATTGAATCCGTTACCCTGTGAGGCCTTGTCATAAGCGTCAGTGATGTTCTCAATGGTCACAGACTTAGAGCCGTGGGCAGCTCTAATCCAGTTTGCATTAGGTAAATTTATGCCTATGGGTGTTGCTGGATAGGAATCACCTGCCAGAATGGCGGCAGTAATGACTTTGGCAGATACGCCTTTTACTTTATCTTTCTTAAAGCTTTTGTCCACGGGAGAATTGTCCTCAAACCACTGTGCTGATTTACTGAGCACCTCAGTTCTGTGGCTGGCCGGTATATTCTTGAAGTTTACTATTGATTCCCATGCTCCGGTCATACCCAGGGGGTCACCATAGCTTTCTATGAAGCCGTTTATAAAATCAACCTGTGAGTCTGTATCCTCAGCCCACAGTATGCTGTATGTGTCAAACTGCTTCAGGTCTCCGTTCTTGTAGAATTCAATCAGAGCCTCAATGATGGCCTTCTGACGGTCATTCTCGGCATACTTGGCGGCTTCGCTCAGGTTTTCCACTATTTTCTCAATGGCCTCACCGTACAGGCCACCAATCTTATATACCTGCTCTGTAACCTTACCGTTCTCCTTTACCACACGGGTGTTAAGACCATAGGAAATGGGGGTTGGGTCTGAAGGATTTTTGAGAGCATTGTAATAGTCCTCCACTTCTTGCTGAGTCACACCTTCATAGAGGTTGTTGGCGGAAGTGACCACAAGGTCCTCTCCGGCTGCCTGATTTACTTTCTTTGCTGCTACAGCGGGATTAAAGATGGCCTCAAATATCTCAGCTTTCACAGGCGTATACGCTCCCTCAGGCAGTTTGGCCACTTCCTTTTCCAGAAATTCACGCGAGAATTCAGGGGTGAACTTATCATTGGAATAGTGATGGTGAATACCATTGGCAAACCATACCTGCTTCAGGTACTTTTCAAAAGCTTTGTATTCATCAGAGTTACGGTCACCGTCATAATTCAGATATACAGCTTCCAGCATCTGACGCAGAGGGAGATTATACTTGTAATTCTGGTCCCAAAGAATGTCGCGGCCCCAGAGGGCGGCTTCTGTAAGATAGTAAACCAGTTTTTTCTGTTGCAGAGATAGTTCATTGAAGCCGGGTACCTGGTAGCGCAGTACTTCAATATCAGCGAAGCGGTCAGTCACGTAGTTGAAATTTTTGTCTTCATTGGCGTACATGCTTGAGGTGGAGATACCTATTAATGCTGCAGTAGCCATGGCAGTAATTTTTCGCATGTTATTATTTATGGTGTTAGAGAGTTTATTCCACGTAAAGAATCAGGCCTTTCAGATACTCGCCCTCCGGATGATATATATTCACGGGATGGTCAGCGGGCTGATGAAGCTGATGCAGAATACGCACCTTTCTTCCCGTCATTGCTGCCGCAGAAAATACAGCCAGACGGAACTGTTCTTTTGTGACAGCCTGTGAACATGAGAAGGTAAAGAGGATTCCCCCGTGTGCAATTTTTTCAATTCCCTTGGCGTTTAGACGTTTGTACCCGCGCAGAGCGTTATCCAGAGCACTGCGGTGTTTGGCAAAGGCGGGCGGGTCCAGCACCATCAGGTCATAAGCCCCTTTCTCTATACGCTCCAGATATTTGAATGCATCCTCAGCATATGAACGGTGTCTGGTATCATCCGGGAAATTAAGGTTTATGTTGGCCTCAGTAAGAGCAATGGCCTTGGCACTACTGTCCACACTGTCCACACTCAGAGCGCCTCCGCGCATGGCATAGACAGAAAATCCTCCCGTGTAACAGAACATGTTGAGCACCTTACGTCCGTATGCGTACTTTTCCAGCAGGCTTCTGTTATCACGTTGGTCAACAAAGAATCCGGTTTTCTGTCCGCGAAGCCAGTCAATGTTGAATTTAAGGCCGTTCTCAACAGCCACATTGCCCTTGTAAGAGCCAATTATATATTGGTTGTGCGGGTCAAGAGATGCCTTGAAGGGTAGGGTGGTTTCAGACTTATAGTAAACATTTGAGATTCCGGCATCCGGTAAGCGTGTCAGTTCCTCTGCAACAATGTCGCGGGCGTAGTGCATGCCCACGGAGTGAGCCTGTATCACCGCTGTATCATCATACACATCCACCACCAGTCCGGGTAGGAAATCACCCTCACCATGTACCAGTCTGTAAGCATTGTTATCCGGTCTGCTGAGTCCCAGGGTGCGGCGTAGGTTATATGCTTCAGCCAGTCTTGTTCTGAAATATGAGGCGTCTATCTGAGGGCACTTACCGTCCTTATCAGGGAAAGCAAGCATCCGCACGGCAATACTGCCTATCTGGAAATGGCCCGTTCCCATCAGACGGCCGTCATGACTGAGAACCTTGACCACAGTACCTTCTTCAAGTTCTTCTGCTGAAGGCATATGAGTCAGAGCTCCGGAGAAAACCCAGGGATGAAAACGCTTGAGTGATTCTTCTTTCCCTTTTCTGAGGGTTACGGTGGGAATTTTATCAGTGTTCATTATTTACTTAATGAGGAAACGGAAAACATCATTGGCGTTAGCGTACAGAAGCAGCAGAAGGAGGAAAGCCATTCCCACCATGTTTGCGTACTCCAGGAATTTCTCAGAAGGCTTGCGGCGGGTAACCATCTCCACCAGTAGGAAGAGAGTGTGTCCGCCATCCAGTCCGGGAATGGGCAGTATGTTCATAAATGCCAGAATCACTGAAAGAAAAGCCGTCAGCTGCCAGAAAGTGTACCAGTTCCATTTTTCAGGGAACAGGCTTCCCAGAGTGCCGAAACCGCCCAGGCTCTTGGCCCCGGTTGGTGTAAAGAGCATTTTCAGGGAAGAGATATAAGTTCCCATGGTACTTACGCCTATCTCCCAGCCGCGGGGAATGCTCTGCAGCAGGCTGTATGACTGAGTCCGGGTATTGAATATATCCTGGGGAGCAACCATCTGGATTCCGATGGTCCCGTCCTTGCTTATTTCCACCGGCATGCTTATCTCTTTCCCATTGCGCAACACAGTAACATCCACAGTTGTGCCCTTGGCTTTTTCAAGGGCGGCCTTGAATTCCCTGACCACTGACGGAGTAGTGTCATTGCCAATCTTTACTATGCGGTCACCGGGCTGGATGCCGCCTTTTTCTGCGCCTTCTCCCGGAGCAAGTTTCAGCACCTGGACAGGAACGCGTATGCTCATGGGAGTTTCGCCGTTATTTCCTGCTTCTGCCACTTTCTCAAGAAGGCTACCGGGAATGGTTATTGTCATGGTATCTTTACCACGCAGTATCTTTACTCTGGTTCCTTCCTGTATAAGGTCCCATGCAACGGACGGGTCACGGCTCTCAATGGGCTTGTCATCTATGGCTATCAGCCTGTCTCCGTCATGGAAGCCTGCCGCCTGCATCTCAGGGCTGAAATCCATGCCCTCGGTCATGTCCTCAAAGGCTATGTATTTGTCACCCCAGTGGAAAGCAATTCCGGCATATATAATAATAGCAAGAATGAAATTGAACAATACACCGGCCACCATCACCATCAGGCGCTTATATGCACTTTTTGAGCGGAATTCCCAGCTCTGCGGCTCTGCGGCAAGGTCTTTGGCGCTCTTGGTCTCATCCACCATGCCGGCTATATCACAGTAACCGCCCAGAGGGAGCCATCCCAGCCCGTACAGAGTGCTCCGCCATGTGGGTTTGGCATCAGGAGCCTCAGGATGTGCCTTTCCCACCCTGAAAGTCTTAAGGGCTTTGTCCTTACCATCCTTCGTGTTCCAGGCAATTAGCTGAAGGGTACCCTCAGACGGCTTGTATTTCAGAATGGAGAAGCAAGGATTAAAAAACAGATAAAAGCGGTTTACTTTTATTCCGAATATTCGTGCAAACAGATAATGCCCAAACTCATGTATGGTTACCAGAATCACCAGTGCCACTATAAGCTGAGCGGCTTTTATGAGGAAAATCTCCATTAGTTTCTCAGAAGTATTTGTTATGAAATTTTGCCGGATTCAGCTATTGTGAGTGCAACTCTGCGGGCTTCCGCATTAGTATTCACATAATCCTGGTAATCCGGAGTTGATATAAACGACACCTCCTGCAGGGTGCGCATAATTAACTCATAGATATTGTAAAAGCTTAATTTACCCTTCAGGAAAAGGTCCACCGCTATTTCATTGGCGGCGTTTATGACACAGGCGGTGTTGCCTCCGCGTGCCATGGCTGTATCAGCCAGCGTCAGGCATGGGAAGCGCTCTGTGTCAGGCTTCTCAAGAGTAAGCAATGCCATATCCTTGAGTGACAGCGGGCGCTCTGCGTTCTGCATGCGTTCAGCGCATCCCAGTGCATATGCTATGGGAAGATGCATATCAGGGACGCCTAACTGCGCCTTTATTGCACCGTCTTTAAACTGCACCATGGAGTGGATTATGGACTGGGGATGTACCACTGCATGAATCCGTTCCGGGGCAATGTCAAAAAGCCATCGGGCCTCTATCAGTTCAAAGGCCTTATTCATCATGGTTGCGGAATCTATGGTGATTTTCGCCCCCATACTCCAGTTGGGATGTTTCAGCGCATCAGATGCCGTGGCTTTTGCAATACGCTCCTTCTCCCACGTACGGAATGGCCCTCCGGAAGCTGTAATCAGAAGGCTGTCCACCATCTCATGGTCTTCCCCCACAAGGCATTGGTATATGGCACTGTGCTCTGAGTCAACGGGATAAATGCGCGTTGAGGAGTCTTTGAGTAACCCTGTTATATATTCTCCGGCCACTACCAGTGTCTCTTTGTTTGCCAGTGCAATATCTTTTCCTGACTCTATGGCGGCAACTGTCGGGGCTAACCCGCTGTAACCCACGGTAGCTGTTAAAACCATGTCCACATTGTCAGCGGATACAGCCTCACACATGGAATCCTCTCCGCACATGCACGTTATCCCCAGAGGCTGTAAGGCCTCAGCAAGAGTGCTGTAAGCTTTATGGTCAGCAATTATTGCAACGTCCGGATGTACGCGCTTGCACTGCTCTATCAGTTTATCCACTTGGCGGCCTGCACTCAGCACGGTGGCACGGTACAGTTGCGGATGACGTTCAATTATGTCAAGGGTCTGGGTCCCTATGGAACCTGTGGAGCCCAGGACGGCTATATTCTTTATTTTCGCTGAGTTTTCCATCTGATATATGGCCTGATTCAGGTTCACTCTGTTATCTCCACACGGTTGCCCTCCGGGTCCAGAACGGCTGCCATATAGGTCCCGGTGAGAGCCTCAGAGGGCTCTTTTACTATTTTATTCCCGTCAGTGCGCAACAGCTCAGTCATAAATTCCACTCCCTGACGTGAACCTACGCTGATGGCCACATGACCGTGGCCCTGCGGAATATGGACCCCGTGATAAGAAATAATTTCCAGCTGAGGCACATTTTCCTCTGTAAAGGAAAGAAAATAACAGCTTATCCCTTTTTCTTCTGACTCATACTTCTCAGAACTGGACATGGCAAAATAACGCATGTACCAGTATCTGAGGAGCTCAAGGTCATTGGCCGCTATTCCCGCGTGGTGAAGTCTCATTATTCTTTTACCTGATTTTCAAGTGAAGCAAAGGCATTGGAAATGGCTGAACTGTCTTTACCGCCGGCCTGTGCAAATCCGGGCTGTCCGCCGCCGCCGCCTTTTATTTCCTTAGCAGCTGTGCGGACCATTGCGGCTGCGTTTTTACCGGCTGCCACCAGATCATCAGTAAGCATTACAGTAAGCAGAGGCTTGCCGTTGGGGTCTGTGGTGGCAGCAATGAAAGCTGTGTTTTCCGGTGATGCCGCACGTACAGCAAAAGCAACGTTTTTCACAACATCCGGAACACGCACACCGCGCAGTGACACAATTTTTGTGTCACCCACCTTTACGGCTTTCTGTATCAGGTCTGCTGCCAGATTCCTTACGCGCTCTGCCATAAACTCTTCAGTCTGGCGGCGCAGGTCAGCATTTTCTTCAACACTCTTTTTGAGAGCGTTCAGCAGGTCCGGTGCGTTATTGAACAGAGCTGAAATCTCGCTTAAAGTATCCTTGATTTCATCCATGGCGTTTTCCACAGCCTCACCGGTAATGGCCTCAATACGGCGTATGCCGGCGGCAATGGAGCTCTCTGAGATGATGCGCACCATACCTATATTACCGGTGTTGTCCACGTGCGTACCGCCGCAAAGTTCCACTGACGGACCGTATTTTATTACACGTACCTCCTCACCGTATTTTTCTCCAAACAGGGCCATGGCTCCCATTTCCTGTGCCTGTGCTATGGGTACATTGCGGCGCTCATCACGTGCGCTGGCTTCACGTATCATCTCGTTAGCCAGATGTTCCACCTTGCGTAATTCCTCCGGTGTCACTTTCTGGAAGTGAGAGAAGTCAAAACGCAGTACCTCCGGTGATACAAATGAGCCTTTCTGCTCCACATGTGTGCCCAGAACCTGACGCAGGGCATGGTGAAGCAGGTGAGTGGCGGTGTGATTGCGTGATGTGGCCATACGTGCCTTGGAGTCTATTGTGGCTGTGAATTCCGCTTCAACATTTGCAGGCAGCTTGGAGACCAGGTGTACACCCATGCCGTTCTCACGCTTGGTGTCATATATTTCTACAGTCTCTCCGGTGACATTGTCAGTCAGAGTACCGCGGTCTCCGGTCTGGCCACCCATCTCTGCATAGAAAGGTGTACGGTCCAGGACTATTTGGTAAAACTCTCTGTTTTTCTGCTTAACCTTACGGTAACGGAGAATATGCGCCGGTACGGAGAACTGGTCATATCCCACAAATTCCTGCTCGCCGGGACGCACTGTGACCCAGTCTGTGGCCTCAACAGCCGCAGCGTTACGTGCGCGCTGTTTCTGTGCCTGCATCTCCTGGTCAAATTCTTCTTGATTCAGGGTCATCCCATGTTCTGTCAGTATGAGCTGGGTCAGGTCCAGGGGGAAACCGTAAGTATCATAAAGAGTAAATGCCTCACGTCCGGAAATTTCAGTCTTGCCGCCTGCCTTTGCGTTTTCAATGGCGCTGTCCAGAAGCTTGATGCCGTTTTCAAGAGTGCGCAGGAATGCGTCCTCCTCTTCCTTGATAACCTTGATAATAAGTTCGCGCTGGGCGGGGAGCTCAGAGTAAGCATCGCCCATGGACTCAATAAGAGTGTCCACCAGACGGTACATGAATGCGCTCTTCTGCCCAAGGAAGGTATAAGCATAGCGCACTGCGCGTCTGAGAATACGACGGATGACGTATCCGGCCTTGGCATTTCCGGGCAGCTGGCTGTCTGCTATGGAGAAAGCTATAGTCCTGATATGGTCAGCTATCACACGCATGGCAATGTCAGACTTTGCATCTGCACCGTATTTTATTCCTGAAAGCTCTGAAATCTTATCCAGCATGGGTGTAAAGACATCAGTGTCATAGTTTGACGTTTTCCCTTGCAGAGCCATGCACAGGCGCTCAAAGCCCATGCCGGTGTCTATAACCTTTGCAGGAAGTCCCTCCAGGCTGCCGTCAGCCTTGCGGTTATACTGCATGAATACAAGGTTCCATATCTCTATGACCTGCGGGTGGTCATGGTTAACCAGGCTGACACCCGGAACGGCTGCGCGCTCTTCATCGCTACGTAAATCTATATGTATCTCTGAGCAAGGACCGCAGGGGCCGGTGTCACCCATCTCCCAGAAATTATCATGCTTGTTACCGTTGATTATATGATCTTTGGGCATATGCCGCTCCCAGATGGCGGCAGCTTCATCATCGCGTGAAAGATTCTCTTCCGGAGAACCCTCAAAGACTGTGGCATACAGGCGTGAAGGGTCCAGCTTCAGAACATCCACCAGATATTCCCATGCAAAATCTATGGCCTCTTGCTTGAAGTAATCCCCAAATGACCAGTTGCCAAGCATCTCAAACATGGTGTGGTGATAGGTATCCATTCCCACTTCTTCAAGATCATTATGCTTGCCTGACACGCGCAGACATTTTTGGGAGTCAGCTACACGCTGATACTTGGCAGCTTTGTTTCCCAGAATGATATCTTTAAACTGATTCATGCCTGCATTAGTGAACATCAGGGTGGGGTCATCCTTAATCACCATGGGGGCAGACGGCACTATGTGATGTCCTTTTGACTCCATGAAGTCTTTAAAAGACTGTCGTATTTCTTTAGCAGTAAGCATATTCTCTTTATTCATTATTGATGTTGTAATATTAATGCGCAAAGATACATATTAAAGAGGTATTATGCAAATTCACCCTCAGCCGGACATTAAAACTAATAGGGGAAGACAGCAACTTAACAAAAGTGACATTCTCACAAATTTCAGTATGGGCATCTTGGGGCGTATCATCCCGGATACTTATTTTTTTCATTATCTCATGGGAGATTTGTCATCTAAATTCGTTACTTTTGCAAAATAATGAGCCGTAAAGTTTACTTTAGATACAATGAACGCACTGACAGTTATGAGCGCGTTTATCCTGACCGTCTCCATAGGATAAAGGCGGCGGTGCGCCAGTGTCTGTGGGGTGTACTTTCCGGTGCTGTGGTGGTAGGCGTCTTCCTCATCCTTAGTCGCAGCGGTACTGATGCGGCTGATTCTTCTGACAGTGAGAAGATGCAGCAGCAGATAAACCGTCTCAACAAGCGTGCTGACCAGGCCCTGGCCGTAATGGATAACCTTGCTGAGAGAGATAATAACTTTTACCGCGTGCTCATGCAGACTGAGCCCTTGAGCCCCGGGCAGCGCCTGGCCGGCCTGGAGCGCCAGCGCGTTTATTCTGAGCTTGATTCCATGGCGGCAGATGACCGCCTGCGCCTTCTGGAAGATAAATATGACGTCCTGGACCGCCTGGTGTATAAACAGGTGAAATCTTATGATTATCTGCGCTCTCAGGCCGGCCAGCAGCAGGACCGTACTGACCGCATACCTTCCATACAGCCCGTTTCCCAGAATAAAATGCGTGCCATGGCTTCCGGTTACGGTTATAGGCGTGATCCGGTTTACGGCACCACCAAGTTCCATGAAGGCATGGACTTCTCCGCTCCCATAGGCACCCCTGTTTACGCCACCGGTAACGGTAAAGTGACAGATGCCGGGTGGCGCTCTGCATATGGCAACCTTATAGATATAGACCACGGTTATAATTATACCACACGCTACGCTCATCTTTCAGAAATTCTGGTGAGCCCCGGCCAGACGGTTAAACGCGGTGATCTTATAGGCCGTGTGGGAAATACCGGTAAATCCACCGGCCCGCACCTGCATTATGAAGTGCGCCTGAATGGAGAACCTCAGAACCCCGTACATTATTATTTTAATGATCTCACTCCCGATGAGTATGACCGCATGATTCAGGAATCAGAGAATGCCGGCCACGTTATGGACTAAGACAGTATTGGAAATGGCAGATACCCTTGAGAAAAAGTTTTACAGAATAGCGGAAGTCTCAGAATTGGTGGGAGTGCCCTTATCCACCCTCAGATTCTGGGAGACGCAGTTCCCGCAGGCATGTCCGGAACGAAATGCCAAAGGTACACGCTTTTATACGCCCAAGACAGTGGAAAGCTTATATCTTATTAAATATTTGCTCCATGAAAAAGGGCTTAAAATTGAAGCGGCAAAACACCAGTTGGCCAATAATAGCTCCGGTGTTTCCAAGCGCTTTATGGTTATTGAACGGTTAAAGAAAATAAGGAAGAGCCTGCTGGAGTTGGAAAATGCTCTAATCTCAAAGGTCTGATAATCAGATTTGTAATCTGTTTGATGTCATAGGCTAAGATAAAAATGTGTTAAAAATCAGATTTTTTTTCACAAATAATTTGGTGGGTAAAAAAATAGGCAGTACCTTTGTGACGTTTTTGAAGCACAAATAATTGTTTTACTATTTAATCAAAAAAGAAATGAAAAAGTTAGTTTTACTTCTCGCTGTTGCTTTCGGTGCAACTCTTTTCTCTTGCGGTGGTTCTGACGCTGCTAAGACTGTTGATTCAGATTCTATCGCTAAGGCTGATTCTATCGCTAAGGCTGATTCTATCCGCAAGGCTGACTCACTCGCTAACCTGAACATGGGTGGCAATGACGTTGACACTGCTAACATGAACAACGATTCACTCTAAGCAATAGCTAACAAAGAATAAAAAAAGTTCCGTACTTAGTGCGGAACTTTTTTTATTTTAGAGCGGTGTGTCATAATAAGCCATTCGCAGTGTCACTTTCGGAATTCGGCTACGGTCACATACTTATGTATGCTTCCGGCAGCCTTATCCTCAGAGCCTTGTAACTGACCTATTCTTACACACTTAGACCCCAATATTGTTAAGCCTGTTAAGGCTGGTGTCGCATGTCTCTGAGTGATTTTAATTTGTGATGAAGGAGCGTAGCCGTAGCTACGTGACTGAAGAACAAGCCAAAACGCGCCGGAGAGATGTGATAATAAGGTAATATAATCCTCTTAAGTTGTCCGTGGCATAAGCTACTCTCGTCTCGGCCAAACGTCATGCATCTGCCTCAGCTTGTTTCGGTCACAATACAACCGCATTGCTCCCTCACTACGCGAACACATATGCACGATGCTTGGGCGCTCCAGCCTTAACAATTATTGGGAAACAGGTCTTACGGGCTGTATACGCCCGAGGAACGTGTCTTCACGCGCCCTGCGCCTTTACTATGAGCCTCTATGATGTACCTTTATGCGGTCCTTTCATGCACAGCTTTTACTATGCGCCAGCTTCAGCGGGCAGCCGTATGTAATCATCAAAATATAGAAAAGAAGCACACCATAGCAGGTATGCTTCTCTCTGAGGTTCCTAGCAGATTCGAACTGCTGTAAACGGTTTTGCAGACCGGTGCCTAACCACTCGGCCAAGGAACCATAATCCATCTTGTGGTTTGCGGGTACAAAGATATGAATCTCTTTTTATTTATACAAAATTTTAGCGTCTTTTTTTGTCCCTTAGATGTTAATATTCTAATTTTGCTGTATGGATATTTGTAAACTCAAGACTGTCCCCGGCTTCTCCGATATGCAGAATATAAAGCGCTCCTTTTTTGCGCTGCGTAACGGAGTGGTGGCTGACGCACTGAAAAAAGGTGGAGCCCCTTTTCGTATTATATTTGGCCTGAATCTGCCTCAGATAGTACAGATAGCTGAATCAGCCCCTAAGAGCAAGACTTTGGCTCAGCTGCTCTGGGCCAATACATCCACCCGTGAGAGCTTGCTCCTCGCCCCCATGCTTATGCCCCGAGAGGAATTCTCTGTTTCTGATGCTTTGGTCTGGGTTACTCAGGTTCCATCTGTTGAAGTTGCTGACGTCTTATGCCATAGACTTCTGAGATATTTACCATTTGCCGCAAGCCTTGCCTCTGACATACTTGGTAAATCCAATGCGGCACCTCTTGAGCGCTACACAGCCCTGAGACTTCTCCTGAATATTATAAGGATTAATCCTGCTCTTGTACAGCAAGCGGCAGATGAGGAGCGGAAAAGAAATTGCGCCCTTACAGCACCGCTTTGTGCTCAGATAGCAGATGAGCTAAGTTTCCTTTAGTGCTGCGGTTTAAAAATTTTGGCATCAGGATTAAGGAGGCTATTCCTTAACAAGTTGTGATAGTTTTCTGGAAGAAAGCAAGACGCTTTAACGGCTCTGACGCTGTTTTCGCCACGTCTGTGACAGTCTGTCCCCCAGCCACAGACCTCCCAGGATAAGAACACTTCCGCATATTCCCACCAGAGTTATGGCTTCCTTTAGAATCAGATAAGAGACAATCATGGTCACTATGGGCTGCAGATACAGATAATTGTTGGCCTTCACTGCACCCACACGCTTTATTACTTCCGCCCATATCAGGAATGCGAGCAGTGAAGAACCCAGGCCTAAAAATATGAGATTTCCCCACACCTCACTGTGACTGAGAATCTCCAAGAATGGCTCTCTGCCGGGCTTGGGAGTCTCAAGAAGAAGCACTGGCAGCGACGTCAGCATGCCGTAAAAGAAAGTCTTACGGGTTATGAACATTACATCATACTCCACATTAAGGCGTCTGAGAATCAAACTGTAAACCGCCCAGCTGGCAGCCGCAATAAGTGACAGAATGTCACCAATAGGGTTAAAACCCATCCCGTCACTGTCTGTGGCACTGTTCAGAATCACAAGTACCACGCCCGCAAAGGCCACCAGCGAACCTATGACCATACCGCCGTTGGGCCTTTCACTCCTGTAAACTAAGGAAATAAAAAGCATGGTGAACAGGGGCGACGTAGAAGTCAGTAAGCCCACATTAGTAGTGGTAGTGTATTCCAGGGCGGTATTTTCCACCAGGAAGTAAAGAGACCCGGCAAAAAGACCGCATAGCAAGAACAGCAATTCTTCCGACAAGCGCCGGCAGAACCAGCGCTTATGAGCCAGAATAACCATTATCACATAAGCTAAGAGAAAGCGGATGAGATAGATTTCTGTTGAACCAAGTCCCGCGTTAAGCAGAATCTTGGTTGATATAAATGAAGAGCCCCATGCTGCCACCACAAGGACGGCCAGCACGTGACATATTATCATGGATTTTACAGATGGCTTTACCGTATCTGAGCTGCCCATATGAATTCTTTTTTAGTTCGTGTCACAAATTTAATTAAAAGTATGCTCAATCTCCAAACTTTTATCCGCTTATATTTGTAAATAAAAGTACTAAAGGTAACTTTGTCCCGACATAGAAATTAACATATCATTCACCATAAAAAATTACACACATGAAAGTAATGAAATTTGCAGCCATAGCGCTCATTGGCACCACACTCCTTGTGGGACAGACAGGATGTTCTTCATTTACCAACACCGGTAAGGGTGCGCTCATCGGTGGCGGTGGCGGTGCTGCAGTAGGCGCCGGCGTTGGTGCACTGATTGGCGGCGGTAAGGGCGCCGGTATAGGTAGCGCCATCGGTGCCGCAGTGGGTGCCGGTGCCGGTGCGCTTATTGGAAACAAGATGGATAAGCAGCAGAAGGAGCTGGAACGCCAGCTGGCTGAACAGGCTACCGTTGAAAAAACAACTGACAGCAACGGGCTGCAGGCCATTAAGGTTACTTTTGACGGCGGTATCCTTTTCCCCACCGGAAAGTACACTCTGAATGCAAATGCTAAGAAAGACCTTACCGGCTTTGCTGCAAATCTTAACAATAACCCTGGTACCAATGTGCAGATTCTTGGTTTTACAGACAATACCGGTTCTTATTCCGTAAACCAGAAACTCTCCGCTGAGCGTGCTGATGCCGTGCTTACATATCTGGTAAACTCCGGCGTATCACCCACGCGCCTTACTGCCAAAGGTATTCCCATGGCTGACTATGTTGCCAGCAATGATACCCCTGAGGGTAGGGCGCAGAACCGTCGTGTGGAAATTTATATCACTGCCAGCCCTGAGATGATCCAGCAGGCTGAGTCCGGAACTCTTCATTGATAAATTAGTGATTCTGCGGCTCATGCGCTGAGATTTGCAGAATACATGCTTAAACAAATCCAGAGGATGTGTCAGAATTTTAATTTTTGGCACATCCTTTTCTTCTTATGTTTGCCGTATCTGCGCAGACAACTTTTTACAGCCGCAGGTGCAGTAAAGAAAGCCACAACGCATCCCAGCCAGTCAGCCGCAATATCACCCCATTCGCCGCTACGGCTCTGTGTAAAAGTCTGCTGGGCCCACTCATCAGCCACGCTGAACACCATTACCGCCACCACAATTTTCAGCATTTGCCTGCGTGTTATACTGTGGCTCTTGGAGCTCCTGGCCGTGTCAAAAGCAAATGCCCCGGACAGACCGCCCATCATAATGGCATGAATAAGCTTGTCAAGATAAGGTATGGGAGGCAGACTCTGTGAGCCGGCGGGGTCAGTGCTGAGGGTGATGTAAAGTACAGCGCATAGAGTTAATGCTGAAGGCCACCACTGTCTGATAAACCGCCTCATTTAAGTCTGAAGAAGTATCCCAGTGTAAACTCAAAGGACATAGCCCTGGATGCGCTGAAAACATCACTCTTTGATGACGGGAATATATTTGCCAGGCCGTAGTAAAACCGTGCCTCAGCAGTGATGGAGTGGCGCGGAGTTAAATAGAATTCCCCTCCGAGACCGGCAGTGATACCATAATCAAATTTATTCTTCAGCTTCATGGAAAGCTGCTGTGTCATACGCCCGTTTAGTGGGAAGTCGCTTACGGCTGCCGGGTTCATATAGTCAAAATTTGAACTTATATTTTCTGAAACTATATATCCTATTTCAGGACCCAGATTAATAAAGCACAACGCACGCTTACCACCAAAAGAAATATGCGTCATTACCGGCAGTGTGATATATGTCAGCCGGCGGGTATAACTGAATGGCGTATCCTCAAAATTCTCTTTCCATCCGCGGGCTGACCAGCCTAACTCCGCCACCAGCCCAAACAGTTTTTCCTCTGCATATCTTATGCTCACTGCTCCACATTCACCCGGGAGCCAGGTCTGTTTCACTGAGGGTGAGAAAGACGTCTCGGCAAGTGATGCGCCAACGCGTGCGCCCACGCTTATGTGAGGCTTATAATGCGCCTGGGCGGCCACGTGATGGCTGCTCCATGCGGCAATGCATAAAAGAGTGATTAATCTGAAAATGCCTTTCATTCTATGCCGGTAATTTCCAGTTTACCGTCTGCTTCAAAGCGGATTATGTATAAATAATCATTTACAAATCCGGCTTCTTCGCCCTCGCCGGCCTTGACAAAATTGAATATGTTCTGTACGCCTTTCTGAGGAGTCTCTGTGGCAGGGTCAAATGCCCCTCCGTTCACCTTCAGGTTTGCTAAGACATATCGCGCGGCATCGTATCCCACCAGTGCCTGAGAGGGGATAGCATCCTGCATGTCAGTGCCGTACCAACGTCTGTAAAGGCTTTGCACATGTTCATAGCTCTCACTCTCAGTATCTGTGGCGTATCGTGAGAAGATTACAGCGCGTAATTTATGCACAGCAGTGCGTGTGTCACCGCGGAATGCCAGCCAGTCAGGATAACCTATCACCATTGTATCTCCGTTACTCAGGGACATGTTCTCCTTAAAGTTAAGTAGTGAGGCCCAAATCTTATTGAATTCAGCTGCAGACCCGGATGCGGGAATAAATACAGGGCGTACGTCAGCCGGAATTACAGAGAGGTCATCGCGGGTCAGTGTTCCGTCAAAACTTATGGTAACAGGATTCACACCGGCGGATGTATAAAGCTCGCTAATCAGGTTTATGAATTCCTCTCTGTCCTGCTTACCGTTCTCACGTCTCAGTATTACAGGATATATGGCCGTGCCTTCCGGGCTCTGTTCCAATGTCATTTTGACAAAGGCTCTTGCAGCCTCCATATTCATGGAATTACTGGGTACGGTGGCCTGAACCAGCATGGGGTTTGTCAGATAAAGACTGTCTCTGAGATTGTGGAAATTCAGGCTGTATATACCCTCATCAGTAGCTTTATCAGCAATCATGTTCAGAGCATTCTGCTGGTCAGGGAGAATAATTACCGCTGCATCTGCAACGGCCGGAGAGGATACCATCTCAGAAGCGCGTTCGCCATTAGTTCCTGCATCCAGGACCGTGACACGTGCAGCCATATTCCCGTGACGCGCCTGCTCCATACCTAAAAGAAATCCTCTGTAAAATTCTGTAAAAGTGGCTGCCGTACGGTCCTCCTCAGCCTTGTCAAGTCCCAGAGGAAGTATAAGACAAATGTTGGGAATCTCAGGCTCAAGGGTCTCGCGTGAAAGCTCCACTATTTCGGGATTCACGGGACGCAGACTGTAGGTGGGTTCCGGTGCCTCCGGAATCTTATTCTCGTTCTTATTCTGACTCATGTCTGAGCTTTTATCTGAAGCCTTTACCGTCCCGGATTCAGTAGCGGCATCATCCTTCAGACGCAATACCATACCTGCTTTAGCACCTTTCTCCAGACCGGGGTTAAGTGCCAGAAGACGGTCAGGACTTACTCCGGTCTTATGGCTTATACCGTAAAGTGACTCGCTCTTGCCCACAGTGTATGTTTCTGCATCATTATCAGCGGCATGAAGTGCCTTTACAGTGGGCTCGCTTTCTGAGGCTTCTTTGAAATTTGCCAGCTCCGGACAGTCTTCTTTCGGGAAATATAGTTTTGAGCCAGCGCGCAGGCCGTCAGCAGCACCGGGATTCCAGCGCACAATCTTGTCACGTTTTATACATAGTTTCTCTGCCACGGTATATACTGTTTCTTTCTTATCCACAGTGTAAACATAGTATTCCTTGCCGTTAATGCTTTTAACCGGCAGCTGAGCTGATACGTTTATGCTTGAGATTACTGCGCCCATGAGCAGACTCATGCTGACGCTCTTTATGCTGTGTTTAATTTTCATCTGCGTGATAGTTGATAAGACCGGGCATGGAATAACGTGTAACCGTGCCCACTGTGGCACCGAAGTCAGAGGCCACACTCTGTAAAATTTCTTTATATGTCACAGCCACGGAACCTACAAAGTTCACCGGCTCTGACTTATAGTCATACTGAGCTATATTGCGCCTGAAAAAGGCCATAAGGGAATTGTACACCAGCTCATGAGCATAATCATCCTGAATTCTTGTTGCAAGATATGTGGCATATCTGGCCAGCGTACGGTTCGGTAGAGGATTGGAGTAAATGCTCTCCATCAGGGCATTGGCGGTTACAGCAAAATACTCATAAAAACCTTCGCGTATCTCCACCGGCGCCAGGTCCTTCAATATGTCTGCCACCAGACATTTACCCATATATGCACCACTGCCTTCGTCACCCAATACGTATCCTAACGCGCGTACATGACGCTGAATATTATTTCCGTCATAAACACAGGAATTCGATCCCGTACCCAAAATACATGCCAGCCCCGGCTTCCTTACAAGAAGGCCGCGGGCCGCTCCCAGTAAATCGCTGTTTACTGTTACCGGAGTCTTGAACTGTGCCACCAGTGACTGGCTCACTATTTTACACCGCTCCGGAGTGGCGCATCCTGCGCCATAAAAAAACACATGGTCACGCTTGCCCCTGAAAAAGACCTCAGGAAGTTCCAGTCGTATGGCATGAGATATTTCTCTGCGGCTTTGAAAATATGGGTTTATACCGGTTGTAAAGGCATGCTCTACAATTTCTGACCCATTCACCAGAGTCCACTCTGTCCGAGTGCTGCTGCTGTCAGCTATAACGTGCATGTTTAGAGGAGTATAAGCGTTTACAGTCAGTTTTATCAGACTGTAAACGCTTTTGTCTTACTGTTGGAGATTATTTCTTCTCGTTACACTTTTCTTCCTTCTTGCATTCACCCTTGCACTGGTGGCCTTCAGCTTT
>CAMWLS010000012.1 GCA_947175205.1 uncultured Porphyromonadaceae bacterium | reverse complement strand
TAACATTTCAATATGCCCATTTTTATAAATGCACCGGAAATACGGCTTGTGCCCAGAATTTTAGAAAGTTACGTTTGGTGAATGTAAATCGTGAACAAAACTGTTCACGACAACGCTTGTTCACGAATTGCACATCCCGCAACCTCACAATGTTCACAATTCTGCCGGATAGGGGTATTACAAAAATCGCTGAAACTGTCTTAGTTTCAGCGATATGCGGCATTCTGCCGGTTTCATCTGTGATCCGCCTGGGGTTCGAACCCAGGACCCCATCCTTAAAAGGGATGTGCTCTACCAACTGAGCTAGCGAATCAGCCTTGTAGCAACAGGCGTATTGCCTTTTTGCGGTGCAAAAATAGTGCTAAGTTTTTAATTGTGCAAATATTTATTCACTTTTTTGAGTGGCGAATTTTGTTGCATGCCGGTGTTGGAGTAATATTTATTGGTTTATATGGCTGAATCTTAGTTGGTTGGCTGTTGCAGCGCCCCTTAATATGGTTTTGTTATTTTCTTCTACCGCAGTTGCGCAATGTCATTATCTGCTGTTGTAAGATTCTTGAATCGGAGAACCATAACAGGCATAAAATCTTAAATTAGGTTAAAGATTTGGAACTTACACATCTTGTGCCTACCTTTGCACCTGAAAACATCGCGGGGTGGAGCAGTGGTAGCTCGTTGGGCTCATAACCCAAAGGTCGTAGGTTCGAGTCCTGCCCCCGCCACTAAGTAAAGATTCTGATAATTCAGAATCTTTTTTTATTTTTGTGTCACAACGCAACCTGTCCGGGCGTCATATAAGTGAATAACATCTGAGAGCACTTAATGCCTATAGACGCTACATATTTCAAAAATGGAATATTGCCATGCTACGCACTTATGATGCGTGTGGCGGTTCGTATCTTGGGCTCTGAGGATGAGGCCGCTGACCTTGTTCAGGACACCGTGAAACGTCTATGGGAGAAGAGGGAGACACTGGAGAAACCTGACTCCGCGAGGGCCTTCTGCGTGGTTATAGCGCGTAATGCCGCCCTGTCAGCAGTAAGGTCTCGGTCCAGGCGTTCCACGGAGTCGCTGGATGACGTAAAGGAGGCTATTACAGAGGTAGGAGAGGGTTCCGATTACTCTGAGCAGCAATCGCGCCTACTCTGGAAAGCCTTGGAGATGATGGATGGCAGAAGTGCACGGGCGCTGACACTGAGCATGTATGGCGCTCAATCTGATGAGATTGCCGCAGATCTTAATGTCTCACCGGCGGCGGCAAGGCAGATTCTTTCAAGGGCCAGAGTGAGACTGAAGACTTTGATAATTAAAATTAAAAACCATGACTGATAATTCTAACGCTGAAATAAAAAGAGTCCGCAAACTACTGGAGCGGTACTATGAAGCCACGGTCACACCGGAGGAGATGGACGTGCTGCGTGATTATTTCGCATCGGTCATGGAAATACCTGATGACATGCAGGTGGAGGCTCTAATTTTTACAGCTGAATTCCCCGCACCACATCCTGAGCAGTTCTTTGATGCTTCTTTCTTAGACAGAATAGAAAGCGAAGTGCGCTGCGAACAGGAACAGAACTATCGTGCCGGCGGGGTGCCGTATAAAAGAAAGAAGCTGGTTCTGTGGATGACATCAGCCGCCACCGTGGCAGCTGCCATAGCTCTTGTGTTCCTTCTCCGCCATGCACCGGTCATGAATCCCACGGTAACGCAGGAGATTCCCGCGCCTCAGACAGTTCTGGCCCAAGCCTCAGCTGTAACTGTGCCAGACACTGTGGTTGTTGCCCGTAAAACAGTGGAACAGAAAACCAAGGTGCCGTCAGTGAAACCGGCAAGAAGGTATAAAGAGACATCAGCTGATATTTCTGATGCCCGTGCGGACAGTATAGCAGCGGCAACCATAGAAAAGGCCATGCTTAAGCTGGACAGAAACATTGACCGCATGCAAGCCGCTTTGGATGAAAATTCTGTAAAAGTTTCAAGATATATTAGTACATTTGATGATGCCCTTGATGGCAACTGTGACATAAATTCCGTACTGTTATGAAAAACTATTGCTTAGTAATACTGATTGCGTTAGTGTCATTTTTGTGCTTACCGTGTTCAGCACAGCGTATATTCAACAACATACCTTCCGGGCCGGGGATTGAGAAGGTCTATATCTCAAAGGCTGCCATAAATATGGTGCAGGGAAGCCTGATTTCACGCGGTACAAACTCCTTCTACAGTATCAGAGATAAGATTAAGAAAATAGAAGAAATAGAAATTGTATCCTGTGAAAACGCGGCGAATTTAACCTATGTTAAGAACTTAATAATGAGAGATCTTAATGGAATGAATCTTGAGCCGGTGATAGAGATGGAGGATGATGATGAAAAAACAGTCATCTATGTCAGCAAGAACAGAAATGAGAAAAATGAGACTGATTTAGTGATTATTCTTAATTATGACCGCATGGAAATTTCTGTTGTGGCACTCAGGGGCGTGATAGCCATGGGGCAGTAATAATATCTTGGAACGCCCCGTGCAGTTATTATTGGAAACTCTTGTGGCGAGATGCGGGCATAAATGAATTTTTTCACTACTTTTGTAGTAATGGAACAGTCAGAGGCAATAATAACTGTGGTAATTCCGGTGCGGAATCGCGCTGATGTGGTGACCCGTACCCTGGATTCAGTCCTTGCTCAGCGGGTGCGTCCGTTGCGGCTCATAGTTGTAGATAACGGTTCCACTGATACCTCGCAGCAAGTGGTTGCAGACTGGATTGACGCCCACGCGGCCCCCGGGTTCTGTATTGAGTTCCTAAGCCAGCCAAAACCCGGAGCAAATGCAGCGCGAAACCTTGGTCTGGAGGCTGTAAGTACGCCTTGGACACTCTTTTTTGACTCTGACGATGTCATGTTGCCCGGACATCTGGAGCGCGTAATACAAGGAATTAAAGACCATCCGGAGGCTGATGTGCTTGGCTGGGACGTGATGGGTTACGCTCCTGACGGCTCTGACCGCATCCAGCGTTTTGAAACTCAGAATGCCCCCTGGCATAATATCATGCACGGCTCCATGGCCACACAGCGTTACTGCGCCCGCACTGACCTTTTCCGTACGGCGGGAGGCTGGGATGAGACTCTGTCAACATGGGATGATATAGAGCTCGCCACCAGAATTTTGAGTAAAAAACCGTGCCTGGTCAAGCTCAGAGGAGAGCCTCTGGTAAAGATGTTCCGCAGTGAGCAGTCCATTACAGGGCCCAGCTTTGCTGCATCAGCGGATAATTGCTGCCGCGCATTAAAGCAGATGGCGCGTGTATATCCACGCTTGGGGCCTATTTCACACGTGGCAATGAAAGCCGTCATACTTGCCGCAGACAGTGTAAGAGACGGCCGTGCTGATGCTGTGAATATTTTTAAAGAAGCTCTCCGCACGGAACCACGCGCATTTAACCGCATGGCTTACCGCCTTGCGTACCGCTGGCGCATGCTTGGCCTTCGTGGCGCTGCCCGTGTGTTTAAACCTCTGCTCAGGTAAGGGTAGGACGTATTGTAGCGCGTTTCCACAGACACCATTCTATCACCCCGCGGCTTCCCAGATAGCAGGTAAATGCCAGCCACAGGCCGTGATTGGCGCTTGCGGCTGGCGCCACTGCCAGAACAGAGAAAAAGATTACCATGGCTCCTCCCATACTGTAAAGCAGGTAGCGTGTGCGCGTGAGCCCTATATAAATGCCGTCCCACATGAACGCGCTGAAACCCGCAATAGGAATTACAACCGCCCACGGCAGATATCGCACGGACACATCCAGCACGTTGTGACTGTCCGTAAGAAGTCTGAGAATATATTCCCCTGTAAACGCATACACCACACTGAATACTCCTGCCAGTATGGCACCGGTCAGCATAAGCGCGAGCACCACTCTGTGAAGACTGCTGTAGTCACTCGCACCGTAATACTTCCCGGCCAGAGCTTCGCCGGCGTAAGCAAAGCCATCAGTGAAATAGCTGAAAAATAAAAATAGTTGGAGCAGAATAGCATTTGCCGCCAGCACGTCAGTGCCGTTTATAGCTCCGGTGTGGGTGAACCACACAGTAACGGCAATCAGGCACAGCGTGCGCAGAAAGATATTTACATTAATGCCAAAGAACCGCTTCAGTGCACCACGTTCCATCAGTTTTTCCGGCGAAATATGCTGCGGGTGGTAATGTCGCCTCAGAAGTATGAAAGAACACAGGCATCCCATCCACTGTGCAACCAGTGTACCCGTTGCAACTCCCGCCGTCTTCCATCCACAGCCGTACACCAGGCCAATACTCACGGCTATATTCACACAGTTGATTACAATGGCTGTAGTGAGAGGTATACGAGTGTTCTGACGTCCTACACTCCAGCCAGTAAACACATAAGTTGCCAGAACCGCCGGGGCACCCCACAGACAGATGCGTATATACTCTGTTGCCTCAGAGGCCGTGGCCGCGTCTGCGTCCATAAAACGTAGTATGGGCCTTACAGCCGCATAACCGGCAGCTATGAGAATTATACCACCGCAGCAGGCTATCAGCACCCCCCGGTACAGAGTACGGTCAGCCTCCGCAATATCACCGCTGCCATGTGCCTGCGCTGTAACACCGCTTGTGCCCATCCTCAGAAAGCTGAAAAGCCAGTACAGCATGTTGAACACAGTGCCGCCTAATGCAATGGCACCAATATATACAGCACTACCCAGGTGACCCGTGACAGCAGTGTCCACCAGCCCCAGCAGTGGTGTGCTGATGTTGGAAGCCACCGCCGGCAGAGCTATATGCATTATTTCTTTCCTTATTATCATCTGAGCTTTTGAATTATGAATCGTAGCCTGATTTCCCCGGATATGATTACGTGCTGTTTTGTTATACAAATTCAGGACCACAACATCCTGGCGGACAGTTGCGGTCCTGAATTTATGTAATAAGTGACGGGCACTTAGAAAGAGCCTGATATTACTTAGCTTCCCAGCCCAGAGCGCTTGCGCCCAGTACGGCAGCATCAGCTTCCTTGAGTTCGCTCAGCAGAACTTTGGGTTTACCCTTGAATATAGGCATCATGTTTTTATCCATGGCAGCGCGCAGAGGCTTCATCAGCAGCTCACCGCTCTTGGCCAGACCGCCAAAGAGGATAAAGGCCTGGGGTGAAGAGAAAACTGTCATGTCAGCAAGAGCCTCACCCAGGATGGTGCCGGTGTAGTCAAAAATATCTTTAGCCAGCTTGTCTCCGTTCATGGCAGCGTCATATACATCCTTGGATGTAATCTGCTCTATGGGAATGTTGCGCAGAGATGACGGCTCAGTGCGTATTTCCAGGAACTCGCGTGCTGTACGTGCAACGCCTGTTGCTGAGCAGTACGCCTCCAGACAGCCGGTGCGTCCGCAGCCGCACAGACGGCCGTTGTTACGCTTTACTATCAGGTGACCAAGCTCTCCGGCAAAACCGTCATGGCCATACACCATCTGACCGTTGATTACAATGCCGGAACCTACGCCGGTGCCGAGAGTTATCATGATGAAATCTTTCATACCACGTGCCGCGCCGTAAGTCATTTCTCCAATAGCGGCGGCATTGGCGTCATTAGTTATAGCCACGGGGACACCAAACTTCTCACTTACAAGTTCAGCCAGAGGTATGGGAGTGGGCCAGGGCAGGTTCACTCCGTCCTCAATGGTTCCGGTGAAATAATTTGCGTTAGGAGCACCTATACCTATACCGTGAATCTTGTCTACGGCATCATTTGCCTCTATAAGGCGGGTAGCTTCCTGATACAGTTCTTCCAGATAATCTTCAAGCTTGGCGTGCTTGCCTGTTTTGATGGAGCCGCTGGCAAGAACCACACCGCGCGCGTCCACTATTCCGAATACGGTGTTGGTACCACCGATGTCTATTCCCAGTACATAAGGTTTCATGGGCTAATTTAGTATTTAAAGGTTATAATTAATTTGTTCATTATTATGGACGGTTGCCGGCGTCAGTGTTTCCGGCGTTATCACGCCACTTCCCGCAAAGTTAATAATTAATGACAGTATAACAATAGCCCGTGGGAAATTATGTAAGCCCTTGTAGGAAAAATGTAATAAAAAATAGACTTCGTACCCTAATATTTGTTAATGCAGAGGCTTTCTGCCGTTGTCTGTATATTTCGGGTCCGCGCGCTGACACGCTATTCCGGGACTTCAACGGTCAGCCCGTCATAGGCTAAATACACTCCCTGCGGCAGCGGGGTGGCGGCATGTAGCCCCATGTCGTGCCCCATATGAATAAGATAAGCAACCCCGGGCTTTACGCGCTCTATAAGTGCCAGAGCTTCTTCAAGTGTGAAGTGTGAGGCATGGGGCTTCTTTCGGAGGGCGTTTATTACCAGAACCTCAACGCCATGAAGCATCTTCTCACTCTCAGCCGGCATTTGCGAGCAGTCAGTTATGTACGCCAGTTTCTCAATTCTGAATCCCAGGATGGACGCCTTTCCGTGGATCACAGGTATGGACTGGACACTAAGATTCTTAACCTCAAATCGCTCTCCCGGTATTACCGGAACAGTCTTTATACTGGGAGCTCCGGGATAATGCGCCTTCCCAAAACAGTATGGCATCCGCTCATGTACCAGCTGAGCAACCTCTGCTGTGCAGTAAACAGGGAAATCTTGACCATAAGTATAAGGCCTCAGATCATCAAGGCCTCCGGCATGGTCATAATGAATATGCGTAATAAGCACAGCGTCCAGTTCAGGTGAGCCGGCGCGCAGCATCTGCTGCCTGAAGTCAGGCCCGCAGTCTATAAGAATATTGGTGCTCCGGGCGCTTATCAGAGCTGATGTCCGCAGCCGTTTGTCGCGGGGATCCGTGCTGGTGCACGTCTCGCAGCGGCATCCTATCACGGGAACGCCTGTTGAAGTTCCGGTCCCTAAAAAAGTTATCTTCATTTCCCGCTTCTTATAAATCTGAATTCCTGGAGCACACCGTCCTTAAATATAAGATAACCGCCCCCGGGATAAGTCCACACCTCATTGATGAATGCGTGGTCAGTCTGCGTGTTCACGTTTTCCGGAGTGCCCAACGCCAGACGGCACTCTTCACGCGTCATTCCGTTCTCTACACGTCCGTGAATAATATTGTTCCACACCGCATCAGTTATCTGGCGGAAGCGGCGGCGTGGATTTTCCAGGCTGAACAAAGCCGGGAAATTGCGGCTGTTGCCGTGTTCCGCATCCAGACTCATAAAAACGTAATACTGCCTGTACTGATAGCTGAAATGTACCATCAGAGGGTAGCGGTTATCACCGGGCGTTACAGAGTCCACTGTAACAGGTACATGGCGTAGCGTGCTGTCAGCGCGAATGTCCGTTCCGGGAATCATCCATGCCGGTGTCTTGATATAATATGTTTTCCCGTGCATACGGCTGTCTGCAGCCGTCACCATATCCATGTCTATGGTAAAAGGAATTACAAGGGCACCGGCATTAGCAATACTGTCAGGGTGAACGGAGGTGCGGTAACGCAGCTCCTGCCCGGCGTCAGTAGTCAGTATTACCTCCGTACCCGTCCCGGTAGGGGTGGACACGGCCCGGAACTGCTGAAAAAACAGCTTAGTGCCGCGCAGGCTGTCAGCCCACGCAGGGGTGCCTTCCATAGCGCGGCTCAGACGTCCCTCAGTCACCATGAACATCTTGCCTCTTTCCCACTTGCCCGGAGGTTCAGGCGTTATGTCCAGCAGATACAGCTCCTCTGCACCTGCATGCGTATTCCTTTGCACCTGAGCCTCACTTATGCGTGGAGTGCTTTCTATCCCGGTGAAGCAGCTCTGCATAAGTGCTGCCGCGGCTGTCATTAAGACAGCTGCCGCAGCACGTTCAGTGAGTTTTCTTAGCGGGTACATTGCGGTATTATACCCATATTTTTGAATATGAAAGCATAGATATCAGCATATTCATCTATAACCTTGGCTATGGGTTTGCCGGCGCCGTGACCGGCTTTGGAGTCTATGCGTATCAGTTTGGGGCGCTTTCCCGTATCAGCCGCCTGCAGGGTGGCTGCATACTTGAATGAATGAGCCGGTACCACGCGGTCATCATGGTCAGCTGTAGTCACCATTATGGCGGGGTAGGGACGGCCGTTGTTACTGATGTTGTGCAGCGGAGAATAGCCTAACAGATACATGGCCATCTCCTCTGAGTCAGCAGATGTGCCATAATCATGCGCCCAGTTCCAGCCTATGGTGAACAGGTGATAACGCATCATGTCCATAACGCCCACGCGGGGAATGGCCACACGGAAAAGTTCCGGACGCTGATTGGTTACAGCCCCCACCAGCAGACCGCCGTTACTGCCGCCTTCTATGGCCATCAGGTCAGGCTGAGTCCACTTCTCTTTTATCAGATACTCAGCCGCACCTATAAAGTCATCAAAAACGTTCTGCTTCTGCATCAGTGTCCCGGCCTCGTGCCAGCGGTCTCCGTACTCTGCACCGCCGCGTAAGTTTACCTGTGCGTAGACACCGCCGTTCTCCAGCCATACCAGTCTGTTGGCATTAAAGCCGGGGTTAAGGGAAATATTGAAGCCGCCGTAACCATACAGGTACACAGGATTCTTGCCATTGCGCTTAAGCCCTTTCTTATATGTCAGGAACATAGGAACGCGCGTGCCGTCAGCGGAGGTAAAGAATACCTGCTCAGTTACGTAATCCTCCATATTGAAATTCTTTATCTCAGGAGCTTTCAGCAGGCTGCTTTTACCTGTATTTATGTCATAGGAGTAAACAGCTGAAGGGAAAGTGAAACTGTTGAAGGTATAAAATACCTCGTCGCTGTCTCCGTCAGTGCTGAAACTTACAGAGCCATAGGTGGGGAAAGTGACCTCGCGCACAGGACTACCGTCACGGCGGTACAGAATGGCGTGATGTGATGCGTCACGGTCATAAACGGCCATAAAATGGTCCTTACCCACCTTTTTGACAGAAGTAAGCACTGCGTCAGTCTGCGGAATGACCTCCTTCCACTCACTACGTGCCGGATTAGCAGGGTCTATCATCACCAGGCGGTTCATGGGCGCATCCACTGAGGTGTACACGTAAAGTTTGCCGTCTTTATAGTCCACCACATCCATGGTGAAATCCTGTCCCGGCTCAATTACTGTCCACTGAGGCTGTGCCACATTCAGTTCCTTGATGGTGAGGGAGTTTCCGTTGCCCTGGCCTCCTCCGGAGATTATTATCAGGTCCTCAGCATGATTTGTGTCCACGCTGTGGAAGCGCAGCGGCTCTGAACGGTTCTCAAATACCACCGTGTCAGCGCTTTGCGTAGTGCCTAACTTGTGGTAATATACTGAGTGATATTCATTGGCGTTGCTGAATTCCTTGCCGGCTTCCGGACGCGGATAAGCGCTGTACAGAAAACCGTCGCCTAACCAGGCCGCTCCCGTAAACTTGGCCCATTCAATATGATCATCCAGCAGCTTCTTGCTCTTGCTGTCCATGACATATATCTCAGTCCAGTCACTACCGCTGCGAGAAATGGTATAGGCCGTATAAGTACCGTCCTTTGACTGATAAAGGCCTGTCAGCGCCACAGTGCCGTCCTCACTCAGCGCGTTGGGGTCCAGAAAAACCTCAGCGTCCGCCCCGTAAGGCGTTGAGGCGCGGTAAATCACAGCCTGATTCTTCAGCCCGTCATTGTAGCTCCAGTAATACTTGCCGTCATTCCACTTTGAGGGCGCGCCGGTCTTGGCATAATCATTAAATGAGGCAATACGCTCTCTCAGTGCGTTACGGAAAGGTATGGCATCCAGATATGAGCGGGTCACGGCATTCTCAGCCTCCACCCATGTCAGGGTGGCAGCAGCGGTATCATCTTCCAGAGGTCTGTAAGGGTCAGCCACTTTGTGTCCAAAATAGACATCCGTTGTTCCGTCAGAGGGTGCCGTGGGATAAGTCAGGGGCGCTTCCTTGCGCGCGCCTGTCACGCCGCAGGCTGTTATCATCAGTGCTATTATAGTTGTGTTACGTTTCATTACCTTTTAGTTTTGCAGGAACTGATATAGAGATAGGCAATCAGAAGCGCGTAAGCTCCCAGGCCCAGCAGCTGCGGCTGCAGCTCATGGCCGTTCTTGGGCGCTTCCATTCCGCACATAAGAGTGATTACAGCAAAGACACCAAACAGCGCTCCCCCGGCAATCATTCCGGAGGCAATCAGCGTTCCGCGGTCATTGCGGGCACGGCATACAGCGGCATCCTTACTGCTGTGATTTACAAACCAGTTCACCAGACCACCCACCAGCATAGGAGTGTTAAGTTCCAGCGGCAGGAACATACCCAGACAGAAAGCCAGCGCCGGAACCCCAAGCCAGTTGAGCAGAAGAGCCAGCACGGCACCGGTGATGTAAAGCATCCACGGTGTATCACCGCCCATCATCATGGGCTCCAGCACCTTGGCCATGGCATTAGCCTGGGGTGCTGACAGTGCCTCAGGACCGGTGAAACCGTAAACCTTGTTCAGCATCAATATCACCGCGCCCACAGTTGCCGCAGACACCAGAGTGCCCAGGAACTTCCATGACTCCTGCTTGCGCGGGGTGCTTCCCAGCCAGTAACCAATCTTGAGGTCAGTCACAAAACCGCCGGCCATGGAAAGCGCCGTACACACCACGCCGCCCAGTACCAGCGCCGCCACCATACCTGAGGTGCCGTCCAGGCCTATGGCAACAAACACACCTGAAGCTATGATAAGTGTCATCAGCGTCATGCCGCTCACGGGATTTGAGCCCACTATGGCTATGGCATTGGCGGCCACCGTAGTGAACAGGAACGCTATCACTGTAACAACAATCCATGCCACCAGCGCCTGCCAGAAGGTATGAATAACACCAAACCAGAAGAACAGCAGCACTGCCACCAGCGCTATGATGATGAAAACAGACACATGCTTCATGGATAGGTCAGTCTGCCAGCGCACGGGTTTTGCTCCCTCTGTTCGGCCGCGGAACTCGCGCACGGCAAGCCCGAAAGCCTGGCCTATGATGGGTGCTGACTTGATTATACCTATCAGTCCCGCCATGGCTATACCGCCAATGCCTATATAGCGCCCATACTCAGAGAAAAGTCCCTGAGGCATCATGGCCTGCATCTCCGCCGTACCGTATGTACCCAGAAGCGGAACCAGGAACCACCATACAAAGAGTGAACCCGCAAAAATGACAAAAGCATATTTCAGTCCCACTATATATCCCAGGCCCAATACAGCCGCGCCGGTATTGCATGAGAAAGCAAACTTCCACTTGGCGGCAAGACTCTGACCCCAGCTGTATGCGGTGGTGGTTACGCTCTCAGCCCAGAAGCCGAAAGTGGCCACAATATAGTCATATATACCGCCTACAAGAGCCGCAATCACCAGTAGTCTGGCCTGACCGCCTGATTTACCATGGGCGCTGTTGCCGCTGATTAGTACCTGAGTGGTGGCCGTAGCCTCAGGGAAGGGATACTTTCCGTGCATGTCCTTCACAAAGTACTTGCGGAAAGGAATAAAGAACAGAATTCCCAGCACGCCCCCTAACAGAGAACTCAGGAAGACCTTCATAAAATCAACTGTTATTTCAGGATGGCTGCCCTGCAGTATATACAGAGCCGGCAGTGTGAATATTGCACCGGCCACAATAACTCCGGAGCAGGCACCTATACTCTGTATTATTACATTCTGGCCCAGAGCGTTAGGCATCTTGCGTGCATTGCTCAGTCCCACGGCTATGATGGCAATGGGAATAGCAGCCTCAAACACCTGACCCACTTTCAGGCCCAGATAAGCCGCTGCGGCACTGAAAACCACAGCCAGCAGGAGACCCATGCTCACTGAGTAAGGCGTTACTTCCGGATAATCATGAGCCGGATGCATCACCGGACGGTATTCCTCATCCGCGGCCAGCTCTCTGAACGCGTTTTCCGGCAGGTCTATGGGATCCACCTCAGCCGGTGACAGTTCATTCTGATTCAGCTTCTTCATAATGTTTTTAATGATTGGTTAGGGCACAGCCACAAAGGCATCTCGCCCGGTACTATGTATATGTTTCTTAGAACCTCTGTTTAGGACTTGTTAGGAAATACTCTTAGCGTCTTCTTCTTTTCTTACTGCTTTTACCGCTGCCTTTGCTGCTGCTTTTACTGCTCTTCTTGACGCCGCCGGAAGAGGTCTTTGTAGCCTTGCTACCTGAGGGTATCACCAGTTTCTGACCCAGCTGGACATTGTCATTCTTCAGGCCGTTAGCCTCCTTGAGGGCCTCTACAGTCACACCATAACGCTGAGAGATTTTAAACAGGTTTTCTCCCTTGGCCACCGTATGGCGTACAGTCTGAGGCTTGGCGGCATTGTCAGGCTTTCTTGCCGGAGCGGGAGCCGGTTTCTCTGCCTGCGTAGGGCTTACATTATCGGGGCTGCCGTCCTCCGGTTTTTCCTCACTCTGTTCCGCTACGGAGTCAGTAACCCCGGTACTGTTTTCGCCGGATGCCTCTGGCTGAACTGTCTCATTCTCATCAGGCACCCAGCGCTTCTGAGTGGTTACTATTTTCAGTTTCTGGCCTGAGCGCAGCGCATTTTTCTTAAGCCCGTTAGCTTTCTTTATGGCATTTTGGGTTACACCGTAGCGTGAGGCCACTTTCTTAAGCGTCTCGCCTCTTTTTACAGTGTGATATTTCACTACCTGTTCTGTAATATAATGGCCGTTCTGGCCGCTGACGCTTTCCTGCTCACCGATGGCCGCTTCCTCACGACGCGCGTATTTCTCTGCGTTATAGTTTGCTATAGAGTCCTGATTTGCCAGATAAGCGTATGCCTGAAGCGAGGGCAGCGTCAGTGAATACGGCTTGATATTGCCGGGAATAAGGTCCTGCCGGTATTGCGGATTAAGGGCGCGCAGCTCATCCATGGGTATAGCCAGCACCTCTGAAATCTGCTCAAAGTGGATGCGCTGGTTCACATGTATGGTATCAGTTACTATGGGCTTGCGGGCCAGTACCGGCGATATATTGTGTGCCGGATAATTATTCATCACATAATTGGCCGCAATGAAGCTGGGAAGATAACCGCGTGTCTCCGGCAGCAGATAATTATACAGCGCCCAGAAGTCTTTCTTTCCGCCACCGGCACGGCGCAGAGCCTTGTTCACATTACCCGGACCGCAGTTATATGCCGCAATGGCCAGTGACCAGTCACCAAACATCTCATAGAGCTGTTTCAGATAGCGGGCGGCAGCGTCTGATGAGGCATAGGGGTCACGGCGTTCATCCACCAGTGAGTTCACCTCCAGACCAAGGCCGTTAGCCGTGGGGAGCATGAACTGCCACAGGCCGGTGGCACCTGCGCGGGATACAGCATTAGGGTTCAGCGCTGACTCTACTATGGGTAGATACTTCAGCTCCAGCGGCAGTCCGTAGCGGTCCAGAGCCTGTTCAAAGATGGGCATATAGTAAAGGCTCATGCCCAGCATGTTCTCCACCAGCTGACGCTTGCGCTCACTGTACATCTTTATGTAATCACGCACCACGCTGTTAAATGGCATCTCTATCACTGTGGGGAGCTTGCTCAGACGCTCTATGTATTCCTCATCCGTGGTGACGGGGCTGATACGGCTGTCAGCCTCCTTATCCAGCTCAGCATAATTCTGAAGATACCAGTCCTGCTGCATCTTGTGTACGTCAGTCTCAAAGCTCTCAGGATAAATTATGGCCTTGTCATGTATGCTGTCTTTTATAGAGAGTATGCTTGGAGCCGGTGCCGGTTTTGCGCCGCCCATAAGTATGGCGCCTGCGCAGAGGACGGTTCCCATCAGTAATCTTAGCTTCATTTTGTCTTATATATTATGTGATAATGCGGTTATATTTGTCAGAAATTAAATGCCCACAGGAACCCCACGGACGGGAGGACCCCGCGGCCATCCTGCATCAGAGTGGGTACAACATCCATGCTCAGGTCCGGGGATATGTCAAAATGGGCCAGCGAGGCGTCAACATATGCGTCCACCATGGCCAGCAGGTACACCCCCACCATGCCTATTATACACAGGTCACGGTTGCGCCGGAAATAATTCTTGCGGCTCTGCAACAGATTTCGCAGCCAGGTCTTGTCCAGGTCTGACTCACTGGTGGTGGGAGGAAAAAAGTTCATATATGAGTTTGTCCCCGGGTCATTGTCCAGAAGGTCACGGTAAGCGCGCGTATAGTCAGTGAGCATGGTATTATTCCACTGTGTGGCATAGCCCAGGCCCATGAAAGCGCCCACCACCACCGGTAGTTTCCAGTAGCGCCGGTTATAAATCTGTCCCAGACCGGGAAACAGGGCTGACATCCACACTGCACGGGTAGGGGACGGGTTGAACGCCACCTCGCGCTCCTCCCATACATTAAATTCATCTATGGTGTGACGCAGCTTTGCAGGATTAGGGGTGACAACAGTATCAGGGGCCAATAGCGTGACACTGTCATCATTGCTGTCAAAAGCGGCCACAAAGGGGTCAACAATCAACATCTCCACCTCTGAGGGCACACTGTCTGGCTCAACCGTCCCGGCATTGCCGCAGACAGCTGCAGACAGCATCACCACAGTGGCCGCCAAATATTTCAACACCTTACTGAACACCCTGGTCTGATGCTTTTATACGGTCAAAAAGTGTGATAAGACGCTCCAGCTCCTCATCATTCTTAAAGGGGAAAGTGATGCGTCCGCGTCCGCTGTTATCGCATGTGAACTGCACCGGTGTGTTGAATGACGCTGACAGGTGTTTCTTCAGCACATCATACTCTTTAGAACTGCGTGTCCTGGGGCGCTCCTTGGCCGCCTGCTCTCCGGCATGGCCGTTCTGGTAAGCTTTTGCAAGCTCCTCAACGCGTCTCACTGACAGCCCGTGAGTCAGTATCTCCTTATACAACTTCAGCTGCAGATGCGGGTCTGTGATGCTCAGAAGAGCGCGGGCATGCCCCATATCCACCAGCTTGTCACGCAACCCCAGCTGCACCTCTGCCGGAAGCTTAAGCAGCCTCAGAAAGTTAGCCACCGTGGTGCGCTTCTTGCCTATACGCTGGCTCAGACGCTCCTGTGTTAGCTCATAGTCCTCCATGAGCTTCTTGAAAGTCAGTGCTATCTCTATGGCATTCAGGTCCTCACGCTGGATGTTCTCTATCAGCGCCATCTCCGTTAGCTCCACGTCATTTGCCGTGCGGATATAGGCCGGAACAGATGAAAGCCCCGCCATCAGCGCTGCACGGTAACGGCGTTCTCCCGCTATAATCTGATAGCTCTCCGGTCCGGTCTTGCGCAGAGACAGAGGCTGTATGATGCCTAACTCCCTTATGGAGGCGGCAAGTTCTTCCAGACTCTCCTCATCAAAACTCTTTCTGGGCTGGTCCGGATTAGGACTTATCTGGCTTAGTGTTACATCATTGATGGCTGAGGTGCCGTGTGCGGGCACATCATCCATGGATATTAGTGAACTCAGGCCTCGGCCCAGAGCTTTGCGTTTCTCTGACATGTGAACTGCAGATTACTTGGAGTTATTTTTTTCTATTATTTCTTTTGCCAACAGCGTATGGCTGGTGGCACCGCGGCTCTCGGGTGCGTAAAGCAGAGCCGGAAGCCCGTGTGACGGAGCCTCGCTCAGACGTATGTTGCGTGGAATAACCGTGTCAAACACCATGTCACCAAAGTAGCTCTTGAGCTCCTCATAAATCTGATTTGCCAGGCGCAGACGCGCGTCATACATGGTCAGCAGAAAGCCCTCAATGTCCAGTGACGTGTTCAGACGCTGTTTTATAATGCGGATGGTGTTCATCAGTTTGCTGATTCCTTCCAGCGCAAAATACTCAGCCTGCACAGGTATTATCACGGAATCAGCAGCAGTAAGGGCGTTGACTGTGATGAGTCCCAGTGACGGTGAGCAGTCTATCAGGATATAGTCATACTTCTCACGCACCGGTTCCAGCAGTCCGCTCAGCACCCTCTCGCGGTTAGGCTTGTTTATAAGCTCAAGCTCAGCGCCCGCAAGGTCAATACGTGAGCCCACCAGTGACAGGCCCTCCACACAGGTGGACACCTCTGAGCCGTTCAGCGGATAACCGTCCACTATACATTCATAAATGGATGAAGTCATGCTCCGCGGGTCTATACCGTAACCGCTGGTGGCATTAGCCTGCGGGTCAGCGTCAATGATGAGGACTTTACATCCCTCGGCGGCCAGAGAGGCCGCCAGATTTATGGTGGTGGTGGTTTTTCCCACACCACCTTTCTGATTTGCTACTGCAATTATCTTTCCCATGTCTTTATATCTGAATGGAAACAGTAACCCCTGCGTCTTTCGTGGAACACTGTGCGCCGGGTTCCCGCTTTCCCACCGCAAATATACATTAAAAATATGGTTCGGCAAAATCATTGCCCCGCCATATGCCGTTTTTGATTTGCATATTGTTTCACGCCCTGACCCCAAGACCCGGCCATATGATAATAATATCAAATAACGGCATCTAAATTTTTCCCACCATCTGCTTGATTGGATTTTTTGTTGTATATTTGCACGCTATGACCCATCAGATTCCTACAATTTCCATCTCCAAGGAGGCCCTGACCACCCTCCCTGTGACGGCATACGCAGGCGGTATAACCGTGGTTGACACCATGGACAAGGCCCGCGCTGCCGTGCGCTATCTGCGCAAAGCAAGGCTCATAGGGTTTGACACGGAAACCAGGCCATCCTTCAGGAAAGGTCTTACTTATAAGGTGGCTCTCATGCAGCTGTACACTGATAACCACTGTTTCCTCTTCAGGCTTAACAAGATAGGCTTCCCGGACGGGCTCAGGGAGATTCTTGAAAATCCGGATATTGTGAAGATAGGGCTCTCCGTGCATGATGACTTTACTGTCCTGCGCCGCATCTGCCCTGACTTTAAGCCTCAGAGCTTCATAGAGCTCCAGACATATGTTAAACAGTTTGGCATCAGTGACATTTCTCTCCAGAAGATTTATGCCATAGTATTCGGGCAATATATGTCCAAGAATCAGCGCCTCACTAACTGGGAGGCGGCGGAACTGAACCCGGCCCAGCAGGCCTATGCAGCCCTGGATGCCAAGGCATGCCTGGATTTGTATGTTCACATGCGCCAGGGCAGCTTTGACCCCTGGAAATCTGAATTTATTACTGATTCCACACCTCACACGGTAAACTGATATGAAAATTGGTAAACCTATTATCCTTCCCGGCGTTTTACTTGTGTATCTGATGGTTATGTCATGTTTCGGATACCGCAGCATGCGTCAGGGACTGATGACACCCACATATTTCTGGGGCACTGTCATCATCACACTCATGATTATAGTGCTTCTTCATTTTAACCTCAAGAAACGTGAACGCCTGCGTCGGGAAAGGGAACAGGACCTTAACGGGAAGAATAACTGAATTTAAACTTAAAACTATCAAAGAATATGGCTAAAAAAGCATTACTTATCATTCTGGACGGCTGGGGAATAGGAAACCACACCCACGCTGATGCCATTTACAGCACTCCCACACCTTACTGGGACCGCCTGCTCAGTGAATATCCTCACTCTCAGCTCCTGGCCTCAGGTGAGAACGTTGGTCTCCCTGACGGACAGATGGGAAACTCTGAGGTAGGTCACCTCAACATTGGTGCCGGACGTGTCCTCTATCAGGACCTGGTAAAAATTAACAAGGCCATTGCAGACCATTCCATCCTGGAAAATCCTGCCATTAAGGCAGCATACTCATACGCCAAGCAAACCGGTAAAGCCCTTCATCTGATGGGTCTTACCAGCAACGGAGGCGTGCACTCATCACTGGAGCATGTGTTTGCCCTCTGCGACATTGCCCGCCATTATGAGCTGGATAAGGTTTATCTGCACTGTTTCATGGACGGCCGTGACACTGACCCCAGAAGTGGCAAGGGCTTCATTGAGCAGCTTCAGGAGCACTGCGCACGCCCTGACTCTACAGGCACCATCGCTTCCATCATCGGCCGATTTTACGCCATGGACCGTGACAAGCGCTGGGACCGTATTAAGGTGGCTTATGACCTTCTGGTGGAAGGCAAGGGCGAACAGGCCTCTGACATGGTGGAAGCCATGCAGAAGAGCTATGACGCTGATGTGACGGATGAGTTCATCAAACCCATTAATAACTCCACCGTGGACGGTACCATTAAGGAAGGTGACGTGGTTATTTTCTTCAATTACAGAAATGACCGCGCCAAGGAGCTCACCATTGTTCTTACCCAGCATGATATGCCGGAGGAAGGCATGCATGTCATCCCCGGTCTGCAGTACTACTGCATGACCCCCTATGACTCTTCTTTCAAGGGTGTGAATATCATCTTTGATAAGGAGAACGTTGACAACACCTTGGGTGAATACCTCTCATCGCTGAAGAAACACCAGCTCCACATAGCAGAAACTGAGAAGTACGCACACGTGACATTCTTCTTCAACGGCGGCCGTGAGCAGCCCTTTGATGGCGAGGACCGCATCCTGGTGCCCTCTCCCAAGGTGCCCACTTATGACATGAAGCCGGAAATGAGCGCTTATGAGGTTACAGACAAGCTGGTGGAGGCCATTGACACTGAGAAGTATGACTTTATTGTTGTTAACTTTGCCAACGGTGATATGGTGGGTCACACAGGTGTTTACAGCGCCATAGAAAAAGCAGTGGTCACCCTGGATGAGTGCGTCCGTGACACCATTGAGGCCGCAAAGAAGCACGGCTATGAGGCCATCATCATTGCTGACCACGGTAATGCTGACAACGCCGTTAATCCTGACGGTACACCCAACACAGCCCATTCACTCAACCCCGTTCCCTGCGTTTACGTGACAGAGGACAAGAACGCCACCGTTGAAAACGGTAAACTGGCTGACGTGGCACCCACTATCCTCCACATCATGGGACTTCCCCAGCCCAAGGAGATGACCGGCCACAACCTCATCAAGGACTGATAAAGACAGCTCTTTAGCTGCTGATTCTCTAAACAGTGGCCTCACGCATAAAAATCCCGCCCGGCGGGATTTTTTTATTATAAGTCATATAAGTCATATAAGTCATATCCTTCCGGGTACGAAACTTTTTTTTACACGGTCTAAAATATAATTTGTAAATTTGCACCTATGACAGAACAGGAAATAAAGCCGCTGTGTGACTTTGACCGTGAGCACCTGTGGCATCCGTATACATCCACCATTGACCCGCTGCCGGTATATCTGGTTAAGAGCGCCCATGGTGCTGAGATAGAACTTGCTGACGGCACGGTGCTTATTGACGGCATGTCCTCATGGTGGTGCGTTATCCACGGTTACAATAATCCCCGTCTCAACAGCGCAGCCGTCGCCCAGATGCAGGACATGAGCCATGTGATGTTCGGTGGCATGACGCACCTGCCCGCCATTGAGCTTGGAAAACTGCTCCTGAGCATGGCTCCTCCGCAGATGCATAATATCTTTTATGCAGACAGCGGTTCAGTGGCCGTTGAGGTAGCCATGAAAATGGCCGTTCAGGCAGCAATCTCGCGTTCAGGAGACCACAAGCGAACTGATTTCCTCACCATACGCCGCGGTTATCACGGTGACACATGGAACGCCATGAGTGTCTGTGATCCGGTTACGGGCATGCATGGCGCTTTTGGCCCCGCGCTGCCTGTGCGTTTCTTTGTCAGTGAACCCCGGACGCCCTTTGACGCCCCATGGGACCCCGCTGATTTTGACCAGATGCGTCAGGCCATAGAGGAACACGCGTCCACACTTGCCGCGGTCATACTGGAACCGGTGGTGCAGGGTGCCGGCGGCATGCGTTTTTATCACCCTCAGTATTTGCGTGAGTTGCGCAAGCTCTGTGACGCATATGGCATATATCTGATTTTTGATGAGATAGCCACAGGCTTCTGGCGTACAGGACGCTGTTTTGCACTTGAACACGCCGGTGTGGTGCCGGACATAATGACGGTAGGAAAGGCTCTCACGGGAGGATATATGACCTCTGCCGCCGTTCTTACCACCGCTGAGGTGGCTGATACCATCAGCCGCGGTGAGGCCGGTGTGATGATGCACGGCCCCACATTCATGGCTAACCCTCTGGCCTGTGCCGTGGCGGTGGAGAGCCTGAAGCTGCTTACAGAACAGGACATGCCCCGCGTGATAGGGCATATAAACAGTATAATTGCGGAGGAACTGGCGCCGGTCGCATCACTCGCATCAGTAGCTGACGTGCGCACACTCGGAGCCATAGGCGTGGTGGAGATGAAGGACCCGGTGGATGTGGGGGCTTTCCAGCGCCGTTGCGTGGAGGAGGGTGTGTGGATCAGACCCTTCGGGCGAAACGTGTACATCATGCCTCCTTATGTTATAAATGACGCTCAGCTGCGCAAGCTGTGTAAGGCTCTTGTAAAACTTGTCTCCGAGCTGTGACAGTACTTGACACATATGATATGCGCCTGAGGCAGCTGGCAGAGGCCGGAAACCTGCGCGCGCTCCCTGAGGTAGCCTCAGACGCCATGGTGGACCTCACGGGAAATGATTATCTGGCCATTGCCGCTGATACAGATTCTTATCGTGAATTCCTCCGTGAATATACCACCGCAGAGGCTGTCTGCGGCTCTTCATCCGCCTCGCGGCTGCTGGCGCAACGCCAGCAGGCTTTTTCCGCCCTTGAAGATACACTGGCTCAGGCATACGGCCACGGACGTCAGGCCCTGGTCTTCAATTCAGGTTATCATGCCAACATAGGCATGGTGAGCGCTCTGGCTGATAAAAATACCCTGATTCTGGCTGACAGGCTGGTACATGCCAGCATCATAGACGGAATAACTCTCAGCCGTGCTCCTTTCCGCCGCTTCAGACACAATGACATGGAGCACCTGCGCGGTCTTATAGAGTCTGAGGGTGCTGGATTCAGCCGTGTTCTGGTAATTGTGGAAAGCGTTTACAGCATGGACGGTGACTGCGCTGACCTTGAGGCGCTGGTGAGCTTAAAGAAAGATTTTCCTGGCCTGATGCTTTATGTGGATGAGGCGCATGCCGTGGGCGTTCTCGGGCCTGCAGGCCTGGGTATGGTCCAGGCTTTGGCTGACCCCTCTGCCGTGGATGTTACGGTGGGTACGCTGGGAAAGGCACTGGCTTCTGTAGGTGCCTTTGCCGTGGTATCTCCGGTGCTTAAGCAGTATTTCATAAACACGGCCCGCAGTTTTATTTTCTCCACGGCACTTCCTGACGTGACTCTTCACTGGAGCCGCCGCACATTCACCCGCATGCTGGAAATGGATACGGCCCGTGCAGCCCTGCGTGACATAGGAGAACGCATGCAGCGTATTCTGGCAAGTTCTCACGCAGGACACATACAGCCCCTGATGGCCGGAAGCGCAGAGAAAGCCGTGGCTCTCTCTGACGCCTTGCGTCGCAGCGGCATCATGGTACTTCCCATACGTCGCCCCACAGTGCCGCCTGGTACTGAACGCTTGCGTTTCAGCCTGAACGCCTCCCTTACTGACGCTGACCTGAATAAGGTGGAGGCTGCCTTGTCACACATAACTCAGATGCAGTCATGAAGCAGAAGATGGTAAGCAGCACAGGGGGTGAAAGGGTGATAGTCATCTTTGCGGGCTGGAGCATGGACAGTCGTCCCTTTGAACATCTGGTGCGTCCGGGTTATGATATTCTTGTTGTATGGGATTACCGCAGCATGGACATTGACTGGAGCAGCGTGCAGGGATATAAGGAAATTTGTATTGTGGCATGGTCACTGGGTGTCTATGCTGCCTCAGTCACCACACACACCATTGAGCCCCGCGTCACAGCAAAAATTGCCGTTAACGGCACGCTCTTCCCCGTAGATGACAGACTGGGGATTCCGGAGGCTGTATACACCGGAACTGAGCGCGCTCTGGATGACCGTAATTTACGCAAGTTCCACCGCCGCATGTGTGGCTCAGCAGAGGCTTTCAAGGCCTTCTCTGACATAGCGCCGCAGCGTACTGACATTCAGGAGCTCCGTGATGAGCTTAATGCCATTTACCCGGCTCCCATCATAGGAAACCCGCGCAGCATGCGCTGGGACAGAGCGGTAATCTCCCGGAGTGATGCCATTTTTCCGCCGGAGAACCAGTGGCGCGCCTGGCAGGGTGTGGTAACTGACATGGTGGACGGAGCGCATTATCTCCCCATGCAGGAAATACTGGACAGATATATTATTGACAAACAGCATGCCGGAGCATGTTTTGACAACCACCGCAATACTTATGATACTCAGGCACTGGTCCAGAGGAAAGTGATACATAACCTGCTGGAGGCCATGTTACATTACGGTGTCATGGAGCTGCTTTCAAATCCGGCAAAGATGTGTCTGGAGATAGGTTCCGGAACGGGACTGCTCACACGTGCCCTGCTGCGCTCATGCCAGGCACGCCGCATGCACCTGTGGGACATAGGTCCTGATGCCAGCGGCTGCAAGGGACACATTTTTAACTGCTGCGATGCTGAGGTGGAGCTTTGTCGCACGCTTCCACAGCGTTATGACGTCATTGCCACCGCCTCCACGGTTCAGTGGTTTAACTCACCGGGCCGTTTCCTTACTGAGTGCGCCAGAGTCCTCCGTCCGGGAGGCTTCCTGGCCCTGACATCCTTTGTCAGCGGCAATATGGAGGAGATAAGAACCATCACCGGAGTAGGGCTCCCCTTGCTCTCGCTCAAACAGTGGCTTGGTATATTACCTGACTCCCTTGAACTTATAATAGCGCGTGATTACACCGCCAGTATTCCCTTTGAATCTCCCGCTGATGTGTTCCGGCACCTCCGTCTCACAGGCGTTAACGGTCTGGGACGCGGAGCCTCTGCCCGCACACCCATGCGGCAGGTAATGGAGCGCTATCCGCGCATGCTGGACGGAATGTGTTATCTCACATACCGTCCCTTTATACTCATAGCCAGAAAAAAATCATGAATACGCATCCCAAGACCCTCTTTATTTCCGGAATTGACACTGACGCCGGCAAGACCTATGTCACCGCGGCCTGGGCACGACATCTTATGTCTCAGGGCCTTAAAGTAATAACACTTAAATTTGTGCAGACGGGCTGCACGGAGTGGAGTGAGGACATAGAAACGCACCGTAAGCTCATGGGCACGGGGCTGTTCCCTGAGGACCTTGACCACACCACGGCTCCCCTGATTTTCACTCATCCGTGCTCTGCCCAGCTGGCGGCACGCCTTGACGGCCGTGAGATAGACCTCTCTCTGGTGGACGCGGCAGTGGAGAAACTTAGCGCTCGCTATGAAGTGGTTCTCATTGAAGGTGCCGGGGGCCTGATGGTACCGCTCACTGACACTTTCCTCACCATAGATTACGCACGTGAGCGCAACATGCCTGTGGCCCTGGTTACTAATGGAGTGCTGGGCTCCATTAACCACACCATACTGTCCCTTGAGGCTCTGGCAGCACGGCACATGGACCTCCGTTACGTGTTTTATAATACTTTTTTTGACTCTGACAGGCTCATAGCTGAGGACACCTTCGGTTTCATCAGCCGTTACCTGAGCCGTAATTTCCCCGCCACAGAGCTTGTACGCATAGACAGCTGAGATTCAGGCGTGTTATGGTAGGGCGCATTGTATGCGCTCTGGTGAGTCTTACGGGTGGATACAGAAGTATGTGATTAGTCTTTGAGATAGTACTCCAGTGTGGTCACCACACGGACAGTCTTGATGTAAGGGGTGTACTGGTCGCGGTCATTGATACTGAACTGTCCCTGATAGGCGCTCTTTATGCCGCCTAATTCTGACTCTGAGTCCTGGGCGAATTTGTCAGCCGCCTCACGCGCTTTCTTTGTAGCCTCGGCTATCATGTCAGGCTTGATGGCATTGAGGTCAGTATAGTCATAGGTGATGGGATACTGATAGCTCCCCGCAAGAATGGCTATACCCTCTGATATCAGTTCTGTCTGGCGGTCAATGAGCTTGCGCACCTTGTCCACCTGGTTAGACTTTACCACTATCACGCTGGTCACCTTGTAGCGCTGCTGTACTCGCTCCGGGTCATAGCTGGAGGTAAGATTATCAGTCACATCCAGTGGCGCCACGCTGATTTCTTCCTGGTTTATGCCGTTATCATTCAGGAATTTAAGTATGCGGGAATTAATCTGATGCGTACTGCGGTACAGCTCAGGCAGGTCATTGCCCATGTCCTGGGTTACAATGGGCCAGGTAACAAGATTGGCGGGCACCTCGCGCTCACACAGTCCGCGCACGCTGGCCACGCGGTCCCTCTGCGCAAAGGTTGTAAGGCCGCTCTTTATTCCGCAGCCCACCCATATCAGGCCTGCGGCCACTAATACCGCAGCAGTAATCAGGCTTATATTCAGTTTGTTCTTCATCGCTTAATATTTTATGCAGACATCTATGCTGCAAATATACACATCATATCCGTGTGTAGCCAATTTTTTTCTTTGTTTTTTACGTGTTCCTTTTTCTTTTATAATATCTTAGATTTTTACCTTCAGGCTGCGTCCGGTGGAAGTGTGCAGGACGTAATACCCTGCGCTGTAAAGGTTGCGCAGTTCCTGTGTGGCGTGGCTGATTCCGGTCTGAGGTACGGGTAGTGATACGCCGGTAACGGTGTAAACGCCGGTGATATATTCATCGCTGTCATCCACCCTGCTCTCATCCAGTGCGGTCACAATGTCTGATGCGGTGCGGAAAATCACCGGTTCTGACTTAGGTGTATTACCCTGATAAAGCACCATGCTGTATTCCTGGCCGGGGCGGGCGTTCTGGAAGCTGAATTCTATTGTGAAATCTGTGCTCTCTCCGGCGGAGGCAAATACAGGTTCGCTGTAGAATGAACCGCTGTCACGCCCGGTAATGGTGCCCTCCGTAGGGGTAATCACAGCTCGCAGGCGGTCTGCAAAGTATCCGCTGCTGCAGTTGAGCACGCCGGAGACCTTTATTTCATCCGGGTTGACCTCCGCTGTGTCAGCTACATCCAGCGCCACGTCGCTGAGGCTGAATTCAGGAGTGCCGCCGGCGCCCTCTATGTTAATTACTATACCCTCGCTCACCGGCTGCATGTCATATGAGTCAGCCAGATAAACGGTATAGGTGCCGGGTGTAAAATCAGCGGAGGCGTATATATGGGTGAATTCTGAATAATACTTCAAGGGCTGGGTCTCTCCGGGGGTCAGGTACAGAGGATAAGGCTCGCCAAGGGCCACGCGGGTCGCGCCCTGGTTTTTGGTGAATACGGCGCACACGGTGCCTGTATAATCTTCAGCACCTATATTGCTTACGGTGGCGTTCAGCTCATAGCCGCTTCCTATGTGGAATTCTGAACCGGCCGTGAGTCCGCTTGCCGTCAGGATGGCACCCTGCTCGCCGGAGAAGCTTATGTCACTGCCTGATACATGCAGCATAAGGCGGTCAGTCTTACCGGTGAGAACGCGCACGTCATACCACTTGCCGGCGTACTGGACCACCGGAGTGGCTGTATAATTGCCGCTTGCAAGGTCAGACGGCATGGTGACGCTGAAAGTCATGACTCCCACCTGCATGGGCAGTGAGCTCAGCTGCTGTCCGGAGGCGTATGTCACAGTTCCGTCAGCGGCTGTGATTCTCAGGCCGGTGCGTACGCTCATGGGCTCATAAGAATAGTTATAGAGAGGACCGTAAAGTGTCAGGCTTCTTCCTGTACCCACTGAGGTGACGGAGGGAGTGAGATTACCGGCAAGGTAAAACACGGGCTTTATTTCTGAGCCTTCCACAGGTGGCTGCACATCAGCTATTATGCTCTGCTCAAAATTATATCCTTCACCGGCGCTGCCCTCTCCCTGCTCTGTGGGTGAGAGGGCGGTAAGGAGGAAATAGCCGTTGGCTGAGCCGGTCCAGCCCCAGTTTATGTGAAAGTAGCCGTCATGGCTGTAGCCGTCACACACAAAGGAGTGCCCGCCGTCATCACTCTGACCTGAATACTGCACGGGACCGTAATTAGCCAGCTGGTCATATACAAAGCGGTTCCATTCTTCTATATCATAGTAATTGCGGTCTGCGTAATACAGCCCCTTGTCATATCCAAAGTATTCCACCATGGCATTGGGAATGGCCACTGCCTGAGCTGAACTCTCCCCGGTGGTATACTGCATATTTGTGGCCACGCCGCAGTCATACATCAGCTCTGCTACGGCATTGCGGGCACTTTCCGGTGAGTCTGAGGAATATGAGGGGAGCATCTCTGACCAGTCATATGTGGAGTTGCTGAAATCAGCGCTTACACTCTCACCGGTGGCCTTGAGGGTATAGCTGTGTGAACCGTTGCCCTTTGCCGGCCAGCGGTGATAATACATCACCTGAGCAAGAGCTGTGGCCACGCAACCGGTTACGGCATGGGTGCCGCTGATTACCGGTGTAAGACTGTTATAAGGCGTTCCCTGACCCCATTCTGTCACTGTCATGGCTTCAATGGGTGCAAGCTCATCACTCACCGCGGTGTAGGAGTCATCTGAGGAGGCGTTCTGCATCTGAGCCGCGTATGAGGCCAGCCACCACTCAGTGGTGGGGTTAAGCTCAAAGCTGCCGCTGTCTGCATATCCCAGCACCGGTGCGCCGCATGAGCGTGCTGAGGAAATAAGATAACCGCCTGCACTGTTCTGGAACACATACACCCCCGGTTCTCCGTCTGTGGGGCTTACGGTGTGCTTCAGCGAGAAGCGCGGTCCCTGGCCGTTTATTTTAGCCTTACGGGCCGTACTGCTTCCCAGCGCCCTGCTCAGAGCCTGTTCAGGAGTCAGAGTCCCGGCGGCAAAGGAGGGCATGGAAATGAGGGAGCATATGAGAACCGCACCGGCTGTCAGCGCTGACTGTCTAATGGTATGTCTTTCTGCATAATGTGTGCTGTGTTTCATAGGGTTGTGTGTCATAGATAGAATAGATAAACGGGTGATTTTTTAACACCCCGGTTGTAACGGACAGGAGATGAAAAAATTCTCCATGCATAGGTTTGTAATTAAAACGGACAGAGAGGCATTACTGTTCACCATTTGTCTCCCGGTGTGGTATTAACTTTTTGTATTATTTAACACCCCTGGCCGGGAAATATTTGTAAATTGCGTCATGTTTTGCGTCATTCATTATAGCTTGATTCTTGACTGGGTTTATTACGGCCTTATGGTGGTTTACGGTGTGACCATTGTGAGTATCATCTGTGTGGTGCTTTCAGAGAACCGTAACCCCGTAAAGTCGCTGGCATGGGTCACCATTCTTCTGCTGTTGCCGCTGTTAGGAATTGTGCTTTATATCTTCTTTGGTCGCAGCATTAAGAACACGGCCATGATTTCCCGCCGCAACCGCAGAAAGCTCAAGCGGCGTGAGGGTGTCTCGCCGCGCGTGGATTACCGCAAGCTGGAGCTCAGCCATGAGAGCCGCCAGCTGGTCATTCTGGGACGCTCAGTGGGAGGCTCCGGTCTGTATCAGGATAATTCGGTTAAGATTTTCACAGATGGCGCAGAGAAACTGGAATCTCTCCTTGCTGACCTGCGCTCCGCCACCACCAGCATAAATTTACAGTATTACATCATAGCTGATGATGAAACCGGCCGCAAGGTGGCGCAGGTCCTCAAGGAACGTGCCGCTGCCGGGGTGAAGGTCCGTGTTATTTATGACCATGTGGGAAGTTTCAGAACCCGCAGCCGTTTCTTCAAGGACCTGCGCAAGGCCGGTGTTGAGGCTTATCCGTTCTTCAAAGTCTCATTCCCGCAGTTGGGTACCAAAATAAACTGGCGCAATCACCGCAAGATATGTATAATTGATGACAGAGTGGGGTACATAGGCGGCATGAACCTTGCTGACCGTTATGTGCACGGCTCATCTCTGGGAAAATGGCGTGACACGCACCTGCGTGTTGAAGGCCGCTTCACTGCCGCGCTCACATACAGCTTTGCCGTTGACTGGGCTTTCATGGGGCGCAGGCTGGAGCTGGCTGAAAAGGAGCTCCCCCGGCAGTCAGCACCGGAGAGTGAACACACCCATACCGCAGCCATGCAGCTGGTGACCTCCGGCCCCACCGGGCAGTGGAGTAACCTGGCATTCCTCTTCTTGCGCGCCATAGCCGGAGCCAAGAAGCGCATCTTCATACAGACCCCCTACTTCCTCCCCACTGAGGCTCTCCTTAAAGCCTTGCAGCAGGCTGCCCTGGCACATGTGGATGTGAGACTGATGATTCCCCGCCACACTGACTCACGCATGCTCACCCTGGCATCTGCCTCATACATCACTGAGTGTCTGCGCGCCGGCATAAAGATTTATTTCTACGAGGGCGGCATGCTGCACAGTAAAACCATGATAGTGGATGATGAACTCAGCACCGTGGGGTCCACTAATTTTGATTTCCGCAGTTTTGAACATAATTTTGAGTCAAACGCTTTTATATATTCAAAGGAGGTCAACCGGGCACTGGTGAACGCCTTCATGTCTGACCTGGGCCAGAGCCGCAGGGTTTATCCTGACCAGTGGCGTAAACGCTCACTTGCTCAGCGCGCGGCAGAGTCACTGGTCCGCCTCCTGAGTCCCATCTTATAACAACAGTCTTTAAATATGGCTTCAGATATTTCACAGAAACAGCTCAGCGCTAATACAGAGCGCTTTAAGAACATACTCACAGCCACAGGCCGCCCCGGAATGGATTATGTCCTTGAAGACATAGAAGCCCTGGGCTTTTTTGAAGCTCCGGCCTCACGCCAGGGCCACGGCTCATACCCCGGCGGCCTGGTGGAGCACTCGCTGAATGTTTATGATGCCGCCATGGATGTCCGCGCTGACATACTCAAGCGCCGCCCTGACCTGGAAAAGGAGCTGGCTGAAGACTCCGTGGCCATTGCCGCCCTGCTTCATGACGTGTGCAAGAGTAACCTTTACCGCCTGACCAAGCGCAAGAGACGTAATGAGATAGGTACTTACGAGGAATTTACTGAGTATGAGATTCACGACGAGCTCTTTCCCATAGGCCACGGGGAAAAGAGCGCCATAATGCTTGTGGGGTCAGGCCTTGAACTCAGTGATGAAGAACTTCTGGCCATCCGCTGGCATATGGGCCCGTGGAATATGAGCAAGGAAGACGAGCGCTATTACCGCCAGTCCCAGAAAAACTCACCCCTCCCCGGTCTCATCCACGTGGCAGATACCATTGCCAGCGCACTTCTGGAGCGTCCCGCCACCTCCGCGCAGATCTGAGGTATCGGCTCTCAGACTTCAGGTCTTTCTTGAACCTGTTTTCTGTCATATCTGAATCAGACCCTGACCGGATTTTGTAATGTGTGGCCCAATTACTACCTTTGCAGCATGAAATCAGGATTGTTGAGGTATCTGGTGCTCTTAGCTGAATTCATCCTTTTTACATGGGTATTGTGGGGGTTCCCGGAAGTTTTTGATGCCATTAGGTTCCAGCTTGTGTATTTTGGTTTCGGAGGCACTAAGGATGTTTTTTCACCCGATGCGTATGGTGAAGTATTAGCCTATCTGTATAATACAGACAATCTGCGTCTGGCACAGGTGCTTTCCGTGCCGTTCTCCTTATATATACCGCATATACTGGTGAGTGCTCTGTTGTCCGCGCTGCTGGTAGTTTCTTTTTATTATGCGGTGGCACTCTGCTTTCCCGCCGCTGATTTGCGCCCGGGGCGCCCCTCGTGGAAGCAGCTGGTGTGGTTTTGGCTTGTGGCCACGCTTTTCTTGCCCTGGCGTGTCAATGTATTTACCATTATACATAGTGAGAACTATTTCCCGCCAATGGCCGGACTGATGTGGTGCCTCTGGCGTGTGGCTCGCGGCCGCTTTACGCGCGGACAGCTGTGGCTTTTCGCGCTGGTGGTCTTCCTGACTTCGTGGACACATGAGCAGGCTGCAGCCACTCTGTGGTGCGGTGCGGGCTTGTATATTCTGCTTAATCGATTCCGCGCACCGGCGCCATACTGGATAATGACGCTCATAGGACTCTCTGTCTTTACGGCAATGGCGCTTATTCCGGGAACCACCTCGCGTTTCAATGACATGACGCCTGTAATATACCATCTTTGGTATTATAAGTATATACTGGGTATGCACATTTGGGTGCTTCTGATGCTGGGACTCATGGCGGTGATGACCTGCATACGTTCAGCGCGTCCTTACCTTTTGGCTGTTCTCAGTGCCCCGCAGTACCTTATTCTTCTGGTGGGAGCAGTGGCGTGTATTACCATGAACTGTGCCACATACTGCCCCATGCGCGCTGCTCTGATTCCGGATTTATGTGCCATGGTCCTCATGACTGCACTCCTGAGGCCCGTTTGGAATGTGCTCAGGTGTAAAGTTTCCTATGCATTCACAGCCTGTACAGGGGTAATACTGGTGTCTCTGATTTGTCTGTGGTCCCACATTGCTCTGTGGCAGACTCGTATAGGCTCTGAGTACGAGTGGGCGCAGAAGACTATACTCACCCCCGGGCCATCACCGGTCTACTATGATTTCAAATATATTGATGCCGCGCCGGCCACCGCGTTAGGTATCCCGCAGCGTAACATCATTGACATGAATTTTGCGCACATTAATCATGTTACGGGGTATAACAAGTTTATAATACCCAATGATTTACATGGCAATTTTGTCTTACGCTCAACCCCTGTGGCAGGAAATTTTGAGGCCTACCGCGTGAACAAAACTCTGTTCCGTATTTGTGAGGGATGGGACTGCGGGTGTCAGGTTAAGATTACCTTTAAGAATGGCGAAGTCCGCAATTACATATTCCTGGGCATTCCATTCATAGACAAAGACGGAGTAAGCTATCATATTTATCACGCAGCCAAGGTGGATGCACGGGACATTGTGAGAATAGATTTTAGATAGTCACATATTCAGAGAACGGGCTCTTAATCCATACACTGTCAAATTCACGGCATAGATAGGTCAGACCGGACTGACCGGTCTGAGAACTCTAATTTAACAGTTCTTTCACTTTATCCAGGGCATAGAACGCTGTCTGTTCCGGAGTGACGGGGACAGCGGAGATATAACCCTGTGAAAGCCAGTACTCATCTGTGTCCATGGCATCAGCCTCCTCGTTCACAAAGTGCCCGGTCAGCCAGTAGAAAGGTCGGCCCGAGGGGGCAATGTACTGTGCGTACTCCTCACTCCAGTGCCCGCGTGCCGCGCGGCAAACCTTGACACCCAGCGGAGTGATGCGCGCCGGGATGTTAATGTTCAGAGCCGTATAGTCAGGCAGTCCGTTATGCAGCACACGTGCTGCAATGTCTGTAACCATGGGAGCTGAGAGGCTGAAGTCGGCCCGGATGGAGTGATGAGTCAGAGAGAAACCCACAGCAGGTATACCCACGGTGCAAGCCTCCAGGACAGCGCCCATGGTACCGGAATATGTAATGGCGTTTCCGGAGTTGGAGCCGTGATTTACGCCGGATACCACCATGTCAGGTGTGCGCGGGACTATAGCGTCCAGAGCCAGCTTAACGCAGTCCACGGGTGTGCCGCTGACGGTGAGCATGGCTGCACCATTATAGTCACCCCGGTCCTCTATGAACAGCGGAGCGCCAACAGTAATGGCTGATGACTGGCCGGAGTGCTGCACCTTGGGTGCCACAACACATATTTCTATCTCATCGCTTATGGCGCGTATGCAGTCAGTGAGCGCCAGCAGTCCGGGCGCTTCTATGCCGTCATCGTTTGTGATGAGCACCAGCGGTTTCTGTGTTGTCATATCAGTGGACATCTTAAAATTCTGAAGTAAAATGGAACTTTATCTTGGGGAAGTCAGCCTGAGCCATCTGCAGGACATAATTAGAGTCTGCCATAAAAACGTCTCGGCCGTCGCGGTCCACAGCCATAAACTGATGCTTACGCTTCTTGAACGCCTCCAGGGCCGCGGGGTCATCTGACTCAATCCAGCACGCCTTATACAGTGATATGGGCTCCCAGCGGCACTGCGCCCCGTATTCATGCAGTAGGCGGTACTGAATAACCTCAAACTGCAGCTGGCCCACGGTGCCTATGATTTTACGGCCGTTGAACTGATTCACAAACAGCTGCGCCACACCCTCATCCATCAGCTGCTGGATGCCTTTCTCCAGCTGTTTTGACTTCATTGGGTCAGTGTTCTCTATATACTTGAACATCTCCGGTGAGAAGCTGGGAAGGCCGCGGTAATGGATGTTTTCACCCTCTGTCAGCGTATCGCCTATCTTGAAGTTACCCGTGTCAGGAATACCCACTATATCTCCGGGGTAGGCCTGGTCCACAATATTTTTCTTCTGAGCCATGAAGGCCGTAGGCGCGGCAAATTTCATGGTCTTGCCGGTGCGCATGTGGCGGTAGTTGGCGTTGCGCTCAAAAGTTCCCGAGCAGACTTTCACAAAGGCTATACAGCTGCGGTGATTGGGGTCCATATTTGCGTGAATCTTGAACACAAAGCCGCTGAAAGCCTGTTCCTCAGGCTTTACCACACGTTCCTCAGCCTGCACGGGGCGGGGTGAGGGGGCTATCTGAACAAAGCAGTCCAGCAGCTCCTTGACGCCAAAAGTGTTCAGTGCTGACCCGAAGAACACGGGTGCCACACGGCCGGCAAGATACTCCTGGACGTCAAACTCAGGATAAACGCCCTCTATCAGTTCCAGGTCCTCACGTAGTTTGGCCGCATCAGTCTCACCCACGGCCTCATCTATGCGGGGGTCTGACAGGGTGTCTATCTCCACGCGCTCAGATACTTTCTGTTTGTCAGGAGTGAAAAGGTCTATACCGCCTTCGTATATGTTATATACACCCTTGAATTTGGCACCTATATTTATGGGCCATGACAGGGGGCGCACCTTGATTTTCAGTTCGGCTTCCAGCTCATCCAGAATATCAAAGGGGTCACGGCCTTCGCGGTCCAGCTTGTTGACAAAAATAATCACGGGAGTGTTGCGCATGCGGCACACCTCCATGAGCTTGCGTGTCTGCTGTTCCACGCCCTTGGCCACATCCACCACAATGATTACTGAGTCCACAGCCGTGAGTGTACGGTATGTGTCCTCCGCAAAGTCCTGGTGACCGGGGGTGTCCAGAATATTGATTTTATAGTCTCCATAATTGAAGCCCATGACAGAGGTGGCCACGGAGATACCGCGCTGTTTCTCTATCTCCATCCAGTCACTGGTAGCGGTCTTCTTGATTTTGTTTGACTTTACCGCACCGGCAATGTGTATGGCACCGCCAAAGAGAAGCAGCTTCTCTGTCAGTGTGGTCTTGCCGGCGTCAGGGTGGGAGATGATGGCAAAGGTGCGCCGGCGGCTGATTTCTTCTTGCAGTGATGACATTTAAGTACGTTTATTTTATGGCATCCAGGCGGCGCAGACAGTGCTGCAGCGACTCATACCAGTGGGGAATCTTGATGTTATATGTGCCCTTGATCTTACTCTTGTCCAGCACGGCGTAATGCGGTCTGGTGGCCGGAGTGGGATAGTCCGCGGTGGGGATGGGTACAACCTGAGTCTTGGCTCCCGTGGTGCGGAAGATGGCCTCCGCAAAGTCATACCATGAGGTCACACCCTCATTGGTAAAATGATATATTCCCGGAACCCACTGGCGCGACCCCAGAATGGCGGCTATGGCGCGGGCCAGGTCCAGTGCGTAAGTGGGCGTTCCCACCTGGTCATACACCACTGAGACCTCAGGCGTTGATGCGCGGTTGAGCATGGTCTTTACAAAATTCTTTCCGTGAGGGGAATAAAGCCATGCCGTACGCACTATTATGCTTCCCGGAGCAAGACCCATCAGAGCTGTCTCAGCCTTACGCTTGGTTACGCCGTATACGCTGGTGGGATTAACCTTGTCACCCTCTCCGTAAGGCGTAAATGCGTGGCCGTCAAAGACGTAATCAGTGCTTATGTGAAGCACCTTGGCTCCTATGGCCTCAGCTGCGGCGGCAATGTTTTTTACGCCTTCGTGGTTGACGGCATTGCACAGTCCGCTTTCTTCCTCAGCCTTGTCTACGGCGGTGTAAGCGGCGCAGTTTATAATATGTGAGAAGTCTCCGGCGGTGACAAAAGCGTTTACCGCCGCACTGTCAGTAATGTCCAGCACGCCCGAGTCAGCATACACCGCCTGCCCCGGAAATTTTTCTTCCAGAACTGTCTGCAGCTCTTTTCCCAGCTGTCCGTTAGCACCGGTTACCAGTATTTTCATAAGATGAGTTTACTGTTTTTTTTGATTGGATATGGTTGTTCCCGCTCTGTGGGCGGTTGGGAGAGTTAAAGCAGTGGCAAAGGTACAAAAAAATGCGGACATAAACGAAATGTCCTCCCTGTTTGTTATCAGTATATAAAGAAAATCAAAATTATACCGCTCCCCGCCGGGGAGTACCAAAAAACCTTATAATATTATGAAAGAGATTGCACTTATTGGAGAGAACTGTCAGGTTTATGCAACAGTATTGGGAAAACTTCTTGAACGCGGTAATTCTGTAAATGCCATGGTAGATTATCCTGAGCGTCTGATGATTGAGAACTCGCAGCTCACCGTATCACGAGTTGATTTTTATCATGAGGAGGCCATGCAGAAATCCATGACGGGATATGATACTGTCATTCTGGCTTATGATGATAACCTCACTGACCATGAGCATAATAATGAGACCCTGAATCATTTCTCAGCAGCCGTTACCGCTGCCCGTCAGGCCGGCGTAAAGAAGCTGATTGTGGTTGGTGGTATGCAGTCTGAGGCATTCTTTGTAACCCTCCTGAACCGTATTGATGATATAGACTGGAAATTCATTTCCACTGAGGGTGATTTCGCCACCAAGACCGCTGATGAAGTCAAATAATACAGAGTAAGTCATTATGACAGAGCGGGTAACGGATATTTTTCCGTTACCCGCTCTGTTTTTTGATACTACGTCTGATAAGATTTAATCAGTCATTGTTGTGCTTGAAAAGCTGATCTTTTTCATCCAGCGCAAAGTCATGAGCCAGTGTGGCCAGGAAGTGTGATATGGTTTCCGCGGCCTTTGCCGTCTCAGGGCTTATCTCCTTGCCCTGAAGCTTGAGCATCAGCAATCCGTACAGCGCGTTAAAACAGGTCTCTATCTCACCGGCCTTGGCATCACCGGCCTTGGCACGAAGCTCTACTATGAACGGCAGCGTGTTATAGAATTCTTTTGAATACTCAGGGAAGGCCGGGTCAGCCAACAGCGTCTGGTGCAGACGGGCCAACTCGCTGATAATGTTGCGGTTCATCTGAAGGTGGCCGCTTTTCTCCACACCCTCACGGCGCATCATGTCTATGAGTGACTCATACCACTCAGTCATCTCACGGGCTTTCTCCGGGGATAAATTGTAACGGTCTATTATGTTTTTCTTTATCAGGTCAATATCCAGATTGTTGGCGCGGATAAGGTCTTCAATGTGCCACATGTACAGCAGGTACTCCGCTATGTTTGTCTTACGTTTTTCTGATGCTATTATCATAATTATGTCAGTTATGGTTTTTTATATTAACAAGTTTACTGCAAAAAAATTTCAGTCCCCGCCTAAAATTATTATATTTGCGCATACAAGACTCTCATAGTACAGGAATTAAACTCCAACTATTTATACCATACCCTTAAAACTGTAAAATACCATGGAATTACCTCTTGCTGAAGCGTGGAAAATTAAGATGGTGGAACCCATCAGATGTAGCACCAGAGCTGAACGTGAGCGCTGGATTGAGCAGGCACACTATAACCTTTTTCAGTTGCCTGCTGACCAGGTATATATTGACTGTCTTACTGATTCCGGAACCGGCGCCATGAGTGACCGCCAGTGGGCTGCCATGATGACCGGTGATGAAAGCTATGCCGGCTCGCGCTCATTTTATGAGCTGCGTGATGTCATTACGCGTCTGACAGGATTTAAATATGTAATCCCCACCCATCAGGGTCGCGCCGCTGAAAATGTACTCTTCTCGCACCTTGTAAAGGAAGGTGACGTAGTGCCGGGAAACTCCCACTTTGACACCACCAAGGGCCATATTGAAAGTCGTAAGGCCACTGCACTGGACTGTACCGTGGCTGAGGCGCGTGACACTCAGCTGGAACTGCCTTTCAAGGGGAACGTGGATATTAAGCTGCTGGAAGAAGCCCTGCGCAAGCATGGTGACCGCGTGAGCTTTGTAATTGTCACCATCACCAATAACACCGCCGGCGGACAGCCCGTGTCCATGGAGAACCTCCGTCAGGTGAGCCGCCTGTGCCGCGGTTACGGCAAGGGTCTCATCCTTGACAGCGCCCGCTTTGCTGAGAACGCTTATTTTATCAAGACTCGTGAAGAGGGATATGCTGACAAGAGCATTAAGGAAATTACCCGTGAGATGTTCTCTTACGCTGACGGCATGACCATGTCAGCCAAGAAGGACGGTCTGGTGAACATGGGCGGCTTCATAGCCACAAACCGTGAAGACTGGTATGAGGGCGCCAAGCGTTTCTGCATCCCCTTTGAGGGCTATCTCACTTACGGTGGCATGAACGGCCGTGACATGGCTGCGCTGGCCGTGGGACTGGATGAGAACACGGAATATGATAACCTGGCCACCCGCATCCGTCAGGTACAGCTTCTGGGCTCGCTGCTGGATGAATATGGAGTGCCTTATCAGCGTCCTGCCGGCGGCCACGCCATTTTTGTGGACGCCTCTAAGGTGCTCACTCAGGTACCCAAGGAAGAATTCCCCGCCCAGACACTGGCTGTGGAGCTTTATAAGGAAGCCGGAGTGCGCGGCTGCGAGATAGGCTATATCCTTGCTGACCGTGACCCGGTGACAAGGGAAAACCGCTTTGGAGGCCTTGACCTGCTGCGCCTGTGCATACCCCGCCGTGTGTACACGGATAACCACATTGCCGTCATTGCCGCCGCGCTCAAAAATGTTTTTGACAGGCGCAATGAAATTACTCGCGGTTATGAGATTACATGGGAAACTGAATTGATGCGCCACTTCACCGTCCAGCTTAAACCGCTGCAGTAACAATTACGCCAGGCGCATGTCAGGCATAATGGCTGCTCTCTGAGGGGGCAGCCATTTTTTTGCCGGTGAGGAAAGTATTTTATGCGGTGAAATTGCACGGAACGGTAATAATTTTGTAATTTTGTGCAGAAATTAATACTTGATGCCTTTCTCCTCCCAACTTTCTTCCTACCGGAGACGTTTAACTGACATAGAATGACGCTTTTAGGTGATTTTTTATCCCGCGAGCCACATACTGCATAAAATAGATTATTAAGAGATTTCTTCATCACTGATATGAGCACTAACAATACGGAAACACGCCAGAGAATAGTAATAGTAGGAGCGGGCTTCGGTGGCCTTAATCTGGCAAAGAAGCTTAAGAAAGATAAATTTGAGGTGCATATTGTGGACCGCAACAATTACCACAGTTTCCCGCCGCTGTTTTACCAGGTAGCTTCTTCAGGTCTGGAACCCGCCAGTATTTCCTTTGCACTGCGCAGAGAAATGCTCAGCCGCCGTTTCCGTGGCTGTATCAGTCATTTTGGTGATGTGACCCTCATTGACCTCAAACGTAAGGAAGTAAAAACCCAGTTTGAGACCATACCTTTTGACAAGCTTGTCATTGCGGCAGGTACCACCAATAATTTCTTCAACATCCCTGACCTTGAGAAGCGCGTATACACCCTCAAAAGCACAGCAGAGGCCATACGCACCAGAAACTCAATTATAGAGCGCATGGAGCGCGCCGCGCTCACCAAGGACCCTGTGCTTCGCCGCAGGCTGCTCACCTTTGCAGTGGTTGGCGGAGGTCCCACCGGAGTGGAGATTGCCGGTGCCCTTGGAGAAATGAAACGCTTCTCCGTGCCGCGTGAGTACCCTGAAATTAACCGTAACGAAATTTCAGTGCGCCTCATTGAGGGTAGTGACCGTCTGCTGCGCACCATGAGCCAGCGCTCCTCTGATGAGGCTTATAACGCGCTGCGCACCCTGATGGTGGATATAGAGCTGAACAAGACCATGAAGTCTTATGAGAACGGCGTCATTACCTTTACTGACGGCTCTCAGATAGAGAGTGACACCGTTATCTGGACCGCCGGTGTGACGGGTGTGAAATTCAATATCACAGGTGCGGAAGTGCCCATGGTACCCGGAAACCGCTTCAAGGTGGATGAGTTTAACCGTGTGGAAGGCTTTGAGGACCTCTTTGCCATAGGCGATATAAGCTGCTGCATGAATGAGGAATATCCCCGTGGCTGTCCGCAGCTGGCACAGCCCGCCATTCAGCAGGGACGCACCCTGGCCAAGAATCTTAATGCCGGAGTGATGGAGCGTCCCTTCAAGTATAATGACAAGGGCTCTATGGCCACTATTGGCCGTAACCGCGCTGTGGCAGAGCTGGGAAAACTTCACTTTGACGGCCGCATTGCGTGGCTGATGTGGATGTTTGTGCATCTGATGAGTCTGCTGGGAATGAGAAATAAAGCTGTGGTGCTCATTAACTGGACCTGGAATTATTTCACCTTCTCCTCAGCGCTGCGTCTGCTGCTGCGTCCTGCCAAGTATCCCCTCAAATCAGAGATTCCTGATCCCGAGCCCTCTCCGGACATGACTGACTGATTCTGTAAAACAAACAGCATATGAAAGGTATAGGATTCAAGAAACTGTTCTGTGAGTGTTTCAGTGACAGCCGGGAATGGGCTGACTGGTTTTTTGCCAGTGTCTACTCTCCCGAGCAGGAACTGAGCATGGGTGCTGACGGCTCGGCTGATGGCAAGCCCGTGAGCGGACTTCTGCTTCAGGACTATGCCTTCAAGTATGCCGGCTCTATGCTGAACATAGGATACATCTGCTGCGCCGGTACTGCACCTGAGGCCAGGGGCAGGGGAATGATGTCCATGCTCATGAAAAAGGCGCTCCAGACTGCCCGCAAGCGCGGTATGGCTGCCGTGACACTCATTCCGGCAAGTGACCATCTGTATTTCTTTTATGACAAATTCGGTTTTGCCACCGTATTTTATCTCATACCGCTGCGTTTTACCTCCCTGCACCCCTTTGTGGAGCAGGAGGGGGTGTTTGAATGTAAACCCACTCATGAGATTCTGAACAGTCTTGAAACCCCGCGCAACGGTTGCGTGTGCCACACACCGCAACAGTTTAACCGCATCATGGAAGATCTGGCCATGGAGGGCGGCTATGCCGTTGCCACCAGAGACAGCGAGGGCAACAGGGCCATTGCCTTTGCCACCGCTGATAATGAGAGCATCACCGTGCGCACCATCATGGCCACTGAAGACCGCACGGCGCTGGGTGCGCTAATGAAAATACGCGAGCACTTCGGCCCGTTGGAAATGACAGCATGGATTCCGCCGCGTGGCGACCATTCACCGCTGCGCAGCCGCGGAATGATGCGCATTACGGATGTCACTTCCATCCTTTCCGCACTGGCTCACCGGGAGTCCGGGCTGAAGCGTCTTATCCGCGTCCGTGACAGACTGCTCCCGGCAAACTGCGGGCTATATCACATCCATGACGGCCGTGTTCAGATGACAGCGCTGCCGGCAGACGCTCCGCTTCCGGAGGGTATCAGGACTGACCTTGACGTTACTCCTGATGTCCTGGCGCGCATACTGTTCAGTAATCCGCACATAGGAGAAATTTTCAATATCCCCACCACACAGCCCATGCTTCCCCTGATGCTGGAATAAGAGGTCATATGCTGTCTTAAGCCGTCTTAAGCGGCATATGCAGTCTTGTGCCGCCTTATATAAGAAGCATACGTCGCATAAGAAGCACAAGTTGCCCCTCTGCGCTGCTCAGAGTCCTGACTTGACACGCCCCGGATTACGCGCTATGAAGTCCTTCCACGATTTTGGTCCCGTGGGAATTTCCGGTTTAGATGACTGGTAGAAGTGGCAGAGGGCAGCCGCAAGGGCATCACTGGCATCAAGCTGCGGGGTGAGGTCCTCAACCGCTATGTTCAGCGTGCGGCGGAGCATCTCCCGCACCTGTTCCTTGGAAGCACCGCCATTGCCGGTTATGGAAAGCTTTATTTTGCGGGGCTCGTATTCAGTGATGGGAACCTCGCGCGAGAGGGCCGCCGCCATGGCCACGCCCTGGGCGCGTCCCAGCTTGAGCATACTCTGTACGTTTTTCCCGAAGAACGGAGCTTCTATGGCCATCTCATCAGGCAGATACTGTGCGCAGATATCCACTATGCGCGTATAAATGCGGTGCAGACGCATGTAGTGGCTCTCAAACTTGCTGAGCTGTATTACCCCCATGGCTATCATCACAGGTTTACCTGCAGTTATCCCCAGTAGCCCGTAGCCCATGAGATTGGTGCCCGGATCCACCCCCAGTATTATACGCTCATAGCGTTTCAGTCCCGGTGCGGGAGATGTCATAACTCCACCTCCTGAAGACGGACTGAAACCGGCAGCGCGCGTTGCCCGAAAGCGTCTGCAAGGGCCCGTAGCAGCTGAGGCTGCGGGTTATCCTCCCAGGCCGCAATCTGGCGGTCAGAGCCTTCCAGGTGCAGGGCATAGCTGAGACACTCATGTTCATGCTCCATCACCGGAAGGTGAACCAGCATCAGCCTGGGTTTCAGTTCCTTTTCAGTGGCCTGACGCATGTAATCAGCGGCCCAGAGAAGAAACTCATCCTTAATTTGGGGGTCAATATGGAAAGTGGTGTTAAGTATCATAAGTTTAAAATAATGTGGTGATGCGCTCACACACCGCGGCGCCTGTTTTTAATAAACCTGGGTATGAAGCGCAGATGACGTACCATGGTGGGAATTACTCCGTAATAACGGCACATTATGCGGAAACGTTCATAAAGAGAGCGACGGCGGTTGGCAGTGCTCAGACCGTCGCGGAGGTAGTCTATGAGTGTTGCGTCAACATATGCATTATGGCGGGAGTGCTGCAGGCAATGTATGCACCACAGATAATCAGCAGAGAAGCGGAAACCGGGGTTAAAACGGCCCGTTATACGGCGCAGTGCCACAAACGCCTGATGACACACCACCATACCCTCTGCAAAACTTTTAAGGGTCAGGTTCTCCGGTGCCCTCAGGTGACGCGGCCCTATGTAATGACCTTCCGTGTCAACAATGTCAGTCTGGCCGTAAATCACTCCGGGAGTAGGCTCAGATAGCGCCCGTTCAGAAATCATCTCCAGGACCTCGGGAGAGTGAAAACGGTCACCGGAATTGAGGAAGATAACATACTTCCCCTGTGCTATGCTGAGACCCTTGTTCATGGCATCATACAGACCCCTGTCAGGCTCTGAGAGGATGCTGCGGTGAGGGTCAGGCATGGCCTCTATCAGAGCCAGAGTGTTGTCCTTGGAAGCCCCGTCAATTATCAGGTGCTCATAGTCATCAAAAGTCTGTTCCAGAACGGAGGCTACAGTACGCTCTATGGTCTCTGCGGCGTTATATGTTACAGTAATGATGCTGAACAGCGGATGTGCCATGGTCAGTGAGGACTTGGATGAATAATGCATAATGTTTGACAAAGATAAAAATAAAAAGAACAATTCCGGCAACAAAAACATAAAAATAATAAGAACTCCTGCTTTTACCCCTTATGAGAGTGCGGGTATTATTTTGGGTGGGGTGAGCGGAAAGTGTAATGAAAATTCACTATCTTTGTGGGAAAAATGAGTCGGAGTTCAGAGCCGGCTTTAGTATGAGGCCGTAAACTCGGGCGTGTGCCTTGACGCGGGAAGGAGAATCCCGCGGGTGTCCGTTAACTTAAGCCGCGGCTCATTACATTTTTACAGAAAAAGAAAGAGAAAGGAGTTATAAGATGTCAAATACTGTACAGGCGGGCGATGTGGTCCGCTATCTCAACTCTGTGGGTGGAGGCACGGTTATCCGCCTGGAGGGCTCCATGGCTATTGTGGATGATGACGGCTTTGAAACGCCGGTACCCCTGCGAGAGTGCGTGGTGGTAACGCGCGCGGCGGATGTCAGGAGGGCCCCTGAAGACCGCAGTACCACGGTTAAAATGTCTGCTGAGACTCCGCATAAGGAAAGTTCTAAGGCCATGAGTGTTGGAGCTCCTAAGACGGCAGCACTCCCTGATGAGGAAGATGAATTTGAGGAGACTCCGGAAGGTGAGAAACTGAACGTTATGCTTGCCTTTGAGCCCGCTGACCGCCGTAAGCTGGCGGAGGGAGGATTTGACGCTTACCTTATAAACGATTCCAATTATTACCTGTACTTCACGCTCCTGAGTTCCGCTGACGGGCTTGAGCAGTGGACATGCCGCTATGCCGGCAGGGTGGAGCCTGGGATACAGCTCCTGTTGGGGCAGGTAGCGGCTGATGAGATCTCAGGACTTGAACATCTGCGCGTGCAGGCTGTGGCGTTTAAGGACGGAAAGACATTCAGTGCCAAGAAACCTGTGGATGTCACGCTCAAGATAGACACCACCCGCTTCTTTAAGGTGCACTGCTTTAAACCCAACATGTATTTTGATACAGATGTGCTGGCGCTGGAAGTGGTACGGGATGACCGCCCTTGCGGAGTTCGCCGCTTTGAGCCCGTGACTGCGCCTTCATCTGTGCCTGAAGAGCGACCACGGCGTCAGCCGGTACGCCGCCGTCAGCCCAGGCCGCGTCCGCTGACTGATAATGTGGAGGTCATGAAGGGTGACACTATTGTGGTGGACCTGCATATTAATGAGTTGCTGGACTCTACTGCCGGGATGTCTGCTGCTGACATACTGAATTATCAGGTGGATATTTTCCGCCGCGTGATGGACGGAAATCTACGCAACCTCGGGCAGAAGATAGTGTTTATTCACGGGAAGGGCGAGGGAGTCCTCAGGGGAGCCCTTGAAAAAGAACTCAACCACCGCTACCGCGGCCATGAGTACCGTGACGCTTCTTTTGCGGAGTACGGTTTTGGCGCCACTCAGGTAATAATCAGAAATATACGTCACTGATGATAATCTGTTTTTCCGGAACCGGAAACACGGCGCTCTGCGCCCGTGAGCTGGCTTCCTTTCTGGATGAGAGAGTGATAATGGCTGACAGCAGTATGCTGCGTCATCCGCAGCGGAGTTCTTTGTCAGCTCTCCCGGAAGATAGACGCGTCATATGGGCTTTCCCCACTTACGGCTGGCTGATTCCGCCGGTGATGGAAAGGCTTATGCGTCTGATTACCATAGACGGCGCGGTGCAGTTGCCACATTACATGCTCACCACCTGTGGTGATGACATGGGGACGCTGGCACGCGGCTGGCGGGAGCTGATGGCAGAACGCGGATGGACAGCGGCATCGGCTTACGCCGTGCGTATGCCTAACACATATGTCTTTCTTCCCGGTTTTAATGTGGACTCCGCAGAGGTGGAGAGAGAAAAGCTGGAGCGCTGTCCTGCAAGTCTGGAGGATATAGCCCGCCGTTTAAAGGAAAATATTCCCGGTGATGTTTTAATTCCCGGTGCTATGCCCGGTGTGAAGTCAGGTGTACTGGGTCCGGTTTTCAGAAAGTTCTATATGCGTCCCGGACCTTTCATGCACACCGCTGCCTGCACGGCCTGTGGTGTTTGTGCCGGGGAGTGCCCCATGGAGAATATAAGCATGGCTAAGGATGGCCCCGTGTGGGGTAAGGAGTGTGCTTTCTGCCTGCGCTGTTACCATATATGTCCGCATCATGCTGTGGCTTACGGGCGTCAGACACGCGGCAAAGGTCAGTACCGTGCCTGTATGAAGGAAGTCACCCGTGTCCGCTGAGGGTTTTATCAGTCCGCACAACAGCTGAGAAATAAGACCCCGTTCCCCGGGCGTTAATTAAAATAGGACGCCTGAAATTGAGATATGAAAAAAGGATGCTCCCGGAGATTTCAGGGGGCATCCTTTATTATGAGGTCTTAAATATTGGGGAGGGCCCTTTTATATAGTGGGGAATCCTTTCCTTATATGTAATTCAGTGGCGGTCCTCATCCAGAGGGAATTTCATATGTCTGGAGGCCTTGTCAATGAGGAAACGGCGGAGCGTGGAGGCCCAGACGGCATCAGAGGCTGTGGCCTCGTTCTCAAGAATGGATATGAGTTGCCAGAAACATACCGCACCCGCCGCAAAGCGCAGTACGGGCACGGAGCCAGGCTCAAATACCACACTCTCAATGCCATAAGCCACAAGAAGAAAGATATAGATGCGGCACAGAGTGGCCACGGCACGCCCAAGGGCGTGGCTTGACAGCCGGCCGTCGTAAAGCGCACTGGTGCGTGCCAGGCGGCGCGCCAGCAACCAGGCCGTGAGCACATCAATGGCTACAAGTGCAGTGCAGAGAATAAAAGCCGGGGCCACGGGAACAAAGAATGCATATAAAACTCCCGTAAAAGTTGCCGCCACCGTGCGAAATAAAATAACTGAGTGTGTTTCCATAGAGTAAAAAGTTTTTTTGATGCAAAGTTACGGGCGCCGACAGCCTTAAAATATGACAAAATGCATAAAGCGGTGATTTTCACCGCAAAAAAATTTTGCCGTGGGCAGAAAAGTTTGTACTTTTGCACTCGGTTATAAATGACCAATAGTAATTTTATTATCAAAAGTTTTTAATAAACTAATTAACAATGCGTTACGAAACCGTTTTCATTTTAACTCCCGTTTTGTCTGATGTACAGGCAAAGGAAGCGGTAGAAAAGTTCAGCAAAGTAATCACTGACAACGGTGGTTCAATTGTGAACGTAGAAGAATGGGGCCTCCGCAAGCTGGCTTATCCCATTCAGAAGAAAAATACCGGCTTCTACAACTTAATAGAGTTTGAGGCACCTGCAGAATCAGTTAAAAAGCTGGAGACCGCTTATCGCCGTGATGAGCGCGTGGTACGTTTCCTGACATTCCGTCTGGACAAGTACGCCGCAGAATACGCTGAAAAGCGTCGTTCACTGAAGAAGAATGCAGCTAAGGAAGAAGTAAAAGTTGAAGTAGAAGTAAAGGAGAACTAAACAATGGCACAGTCAGAAATCCGTTACCTGACCCCGATGTCAGTGGATGTAAAGAAGAAAAAATACTGCCGCTTCAAACGCAGCGGAATCAAGTATGTAGATTACAAGGACCCCGAATTCCTGAAGAAATTCCTCAATGAACAGGGTAAGATTCTTCCCCGCCGTATCACCGGAACTTCACTGAAATTCCAGCGTCGTGTGGCTCAGGCAGTAAAGCGCGCCCGTCATCTGGCACTCCTGCCTTACGTGGCTGACCTTATGAAGTAAAACCGTAGCTAAAGGACACATAACCATGCAGATTATTCTTAAGCAAGATGTACGCGGCCTTGGATACAAGGACGACGTAGTGGAAGTAAAAAACGGCTATGGCCGTAACTATCTCATTCCCCAGGGAATGGCAGTTATAGCATCTCCTTCAGCTCTTAAAGTACTGGCTGAGAATCAGCGTCAGCGCGCTCATAAGCTGGCTAAAATCAAGGCTGATGCCGAGGCTCTGGCTGCAACACTTGGTGCTCTGTCTCTGACAATCCCCGCCAAGGTGAGTGAAACCGGTACCATCTTCGGTTCAGTTAATACCATCCAGATTGCTGAGGCTCTGGAAAAGGCCGGTCATACTGTTGACCGCAAGATTATTGTAATAGAGCAGCCTGTGAAGGAAGTTGGCAAGTATACCGCCAAGGTAAATCTTCACAAGGAAGTTTCTGTTGAGATACCTTTTGAGGTAGTTGCTGAATAAGATTTTTTTCTACTCAAATATAGCTCCTGCAGCCCATAGGGCTTGCAGGAGTTTTTTTATCCCCTGTGGGCGGGGTAAGGACGGGCTGACGCCAGCCTGATAATCAGGGCCTATGGCGTGGCATGTGTGTCATGCGTCTTATGCGTCTTATATGACTTATATGACTTATATGACTTATATGAAGCATAAGACGCATATACCACATTAAAGGCCCCGGGATAACAGGGCTGTGCTCTGGCGGGGATTTTTACGGGGTATTAATTATTGCACGGAGTAAAGGTGGGGTTTTTTTGTTTTGGGATATTTTTGGCTGTCGGAGGTGGGTAATTTTGCATCGTGGACCCGAAATAATGATTTTATTAAATTCTTAATCTATTAATTACGGGCACGGAAGATGACATGCAATGTCTTCTCCTCACGCTGATGAAGAACTGTAAGCCGGAGAACTGCAGAGTTACAGAGAAGAGAGTCACAGAGTCTTGGTGGGGACTGAGATGTCATGGAAGTGCCTGATTAAAAAATCTAAAGTTATGAAAACACAGGAAGTGAAATTGCAGTCTTTGAAGGTAAAGCGTAATGTAAATGAGATTATTATTCACTGCACGGCTACGCCGGCGGGGCGTGAGGTGAGTGTGGCGGAAATTGACCGCTGGCACCGTGAGCGTGGTTTTAACAGCATAGGATATCATTATGTGATACACGCTGACGGCACGGTGGAGGCGGGAAGGCCTGAGAGTGTTGCGGGGGCTCACTGCCGTGGTCATAACGCGCGCTCTGTGGGTGTGGTGTATGTGGGTGGTGTAAACGCCCGTGGAAAGCCAGAGGATACCAGAACGGCAGCGCAGCGTGAAAGTTTGCTTGTGCTGGTGAGGAAGTTGAAAGAGCGTTATCCCGGGGCTATGATTCACGGTCACTGTGAGTTTGCGGCCAAGGCCTGCCCATGTTTTAATGCGGCACAGGAGTATGCGGGATTATGAGGACCGGGATTATGTACGCGGCTGTATTGCCGCTGATGGCCGCTGCGGTAGTGGCGGGCGGCTGTAAGAGCAAGGAGCTGGTGCAGCAGAGTGATATAGGTGCTGTGCATGAGCGCAGATATGAGCTGGATGCGCTGCGCACGGAGCTGAATGTGAGAGACGTGACACTGGACTCGGCGGTGATACGTATAATAAGTGCTGATGCTGTGACGGAGGTTACGGCTGCGCGTATCAGAGTGAATGACAGTTTAAAGTCGGCTGTTGTGCAGAGTGAGCGCGGAGAGTGTGCTGACAGCGTGCGGGTACGTACTGAGTGTCAGAGACGCAGTACTCCCGCCACAGGAACTCACAGACGTGTGTGGTATTTTGTGGCGGGAGCGCTGACGGGGTTGCTGATGTATGGAGCGGCTGTCAGATTATGCCGCGCAGTTCATTAATATCGCTGATGTTGTGGCGGATAAGGTAATCTTCAATTTCTGTGACAACGCGTGCAGTGGCGGCCGGGTCCACAAAGTTATAAGTGCCAACCTGCACAGCGGTTGCTCCGGCCATGATGAACTCAAGGGCGTCACGTCCGGAAGTGATGCCTCCGAGTCCTACCACAGGAATGGAAAGTGCCTTTGCCACCTGCCAGACCATGCGTACAGCCACAGGGCGCACCGCCGGACCTGACAGACCGCCGGTAATGGTGGAAAGCATGGGACGGCGACGCTCAACATCAATGGCCATTCCAAGGAGGGTGTTAATCAGTGATACACTGTCAGCACCGGCATCCTGAACAGCCAGGGCAATGTCAACTATGGAGGTGACATTGGGCGAAAGTTTCACCATCAGATGTCCGGGCCATGCTGCGCGGACTGCCTCTGTTACCCGCGCTGCGCCTTCCGGAGTGGTTCCAAAGGCCATTCCGCCCTGCTTGACGTTAGGGCAGGAGATGTTTACCTCAATGGCACGAATGCGGTCAAGAGGCTGCAGACGACGGCAAACTTCCACATAATCCTCAACGGCTGCACCGGAGACGTTTACTATTATCTCTGAGGTGATATTTGACAGCCGGGGGTATATGTGGTTAATAAAGTGGTCCACACCACCGTTCTGAAGGCCCACGGCATTCAACATTCCTGAGGGTGTCTCAGCCATACGGGGATATGGGTTTCCCTGACGTGGCTCAAGGGTGGTGCCTTTTACAATGAAGCCTCCCAGAGAGTCAAGGTCAACAAAATCAGCGTATTCAAGGCCGTAGCCAAAGGTGCCGGAAGCGGTAAGAACGGGATTGGCCAGAGGAAGGTTACCCAGTTCAACAGCTAATGAAGGTTTATTATGCATGGTCAGACCAAGTTAAAGCGTTAATGTCAAAAACGGGACCGTGGGTGCAGACACAGAGGTGTCCATCCACGGTTTTTTCTACACAGCACAGACAAGCGCCCAAACCACAAGCCATCATGTTTTCAAGTGATACGAAGCATGGAACGGCATGTGCGCGGGCATATGCCGCCACTGCTTTCATCATGGGTGTGGGGCCGCAGCAGTATATCACAGAGTGTTCTTCTTTGAAGGCGGGGTGGTCCGTTACCAGTCCGTGGACACCTTCAGAACCGTCATTGGTGGTGATAAATACGTGTGCCACGCGCTCAAATTCCTCTTTCAGAAGAACGTCAGCGGCAGAGCGCGCCCCCAGGATGACGTCAGGGCGCACACCGCGTGCGTTAATGGCGCGAGCCAGATACAGCAGGGGTGCCACTCCCACACCGCCGCCCACCAGCAGGGGGTGATATGAACTGTCCGGGTTCTCAGGAACTGAGAAGCCATGTCCCAGAGGCAGGACCAGATTCAGAGTCTGTCCGGCGCTGAGATGACACAGGTTACGGGTGCCGCGTCCGGCATCACGCACCAGGAGTGTGAGTGTGCCTTCCTGAGGGTCTACGTCACAGATGGAGATGGGGCGGCGCAGAAAGGTGTCGTGGTCAGGTATCTGGACCTGTACAAACTGGCCGGGAGTGCACTCAGGAAGTTCTGACGGGCTGTCAGCCGCCAGGACAATGTGGGCATAGCCGGGAGCCGGAATGGAAATCCGGATTACCTGCATGTCAAGTATTTTTTTCATGAGTAAGATGAGTTATTTCTGTGATAAAGTCTTGTGGGAGGGTGGAGAGGGACGCCTATTCTGTGGGGCGGCGGAGCACCAGGAGCTCGTTTCCGTTGGAGTCCAGCAGAATTACCTTATTGCTTCCGTCACTGATGGCTGAGGCGGTCTGTTCCAGCGCCAGCAGAACGGCAGATTCCGTTTCCATGTCAGGACAGGCGCGGCGTGTTGAGGCCAGTCCGCTGATGTCCAGGGCATTACTCTGTTCCGGATTTATAAATATCTGGCCGTTGAAGAAGTTACAGCCTGAATTTCCATGTATTTTCAGCTCAGGGATGTCAAAGAATACATTGGGCAGTTCTCCGGAGAGGTTGCGGCCGCCTACGGTAATTATTTCCCACTGTCCGTTCAGGAAGTCCATGTTATGGCGCTGGGCCAGCATGATGGTTTCATGTGCGGAGTTGTAGAAGGTAAGGTATGACTCGTGGCCAAGGCGGGAGTAGTGTACCAGCACCGGTTTCTCTGAAATGAATACAGAGGTTACTGCATCCTGATATTCCACCTCCGGACACATCCTCATGGTGCTCAGGACATTGTCAAATTTTATGGTTGAGGAGAGGCTGTCCAGTGAGAATGAGCCGTTGATGATGTTGCAGCCGTTGGAAGCGTAAAAGCGGTTTGTTGGCACCTCCAGGGTGAGATAAGGCATCTCGTCAGCCATGGGAACAGTATAGCGTCCGGCGGAGAGTATTACCCACTCACCGTTAATCTGCTGCGGAAGGGTGGCAGAGGAAATTACCGCTTCAGCGGGAGCTGCCGGATTCTTACCGGGTGTTTTCTTATGTATGTTGGCCATGGCGCCGCAGCCTGAGAAGAGTGAGGCGGCAAATACCAGGGCGGCTATGTTAAATATGTGCTTCATGTTTATATAAATTTTAGGTGGTTAATATATGGTATAACACCCAAAAGGGCAAAAAGGCTGTCAAGACCACCGTAAAAAGCCTGCCGAGACCTGTGCTTAAACGCTATCATTACTTGTATAAAGGGCTATAATAATGCCATCCTGCGGGACAGAATGCAAAAACGGCTGCCACTGCAAATGAATGAGCGGGCAGCCGTGATGCGGTAATTGTGAAGCAGATGCCTGCGGGGGCAACTTACTTACGGATACCGAGCTCTTTCTGAGCGATGATTGCGCGGTAGCGGTTGATGTCCTTCTTCATGAGGTAATCAAGAAGACGACGACGCTTACCAACAAGCATCTTAAGAGCGCGTTCAGTGGTATGATCTTTGTGATTTGACTTCAGGTGCTGAGTCAAATGAGCAATACGGACTGAGAATAATGCAATCTGTGCTTCAGGTGAGCCAGTGTCAGTCTTACCCTTACCGTACTTCTCAAAGATTTCTACTTTTTCTTCAGAATTTAAATGCATTCTTTCAGATGTTTAGGGGTTAAAAATATATTATATGCTATCACGTAGCGGGTGCAAAGTTACTAAAAATGCGGATAACAGCCGCAAGGGGCGAAGGTTCGGGGAAGAGAATTAATAATTATTAACAAAACGGGCGAAAATCCATGGTAAAGGGGAGGACCGGCACGGGCCACAGATGCGTCTTATGCGTCATATAAGTCATATAAAGTCATATAAAGTCATATAAGTCTTATAAGACCTATAAGACTTTTATTTGCGGGTTCAGCTTTTGTGGGCGGGGCGGAGGAGGTCGTTGAGGGTCTTGACGGGGTTGAAGGTGTCAGCGGGGACTTCCACAAAAACTGTATTCCAGTCAGACATGGCGCCGTTCCAGAGTCCGGGGAGCTCAAGGGCTTTGAGCTTGCGACCGTGGAGTGACTTGGAGGAGATGAAGCCTGTGTCCGGGTCAGTGTGCTCTGTAAGGTCATAAGGAGTGCCGTCTGGATGATGCAGGTAGCACACAAGGTCAACGGGATTGAAGTGTGTGGCACTGCGGAAGAGGGCAGCTGCCGCGGGGTCCTGAAGGTTAATCTGGCCGGACTCAAGAATCTGAGGTGAGGCTGATCCGTCAGGGTTACGGGTTATGAACGGGCCACCGCCGGGCTCGCCCTGGTTGCGTACCATGCCGCACACGCGCAGCGGACGGTCAAATTTCTTAAGCAGGAGGTCAATGAGCTGCGGACGTCCCAGTGTCTCAATGCCGGGAACTTCTGTGCAGAGTACCGTGCGCAGGTATGTTACCATGCGGGCCAGTTCGACATCAGTAAGGTTGGCGGAATCCTTGAGTTTTTCTATGAATGAATCCAAGGCGTCATGAATCAGAATCAGGGTGCCTCCCAGCACTTGCTTGTACTGCACTGTGGAGGCGCGGTGTGTGTCAGGCACCACATTGTCAATATTTTTAATGAACACCACGGTACTGTCCAGATCATTCAGATTACGGATGAGGGCACCATGGCCGCCGGGACGGAAAACCATGGAGCCGTCAGCGTCACGGAAAGGCTGATTGTTTTCGTCAGCGGCTATGGTGTCTGTGGCCGGGAGCTGCTCAGAGAGCGTGATGTCATATTTTACACCGAAGCGTTTTTCCATCGCAGGCAACAGCTGTTCCAGCGCTTCCTTAAAGAGCGGGCGGTGGTCATGAGAAACGGTGAAGTGCAGATGTACCACGCCATTAACGGCTGCTGTCTGGGCGCCTTCAGCCAGCTGCTCTTCCAGTGAGGTGCGTGTGGTGCCGTCAGGGTAAGAGTGGAAAGTGAGCAGAGCCTTGGGCAGCGCACCGTAATTCATGCCGGCTGGGGTGATGATGGCAGCCACAATATCTTTATATCTGCGTTGCTTTTTAAGCTCCGCGGTGCCGGTGCCATAAAGCCGTTGGCATGTCTGCTCCAGTTTCTCAATGAACGGAAGCTCATCCAGATGGCTGATGATGATGTCCACATCTGAGCCGGGCTGCGGTTCTGACGCCGTGCCGTCAAGGAAGGCAAAGAGTTCCTTGAACATGCGTGAGGCCGCACCGGAGGCGGGGACAAATTTCATGACGCTGCCTCCGTCCTCCAGATATTTCTGCCAGCGCTGAGTGGCCTGCTGAATCTGGAGAGGATCAAGAACGGTTATACCGTTTCCGGGTGTGGCTGAGGCTGTGAGGGTCAGGTAGGGGAAGCCTGTTGAGAAACGGTCCAGCATCTGCCGTACTTGCTCAGGGCTTATGCCGCGCTGCTGCAGCTGTTTAAGGTCATTATCTGAAAATTTCATTTAAGAAAGGATTATGATGATACGCGGTGTATCAGGTGTTTATGTTAGTATTTTAATGGTCTTTACTATGTGTTTATGTCTGAGTCTTTATATAAATATAAAGAGGTGGATTTAAAATTATAATGTCGCGGCTGCTAAAAATGTTTTAGCGGCTTACGCGTTTTATCAGATTATAAGCTCCTGCCACGCCCAGCTCTCCGGCTTTGCCCAGGTCAGCAAGTGCCAGCGGGAGGTTTCCCAGGCGCAGATATGCAAATCCGCGGTTATAAAAAGCGGGGCCGAAGGTGGGTGCCAGCTCTGCCGCGCGGGAGAAAGCGGCAATGGCTGCGGTGTAGTCTTCGCGGTCCAGGAGTGCGCAGCCTTTGTTATACCATGCCGGAGCGGTGAGTGGTGCCAGGGTGAGAACGGTTTCAAGGTCAGCAAGTTCAGCGGTGGTTACGCTGAGGCGTGAGTTCAGATTTTCAAGTCCGGTGGCTGTGGATTCTGCTGCCTCCAGTGCGCCGAGTTTGTGATTTATCTGTGCCCGGAGCATGTAAGCAGGTGTGAAGTCAGGCGTAAGGGCCAGCGCGCGGTTTACGTCAAGGAGTGCGTTTTCATAGTCTCTGACGGTAACGTAATCCATGGCGCGAGCCAGATAGTCAGCTGCCACGGGGGTATGGTTAGCCATGTAAGAGGTGTAGTCAGAGATGCTGTGGAAATGTTCCTCCAGTGTTTCGGGGTCCAGGGGCGGCAGGGCGTTGGTGACCACAATGAAGTGCCGCAGACGCCGTGTGGCGTTAAGGAGGTCAATCTCTTTAAAGTAGAGTGTGTTTTCAGATATTTCTCCGGGAGAGTAATAGAAAGCCATTTCCAGCCTGGGCTCAGGGGTGGCGGCAACGTTGCGGTCCTGAACACGGCCGCGGATGGCTGAGTTGTTGAATTCCTCATCCACGCGGGTCTCTGTCTCCAGGGCCTTGACGGTGTTGAATTCAGAGGGGACGAGGTCATCAGGAGCTGACGAGAGGGCTTTGCGGACGCGATCAAGCCTCTGATCTACTTCTTCAGATGAAACGGGGTTGGCGGCCAGACGGTCGGCAAGTTTGCGTGCCCGGTTCATGTCAGCGGTGGCGGCTGATGAGCGCCCTGCCTGCCTGTAAATATCAGAGCGGAGATAATATCCTCCGGGGAAGTCCGGCATGGCTTCAATGACTGCGGTTGCGTCTGCAGCTGCCTGAGAGTAGTGCCCTTTCCTGGCCAGAATTACAGCGCGGTTATAGTGTATGCTGACATCGCCGGGGTTAATGACACAGAGGCGATTGTAGTCCTCCAGGGCGCGGTCATCATCGTTGAGCTCTGTGAGCACCAGGGCGCGGTTTGTAAGGGCGGGGACGTTGTCGGGGTCCAAGCGGAGGGCGTAATCATAGTCAGCAATGGCACCGAAGAAATCATCAGTCTGGTAACGTATGAAGGCGCGGTTAATGTACATGCCCGTGTTCTGCGGATTAAGTATTATGGCCCGGTCAATGTCTTCTGCGGCTGCCATAAAATTTTCCTTGCCTCCGCGTTGGAGTGCCAGGTCAGCGCGCATGGCATATGCTGTAAAGTTTTTTGGGTCAAGGGTTATGGCGGTGTCAATGTCAGCGCGCGCATTGAGGGTGTCAGCGCACAGTGAGTTCAGCCGGGAGCGTCCCAGGTAGGCATTGGCAAAATTAGGATAATAAGAAATCAGGTCTCTGTAGCTTTCGCGGGCGTCAGTGTAGTGGCCGCTGTCAGTCTGGGCCAGGGCAAGATTGAAAAGGAGCTGGCGGTTACGCGGAAGCAGTGTAAGAGCGTGTTTGTAATCAGCTATAGCGCCGTCATTGTCAGAGCGGTTCTGACGGGCCACACCGCGGACCTCGTAAGCGTCAGTGATGTATGGATTCAGCTCAATGGCGCGGGAGGCATCCTCTTCAGCCCCCGCATAGTCTTCCAGGTTAAGCTTTGCCAGGGCACGGAGCAGGTAAGGCTGCGCAAGATACGGTTTAGCCTGTATGGCCTGGTTAAAGTACTGGATGGAAAGGAGATAGTCTTCAAAATGGAGGGCGTTGGTACCCACACGTATGACCTGGTCAGTGTTAATCTGGGCGTGGCAGGGGTATAATGACGCTGCTGCCATCAGAAATCCCAGCAGCCATAGGCGGAGGTGGTGTATGTGTCTGCGCGTGTGAGCCAAAGAGATTGTAGGGTTAGGAAATATGATGTGTGCAACAAAGTTACCCCTATTTTGTGAATATACAAATCCGTAAATGAACTTTTTTACGGGGAAAAGGTGTTATATTTACATAAAGTGAATAAATTTAAAATATAGTAATATGTCAGAAAAGAAATACGGAATTTTTTATGGTTCCACCACCGGCAGCACAGAAGGGGTAGCCAAGAAATTGGCAGAAGTTTTGAATGTGGCAGCTGAAGATGTACACAATATAGCTGAGACGTCACCGGTTAAGTTTGGTGAGTATGATTATATCCTTGCAGGAACGTCCACGTGGGGCTCAGGTGAGGTTCAGGATGACTGGTATGATGCCCTGGACGGTATGGAGGCTCTGGTCCTGAAGGGCAAGAAGGTGGCTGTTTTTGGCTGTGGAGATGAGAATATGAGTGACACTTTCTGCGGTGCCGTGGGCGTGCTTTATAAGAAGTTTGCACAGACCGGTGCTGAGATGAAGGGCCAGTTTAACGCTGAGGGTTATGTGTTTGAGGACTCAGAGGCGCGTATTTCTGATGACCTCATGTGCGGTCTGGTTCTGGATGAGGTGAATAAGCCGGAACTGACTGACGGCCGCATAAAAGAGTGGGTGAAGACTCTTTAAGAGGAAAAAATATAAAATGAAACTGCGCTGTGGTGTTATGCCGCAGCGCAGTTTTTTAGCGGGGGGAGATGGGTGAGGCATCATATGCCGTCATATGCCGTCATATGCTTCTTATATGACTTATAAGTTTGAGGGGGAGGGGATGGCGTTATTCTGTGTCATTCAGGAGGACGTCCGGGAGCGGTGGCTCTGCGGCGGGGGTGACAGAGTGGCTCGCGGGGGATTCTTTGACGG
>CAMWLS010000011.1 GCA_947175205.1 uncultured Porphyromonadaceae bacterium | reverse complement strand
ATTCACACACCCATTTTAAAATTTAAAAATTGTTAACCAAAACCCACCAAAAACCCCCTGTGATAAATTATTTTTTACCCCGGTTTTTTACCCCCCCCCCCCCTGATTATATTGGAATACGCTTTCCCTGTTGTAAGATAACGTGTTATCCTTGGTATAAGTATCCAGTAAGCACAGCACAGAGCGGCAACAAAAATTGACTCCTGCCAAAATACGTAAAAGAAGCCATGCTCTATGGCGTAGTGCTCAAGCAGCAGATGTAACGCACCACCTGAAATTCCCACAAGCATAGCGGCCGTTAATGAAATCTTTACCCGTCTGCTTTTCAGGGCATAGCCAAGCAAAAAATAACCTCCAAAACCCGAAAAATAGTATAGAATGCCTGTGGTTGATGTATTGACTTCTAACCATAAGCTCAACAGCGGAAAGCATAGTGTTATGCCCCATAGAACGAGGACAAGCTTCAATTCCTTATCGGCGGCCGTCTTAATCCAGCTGCTTAGAATAGGGGCCAAAAGATACAGGCCTATAAGAGGGTACATAAACCATAGCACACCTTCTCCTTGTACGGAAAATGGAATGGAAGCAATAGTGCGTAGTAAGTCCACTGTTGATGAATCTTCATCAATCTTTATCATGAGGTATATCATCGTCCATATTAAGGTGGGGATTACTACCTTTGGAAGTCTATGTTTAAGGAAAGTAATATAGTCCAGTTTGACCGGCAGCAATAAGGCACCGCTAATCATGAAGAAAAGACCCACGGCAGGGATACTGGCATAACCCATCATAACAAGAAAAGGAATGTTAATATGGGCAGATGCCATAGGTGCATGGCAGGAAATGACCAAAACACAAGCAACAATGCGTATTACATCTAATGATAAATCTCGTTCCTTCATCTTAGAAGCATATTAACATTTATGGCCCAATATAAAGCGTTATCCATTGAGCCGCAAAGTTAGTAAAAATAAGTTTGCTTCAACTGACCTCATTCACCAATCTTTGTAAATGCAGGTTCACAGTATGCAAAAAAAGACCGTCTGATAAATGGTTAGACGGTCTTTTTTTAAAATTTATTATTTCACTGCGCTGCAGGCTGTGCTTCAGGCTTCACTTCTGTGACAATACGTGATGTGATATCCGTGCGGTCCTCGTTGACATCTATTTCCACCGTGTTGCCGGGCAGGAGACCTGCGGTCATTATCAGCTCAGCCAGAGGGTCCTCCAGATATTTCTGTATAGCGCGTTTGAGCGGGCGGGCACCATAGGCGGAGTCATATCCTTTCTCAGCTATGAAATCTTTTGCCGCTTCAGACAGCTTAAGCGTATAACCCAAGTCTGTAAGGCGCTTGTAGAAACCGGCAAGCTCAATATCAATAATCTTGAATATTGCATCGCGGTCCAGCTGGTCAAACATTATAATATCATCTATACGGTTCAGGAACTCAGGCGCAAAAGCCTTGTTAAGAGCCTGACGCATAACGCCGTGGCTGTAATCTTTATTCACTTCCTGAGCGGTGAAGCCCACGCCGCTGCCAAATTCCTTTAGCTGTCGCGTTCCTACATTAGATGTCATTATGATAATGGTGTTCTTGAAGTCTATGCGACGTCCCAGGCTGTCAGTCAGGTGACCCTCATCCATTACCTGCAGAAGGAGATTGAACACATCAGGATGTGCCTTCTCTATCTCATCCAGCAGAACCACGGAATACGGGTGACGACGTACTTTTTCAGTCAGCTGTCCGCCTTCCTCATATCCCACATATCCCGGAGGCGCACCCACAAGACGTGACACAGTGAACTTCTCCATGAATTCACTCATGTCTATGCGTATAAGGGTGTCTGCGCTGTCAAAAAGGAATTCAGCAAGTTTCTTTGCCAGATGGGTCTTACCCACTCCCGTGGGGCCAAGGAACATAAATGTACCTATGGGCTTGCGTGGGTCCTTAAGGCCCAGACGGTTACGCTGTATAGCTTTGGTAATCTTCTCCACAGCATTATTCTGCCCAATGATGGCCTTGCGAAGGGTGGGGGCCATTTCCAGCAGACGTGCACCCTCAGCCTGCGCAACGCGCTGAACAGGAACACCGGTCATCATGGCCACAACTTCTGCCACGCGGTCCTGATCCACAGTCACACGGTTCTGTTCCATTTCTTTCTCCCAGCGCTCAGTGGCACGGTCCAGCTGCTCTGAAAGAGCCTGCGCCTTGTTGCGCCATTCCGCTGCTGCGGCATAGTTGCTCTCCTTGGCTGCGGCTAATTTCTTGGCGTTGGCATCTGCAACCTGAGTTTCCAGGCTCTCAATTTCAGAGGGAACCTCAATATTGGTAATATGCGCGCGGGAACCGGCTTCATCCAGAGCATCAATGGCCTTATCAGGGAAATTTCTGTCACTTATATATCTGTCAGTAAGCTTAACGCATGCCTCAAGAGCTTCATCAGTGAATTTTACGCCGTGATGAGCTTCATACTGCGGCCTGATGTTGTTCAGAATTTCCAGCGTCTGTTCCGGAGTGGTGGGCTCCACCATAACTTTCTGGAACCGACGTTCAAGCGCACCGTCCTTTTCTATGTTCTTGCGGTATTCATCCAGAGTTGTAGCGCCTATACACTGCAGCTCACCGCGTGCAAGTGCGGGTTTGAGCATGTTTGCGGCATCCATGGCGCCCTGTGAGTTACCGGCACCAACTATTGTGTGGATTTCATCAATGAAAAGAATTATATCAGGGTTCTTGCTTATCTCATTGAGGATGGCTTTTATGCGTTCCTCAAACTCTCCGCGATACTTGGTTCCTGCAACAATAGATGCCATGTCCAGTGACACCACGCGTTTATTGAAAAGGATGCGTGAAACCTTACGCTCCACTATACGCAGAGCCAGACCTTCAACCACCGCACTCTTACCCACGCCCGGTTCGCCTATCAGGACGGGGTTATTCTTTTTGCGACGGCTCAGAATCTGTGCCAGACGCTCAATCTCATTCTCGCGTCCAACAACCGGGTCAAGTCTGTGCTCCGCCGCGGCCTTGGTCATGTCGTGGCCAAATTTGTCCAGCACGGGCGTGTCAGAGCTCCCTCTTGTGGCGCGGGTACGGCTCTCAGTGTGACGTGCAGAGGACGATGAAGAGGATGATGACTCGCCGTCTCCGGGAATATCTTCCTCGTCATCAGCAACACCGGCCCCGGCCGTGGGCGTACGGGGTGTATAGCTGCCGCCGGAAATAGCACGGGACAGCTCCTGATATGTTATATCTGCTTCTATAAAAGGTTTTATAAAATCCATCTTTAAAACTTCAAAGTTGTGAAACAAGGCCATCAGCAGATGCGGGACATCCACCTCAGGGCTTTTAAGAAGGCGTGCCTCCAGGACACTCAGTTTTACTATCCTGTTTGTAAGGTCATTGACAGTAACCTGAGTTATAGGCTCTTTGGACGCATTATCAAAAAGATATGCCTCTAACTCAGAGCGCAGTTCATAAACTGATTTTCCTCTGGATACACGCTCCAGAAGTTTTACGGCATCAGATGTCGTGTCTTGTAGAGCAGTCAGCAGTAAAACCGCCGGCGTAATCTCAGCGCTCCTGTGTGATAGGGCAATGTTCTGAGATTCAGCCAGAAGCCGCTGCATTCTCTCTGAAAATTTAGTCTCCATGTGTAAATCCAATCTTTAATACCTCCATAAAGCAAAATGTGTGCCAAAAGTATGCATGACAGCTTTCTGGCGCCGAAAACTTCACATTTCTTACGCTTGCAGAGTTGTTATATAACGGACTCTGTTTTTCAAAATTACTTAAAAATGTTTATTCCGCCAAATTATTACAAATATTTAAGACCCGATTTCACAAAATATTATTATTGCTGGGGCGGCGGATTATTGAGGGAATTTAGTTCATTCACGCAAGGAGCAAGGCGGGCATTGTGACTGAGTGAAAGGGCAAAATTCACCAATAAGACGCTGAGTATAGTGTAATGTTAATCTGCGTGATTGGATTCCCCGATTCACGTATAGAAATTTGTGAGGGTCCCGCTGCTGGATGCCATCTTTAGCAATAACATTTTTTGTAAAATCGGGTCTGACCGCTTGTGTACTGTCACATTCTTTTGCTGATAAACAAGTTTGCCGGATATTCCTTTCAGTACTTGTGCAGTGGCACGCATAAAATAATTCAGGATATTGCTGAGGAATAAAAAAAAAGTAGTAACTTTGTATGTCAATTACCAGTCTGGCTTTTTACTCTCTAAAGTAAATTATATGTAGTGTCAGACACATAAGAAAATTATAATATTTTATGCTTCAAGAAGACCGCATCTTCAAAATTGATATTGAGAAGGAGATGAAATCCGCATACATAGATTATTCTATGTCTGTGATTGTTTCCCGTGCTTTGCCTGATGTCCGTGACGGACTTAAACCTGTTCATCGCCGTGTGCTTTTCGGTATGGATGAAATGGGTAACAGAAGTGATAAACCCCATAAGAAATCCGCTAACTGTGTGGGTGAAGTCATGGGTAAATACCACCCCCACGGTGACTCATCCATTTATGGTACCGTAGTGCGTCTGGCTCAGGACTGGGCCATGCGTTACACACTGGTGGACGGTCACGGAAACTTCGGTTCCGTGGACGGTGACTCACCTGCGGCCATGCGTTACACTGAGGTACGTCTCTCTAAGGCAGGAGAAGAAATGCTCCGTGATATTGATGCTGAGACGGTGGATTTCCAGAGAAACTATGATAATACCCGACAGGAACCCACTGTACTCCCCACACGTATACCTAATCTGCTGGTTAACGGTGCCTCAGGTATTGCCGTGGGTATGGCCACCAATATGCCCCCTCACAATCTCACAGAGGCCATTAACGCTACTGTGGCGCTTATTGACAACCCGGAAATGACAGTGGCTGAACTCACCAAGCATATTCCGGCTCCCGACTTCCCCACCGGAGGCACCATTTACGGTTATGCTGGCGTAAAGGAAGCTTATGAAACCGGCCGCGGCCGCGTGGTGATTCGCGCAAAGGCAAATATTGAGCCTGAGGATAATCATGAAGCCATCATTGTAACTGAAATACCTTACGGTGTAAACAAGGCTGAGCTTATTAAGTATATTGCAGACCTGGTTAATGAGAAAAAACTGGACGGCATCTCAAATATTAATGATGAGAGTGATTACTCCGGAATGAGAATTGTAATCAGTCTCCGCAGTGATGCCAATGCTAATGTAGTGCTTAACAAGCTCTACAAGATGACCCAGATGCAGGCCTCGTTCAGCGTAAATAATGTGGCCCTGGTTAACGGTCGTCCCCGCACCCTTAATCTTAAAGAGATTCTCCAGGCTTTCATTGATCACCGCCACGATGTTGTGATACGCCGTACACAGTATGAACTGCGCAAGGCTCAGGAGAGAGCCCACATACTTGAAGGTCTCATGATAGCGGTACAGAACATTGAGGAAGTCATTGCCATCATTCGTGCCAGTGAGACTCCTGAAGATGCGCGTCTGGCACTGAGTGAACGGTTCGGCCTGTCTGATGCTCAGACGCAGGCCATCATTGACATGCGTTTGCGCAGCCTCACACACCTTCCCATTGAAGATTTGCGTCGTGACATAGAAGACATTCATAAACTTATCGCTGACCTTAACCTCATCCTCACTGATGATCACGTATGCCGTGAGCTTATTAAGAGTGAGCTTGTGGAGGTCCGTGATAAGTTCGGTGACGAACGCCGTACTCAGATTGACTACACCGCCGGTGATTTCAACGCTGAGGACTTCTACGCTGATGATGAGATGATAATAACCATCTCACACCTCGGTTACATTAAGCGCACGCCACTCTCTGAGTTCCGCGCCCAGAATCGTGGCGGCATCGGTGTCAAGGGCTCAAATACACGTGAGGAAGATTTCATTGAGCACATTTATCCGGCAAGCATGCACAACACCATGCTCTTCTTCACAGAGCGCGGTCTTGTGTACAAGCTTAAAGTTTATGAGCTGCCTGAAGGCTCCAAGAACAGCCGCGGACGCGCGCTGCAGAACCTCCTTAACATTGAACCCGGTGACCGTGTCAACGCATATATACGCTGTAAAAAGCTTGATGACCCTGAGTTCACCGGCTCTCATTATCTGGTCTTTGCCACGGCAAACGGTCTGATAAAGAAAACATCGCTTACAGAATATGCCCGCGTTATGGCCAAGGGTAAGAAGGCCATAATCATTCGCGAGGGTGATAACCTCATAGGAGTGGAACTCACTGATGGTGATAGCGAGATTCTTATGGCTAACCGCAACGGACGCGCCATACGCTTCCATGAGAGCAAGCTCCGTACCATGGGACGTGTCAGCACCGGTGTACGCGGCATGCGTCTGGATGAGGATGATAATGACCGCGTGGTGGGCATGATAGTGATGAAGAATAACACTGACGCCGCGGAAAACAGTGAGCTCACGCAGGCCAACAACAACTCAAATGACTCTGAAACTGCCTCATCAGCTACAAATAACGTACTTGTTATCTCAGAAAAGGGTTACGGGAAGCGCTCACTGCTGGATGATTACAGAATCACCAATCGTGGTGCCCGTGGTGTCCGCACCATGAACATCACTGAAAAAACCGGTAAGCTGGTGGCCTTCCAGAGCGTAAATGATGACAATGACCTGGTAATAATTAACCGCTCAGGCATCACTCTGCGCATACACGTGGCTGACCTCAGAGTCATGGGACGTGCCACACAGGGAGTGCGTCTGATTAATCTGGAACGCCGCAATGATGAGATTGCAAGTGTATGCTGCGTTGACGCTGACCCTGAAGAAGAAGTGGAACAGCTTGCTGATATGGAAGAGCTTCCCGCACTCACTGATGCGGAACTCGCCTCAGATGAAGAGCAGGACGCAGCTGATAATGAGTCTGATGCTGAGGAAACAGACGCTTAAACTTTAGAAATTAAATAATTTTACAACCTAATAAAAACTCACAATCATGAAGAAAGTGACAGTCCTCTGTCTGGGCCTTATGGCCACAATGGCAGCCGGTGCACAGGTGCAGCTGGTTAAGGACGCTGAACGTGCCATGAAAAGCGGCGAGTCTGCTGCCAAGGTTGCGGAAATCATTAAGCCCGCAGCTTCAAATCCTGAAACTGCAAATGACGTGCAGGTTTACTTCATTCCCGGTAAAGCAGCTTTTGATGAATATGATAAACTGCTTGGCCTCAAACAGTTTAACAAGCTCCCTGAGAACGGTCAGACCGCCATGGGACAGGACCTGATTAACGGTTACACATTCTTTATGCAGGCCCTCCCCCTGGACTCTGTTCCTGACGCAAAGGGTAAGGTAAAAGCTAAACATTCCAAGGATATGATTAATGCCCTGGCCGGTCACTTCTGGGATTATAACGGTGCCGCAGTGGACATGTGGAGTGCGCAGGATTATAAAGGTGCTTACGAGGCATGGAACATTTTCATGACTCTTCCCAAGAATCCCGCAGTTGCTCCCAAGATAATGAATCTGCCCGCTGACAGCATCATGGGTGAAATCTCTTTCAACCGCGGTCTGGCTGCATGGCAGTGTGAACGTCTTGATGATGCCCTCGCATCATTTGAGGAAGCCAAGCGCTTAGGTTACGGTAAAAAACAGCTCTATGATTACGCCATGGGTGTGGCTAAACTTAAGAATGACAGCGAGACCGCTCTTGCATGGGCTCGTGAGGCTCAGCCCCTCTTTGGTCATGAGGATGCCGCATACACCGGAGAAATTATTAACAGCTACATTACCCGCCAGGACTATGACGGCGCTGTTGCTGAAATTCAGAAAGCGCTTCAGGCTGAACCCAATAACAGCCAGTATTACTGGATTCTGGGTGTAATTTACCAGTCAAAGGAAGACCTTGCTAACGCCAAGGAAGCTTATGCAAAGGCACTTTCCATTAATGACAAGAACGCTAAGGCTCTTACCGCTTACGGATGGATTCTGGCCAAGGAAGCCGGTGATGCCGCTGACGCTATGCCCGCCACCGCTACAGAAGCTGATTATGAGAAAAAAATTTATCCCCTGTACCGCGAGGCTGCCACTTACCTTGAGCGCGCTCTTGAAATCAATGATGAGGACATAGACACTCTCCGCACACTGGAAAACGTGTACTATAACCTTAAGGATAATGCAAACACAGAGCGTATAGCCACTCTGATTAAAACTCTTTAAGTTTACCACATTTCCCATAAGCCGTGGCCTGTGTAACGCTTTTGCACGGCCACGGCATTTTCATTATTTATTATGAGAGATACTAACAGACAATACCTTGATCAGCTGGATGACTGCCGTAAGATGTTTGTGGCTAAGATGAAGGATTACGGCCCCTCATGGCGCATTCTCAGACCTGAGAGCATTACTGACCAGATTTTCATAAAGGCCAAGCGTATCCGCACCCTGCAGATAACCGGTGTGGCTGCCGTGAATGAAGGTATCAGGCCTGAGCTTGTGGGAATTGTGAACTACGCCGTCATGGGTATCATTCAGCTCTCATTACCGCTTACTGAGTCCAAAGATATTTCTGCTGCCCAGGCTCTTGAACTATATGATACCGTCACCACACAGGCTTTTGAGCTTATGAAAGCAAAGAATCATGATTACGGTGAGGCATGGCGTGACATGCGTATGTCATCTTATGTGGACCTGATTCTGGCCAAGATACTGCGTACTAAAGAAATTGAAGACAACCGTGGCGCCGTAAAGGTGTCTGAAGGTATTGATGCCAATTATTTTGACATGATTAATTATGCAATCTTCGGCCTCATCAAACTCTCTGAACAGTGCTGAGAACCCAGTTAACGGGATAACAGAAACTGAGAAAGACAGCTACAGACAGCCATTTTTAAAACCCTGGCTTATTGTGACCCTCACATGGCTGTGTCGCCTGTGTGTGGGCGTAACATTCATGTTTTCAGGCTGGGCCAAGGCCATTGACGTCTGGGGCTTTATTTATAAGATAGAGGAGTATCTTAACGTATGGCGCCTTTATCAGCCACGTGAGCTGGTCCTTGTGGCTGCCCTTACACTTTCAGTGGGTGAGTTTGCCGTTGGCACCGCTGTAATTACCGGCTGTCTTCGCAGGGTCAGTGTCTGGTGTGCGGCCTTGATGATGTGCTTCCTGTTGCCTCTTACTATATATATATATATCGCTGACCCGGTGGCTGACTGTGGATGCTTTGGAGAAATTTTCATTATCTCCAATGGCGCTACACTGCTCAAGAACATCATCCTGTCAGCCATGATTGCTTTTCTTCTCTTTACCAACACTTCCGTACAGGCACTTTACAGGCGTACGCTTCAGTGGATTCCGCTTACTCTTTCAGTGGCATACGCCCTTATCCTTGGGCTTATGGGTTACCACATCCAGCCGTTGGTGGATGTACGTCCTTATCCCGTCGGCACGGATCTTGGAGCACTTCTGGCACAACATGACACAGCGGCTGACGCACAGGTTAATGATATGCTCTTTGTTTATGAAAAGGATGGCAAGACCATTACCGTGGACGTGGATAATATTCCGGATGAAGAAGATGGCTGGACCTTTGTACGTAGGCAGGAGGCTCCACAGAAACAGGCTGCCCCGCAGGAGCTTGCCACACTGGCCATATTTGATGATCAGGATGAGGATGTAACTGCAGAAGTTATTTCACGGAAAGGAGCGCAGATACTCCTTGTTGTCACAGAGCCCGGAGTAGGGTACCTTACACGCGCACGCCTGGCTGATGAGCTGGCGGCCTATGCCGTTGCGCACGGGGCAGAAATGACGGCGCTGGTTGCCACGGACAACAGCGGCCTGCAGCAGTGGCGTGAGCTCGCCCTCCCTTCTTTTGATTCTTATATGGTGGATGATACTGACACCAAGGAGCTTGTCCGCGGTAACACCGCCGTGGTCATGTTGCAAGACGGAGTAATAAAATGGAAAAGGAACATAGCCTCACTTGATGCCAATATGATGTCTGACGCTTCACATGCCGTTGACCCCTTTGGCCTTGAACCCATAGATGACGGACGCTTGCATACGCGCCTGACACTTGCTTACGTAATAGCTATGGTTTTAACCGGACTGGGAGGACTTTCCAGACGCACATATCATCTGCGCCGTTTACGGAAGCGTAGGATTGCTGAACCCTCCGAATCCTCAGAAGGTCACGCCCAGTGAGACGGTGGCATAACTGAGGTCATCTGTATGCATAGGCAGTGAGCTGTCTGCCGGTACCACCAGATTCCCCTTGTTCACAAATGAATAACCCACCAGCAGATAGGAGGCAAATTTCTTACTTTTAGCAAGATTGCAGCCTATGCCGGTGAAAACATAGCCTCCCGTACGTGATATATCCTGCGGGAGGCTATTTATGGATACACCTCCTCTGATGTCAAAGAAAAGCAGTCTGGGCCTGGCTGAGAAGTCTGTCCGCAGTTCGGCATAGACGGGCATATGACGGCAGCTGTTGGCTGTCATGATGTTATAGGAAGCGCCCACGCCCAAAAACTTTATCCAGCTGTAACTGATGCCCACATGTAGCCCGAAGTTAAAAGAGGCCATGTCACTTCCGGTCATGTCTATACTGCCTCCAAGTTCCGCTCCCCATGCAAAGTTGAACGGATATCTGACACGTTCTTTTTTGGGCAGCATCACCAACTCCGGAGACTCTGTAGAATGCATCTGCGGCTTTCCCACAGACAAACTCCGGGCAAGCATAAGAGCGCTGTCAGCCGGACTACTCATAAACATTCCCCGGCTTAAATCATATACATGCGTAGAGAAATGGCCGTCTGTGGATACGCTGTCTATCTGTACGCTTACCATCTGAGTCATGCCGGTGAGCGTATCCGTGACGCTTATTATTCTTGTGACAGTTTCTGTAACAACACGCTGTGCTGAGGCTATCCCTGAAAAGGAAAAGACAGCAAGCAGTATCAGGTATATTCTTTTCATCATGCCGCTATTTACTGTTTTTTCAGACACAGGCATGTCCAGTTTTCTCCGTCTTCAATTATGTTAACTGAGCTCACTGTCAGTCCGTACTGCGTAGCAGATTGTTCCAGTATCTTAGCGTCGCTCTCATAAAAACCGCTCAGCAGCATGGTCCCCCCTGATTTCAATGCCCTTGCATAAGCATGCATGTCTGCCAGGATGACGTTACGGTTAATATTGGCTATGAATACTTCCACAGCGCTGACGCCGCCCAGAGCATTTGCGTCACCGTTTATCAAGGTTATTTCCTCACAGTGATTTAATGCCAGATTCTCCAGTGCGTTAGTATACGCAAAACTGTCTATTTCTATGGCAGTTACCGGATGTGCCCCCCGCATGGCCGCAAGTAGCGCCAGTATGCCTGTTCCGGTACCCATATCACACACACTCTTACCTTTGAGGTCCATGCGCAGCAGTTGCCGCAGTATTAGCGTGGTGGTGGCGTGATGACCGGTACCGAAAGCCATTTTAGGATCTATTACAATATCATATTCAGCCGTGGGCACATCCGTGTGAAAAGAACTGTGAACCACACAGCGGTCATCTATAACTATAGGTTTGAAATAATTACGTTCCCACTCACTGTTCCAGTCACGGCCCTCTATATCCTCAACTGTTGCTTCCAGTTTGCAGTCCATTGGGAACTCTTTCAGTAACTCAGCAAGAGAATCAGCATTGAAAAGGGGTTTCGGGACATATGCCGTTAGCCCATTTTCATCCGCCACAAAACTCTCGTAGTCTATGTCAGCGAGCAATGCCGCAAGAAGGTCTGTCGCATCTTCCGTACATGGGGAAACCGTTATGTGAACAGCTGAATAATCATTCATAATACTTGTGCTTTATCCGTTACAGATGATTCCGCTTACAGCTGTTTAAGCCGCATACAGAGAACCATGTGCAAAGTTAACACTTTTTTTAAACTTGCAGGCTTCACCGGTACAAATATAATGCCCCGTTCTCCAAAATTACTAAGTGCCCGTTTCCCAATAATGAACCGCACCCCAAAAGTCTGATATGTAACTTTTGAGGTGCAGTTCAATATTTTGAGAAAGAGTTTTTATAATCCTGAGGAACGGGCACTAAGGCAGTAACTGTTTTTAGAACCGCCTCTTATCTGCGTCTGAGTAGTGGTCTTACTTTCCGGAAAATCTTGATTCCCCAGAAAACGTAATCAGCCGCTGAGATGGCGGAAAATATATTGCGCAACACTCCGGCAGGAGTAAAGGGAGAAGACTTCTTTATTCCTTTAAGGGATTTACCCAGCCGGTCTTTCTCAATCTCAATTTTTGCTTTAACCACCAACTGCCGGACTATTAACTGATCCATTGTATAACCTTTCCAAGGCCTCAGTTCGTTATCGGCCGCATTCTCGTGGCGTTTCTTAATAGAGGAAATCATATTGGGGCACTATGGTTATAATTAATATGGCGTTAATCTTTATCTCTACACTCTTTAATCTCCTCTGTATGTGGGTCCGGAAGGAAGAGACGGGTGATAAAACGACTGATGGGGTCTATTATCAGCTGTTTGCGAAATATAATCAGCAATATGAACAGCAGCAGATAAAATGCTGCAACAAGAAGATAGGCAATATGCGGCGCTATGGACGATGCCAGAAGATGACCCACGCCAACAGAGGCAAACACCAGAAACAATGCACCTAAGATAACCTTAGCTCCCGTCAGGGCTGCCGCAGAAAGAAAAGTCACCACCTTTTCAGCTACACCCAGACGTGCACTCTCTATATTCAGCTGAACCAGGCGCAGCACTTTTCCCACCGCCGCGTGTAAGGTATCGCTAAATGACGGTGCTGGTGCCGTGTACGCGCGGCCGGCATCTTTGGACCCGAATATATTTGAAAAAATACTCATCTTGCTGATTTGCTTTTTTTAATGTGATGTACGGCTTACATTCTGCCGCTATATTTAACCCTCAAGCTGTATGGCAATCAGTTCTGCCAGACGGTCCAGCTCAGTGGGATTCTTGACTCCCTTCTTTCTCAGGAGCGTTTTAATGCGTTCACGCAATTCTGTTCCGGTGGTAGGGGTTACCAGGGCAGCGACTGCGGCTCCGGCTAAAGCTCCGGCTAAAAATGTAAATAATGTTTTCATGACTTTTTAATTTCCGTGTAACTTCCGCGTGAGAGTGATTTATCTCATAAGATATCTCCGCTCTCACGCGGTATTATAGCAATTCTTTATTTGCCTGTTGCGGCTTCAATTTCGTTTTCAATAGTTTCAGCAAGTGCCTCAAGTTTTTTCTTATCCTTGATTACGGGGCAGTTACGCTTTACAAAGTCAAGAATTTCCTGACGGGTTTCGCTACCTTTCTTGGGGGCTAACAGAAGAGCTGCCCCTGCACCTACAAGTGCACCGGCTGCTGCGGCAATAATTACATCCAGATTTCTCATTGTAGTTAGTTTTATAATGTTAATATTTTAATTTGTTTCTATGCTTTAAACACACGCTTATAAAAAAAGGTTCAGTGAACCCGGGGGGAAATTTTATACTTTGTTAAATTCTTATAAAATTTGGTTCTAAGTATGAAATTATATGCTTTTACAGACAAAGTTCTGTGAAATATTCCTTATTTTTGCCATGTATGAACTCTAATACCGCCAATTCATCATCATATTTAATTTGTCCCGTTCGCTTTGCTGTGGCGCTCATGTTATGTGCAATGCTGTTTTCTTGCGGCACATCCAAGAAAGTGAGTGTCCCGTCAGCCTCTGTTAACAAGCAGATTACGGTTACCAAGAACATAGGCCGTAAAACTCCTGCAGGGAAGCAATATGATGTTAACCGCGCTTACGCAGACCGTCTTATTGCTGAGGCCCGCAAGTGGACCGGAACGCCATACCTCTTTGGAGGCACCACCCGTGAGGGTACTGACTGTTCAGGATTCATGATGACTCTTTTTAACGAGACCTTAGGCGTTGCCATCCCACGCAATTCCCGCAAGCAGGGTGAATACTGCATGTCAGTGGAAAGAAACCGCTTACAGCCGGGAGACCTTGTATTTTTCACAGGACGTTCCACAGGTGAGGAGATAGGCCATGTGGGAATGTACATAGGAGATAACAAAATAATACATTCTTCCAGCTCACGTGGCGTCATAGAAAGCAGCCTTGATGAGAAGTATTATGTGGACCATCTTCACAGCTACGGACGTGTGGAGGCCATTACTTATGCGGTGACTAATAATAAGTTTCCCGGGAAAATTCCGCCGCGCAATAATATCCCTGCGCCGGCAAAAGTCCCTGAACAGGATATAATCATAGCACAGATACCGGACCTGTCCTCGCCTGACGTTGTTCCCCCCGTTGTAGAGTCCGTGACACAGCCGCAGGCAGAGACGGTAACAGAGCTGGTGACACAAGTAAGCCCTGCTGTTTCTGAAGTTACTGCGCCTGAAATGAGCCCCTCCAAGCCTGCAGCGTTGGTCAGTGAAGTCTTTGCCGCTCCGGCTAAGAATAATACTATTGCAGAAAGCGTGGCAGAGACAGAAAAGACAGAAGTGAAAACAGCTGAAACACACATTGCGTCTGCCACTGAGATTGATAATGCTGTCCGTGACGCCTTTTCATTTTGACAAGCATCTGTATTATTGCTTTCCCGTATATGACTCCCGTAAGGTGTAGAATCTAATGGGTCAAATCTTATACTCCTTTTCCTAATCCTCACAAACGTTCTCAAACCCGTCCTGGTTGCTGATTCTCAGAAAAGCTTCTGATATATCAGCACATCAGAGTAATGCTTCCCCTGTCGCACGTAAGAACGCAGATTCCCACAGCTTTTGAAGCCGGTTCTCCTGAACAGGGCATGGGAATATTCATTATCTGTCCCCACAAGGGCTATCAGCTGATGAAGATTCAGATACGTGCGCGCATAATTTATAATCAGTCTAAGAGCCACGGAGGCCACACCCTGATGCCGTTCCTTGACTGCTACAAAAATTCCCACGCGGGCGTGCAGGTCGCGTGCGTCAATATCCGTAAGGTCCACGCAGCCCAGAGGACGCCCGCTTTCACAGTCCTCTATCATCATACGCAGTTCCCCGTCAGCCAGTGGCGTTCCGGTGTAATTCCTTATATAGGTGCGCAGCTGGTTAAGTGACACCGGTGCCATGGTATTCCCGTAAGGCCACAGAGAAGAATCATTTTCCCAGATATATAAAATATCAGCGTCATCCGGTTCCAAAGCGCGAAGGCGCAGTCCGGCAGCTGTCAGTAAGCTTTCAGTTCCCATTTATCCCGTCATTATACGCCGTACGCGCCTGTAGAGAGCGTCCCAGCGTGAGTTCATCAGTATATTCCAGCTCATTTCCCACTGCCACACCGCGTGCCAGCTGCGTTACAGAAGGCATCTTGACACCATGTGCCGTAACTGCTGCGGCAATTTTACGGTACAGATAAAAACAGGTGGTATCGCCCTCCATGGTAGGACTCAGGCCCATAATTATTTCCTTCACTGTACCTGAGGAAGCCCTCTCTGCCAAGGAGTCTATTTCAAGTACGTCAGGTCCTATCCCGTCCAGCGGAGAGATAACCCCGCCTAACACATGATACACGCCTCCGTACTGCCCCGTGGACTCTATACTCAGTACATCCCTTACCGTTTCCACAACACAGATGGTGCTGTGGTCACGCATAGGGTTTGCACATATGGCGCATGTCTCAGAAGCAGTTGTAATGTTATGACACTCCGGACAGTATCCCACGCCATGGCGCAGCTCGCTGATAGCATTGCTGAGCGCATCCGCCTCAGTAACAGGCCTTCTTAGCAGATGGAGCGCCAGCCGCAGAGCTGTTTTGCGCCCTATACCCGGCAGGCGGGATATCTCAGTGATTGCTTTATCCAGCAGCGGTGGAAAATTATCAGTCCCGCTCATGGTTTGATGTAAGTAAGCTCTCCAGTCGTGGAATCAATTATATAACCCTTCACTGTAACGTCCGGGGCCATCAGCGGGTGATTCTTAATCAGGTCCACCGTGTCATGAACCGCTGAGGGAGTCTCCTCAAAGCCGTGCAGCCAACTGTCCAGATCTATACCGCAGTGCCTCATAAGCGTTATGTGCTCCTCACTGACACCACGCTCGCGCATCAGCTTCAGCATATGGCCCGCATCCATTCCCTGGACTCCGCACTCAGTGTGGCCTATAACCATTATCTCATTGACACCCAGTTCATATACAGCCACAAGGAGTGCGCGCAAGGTGCTGTCAAATGGATTGGTTATGGTACCTCCGGCATTCTTTATCATCTTAACGTCACCGTTCTTTATCCCAAGCGCAGCCGGCAGCAGCTCTGTAAGCCGCGTGTCCATACAAGTCACTATGGCTATGCGTTTATCCGGATATTTAGAAGTCACAAACTTCTTATACTCCCCTTCCGCAACAAAACGGCGGTTATGATTCATTATATCTTCTATCATGGTTTCAAGTACTTAAATTACAGTGGGTAATATGCAAAGATACACATTCCCAACAACATCCGCAAGCCTTATCCGGCTAACAGCCTATCCATTTTCGCTGCCGGGAAGAAACGTGTTGGATGATATTTCTCCGCTTTCGCGGTCATAATAAAGCATTGTGGAAAGCAAGGTCACTGAATATTGCTTGCTGTTACGGCTGATGGCAAATACATTCTGCGTGTAGCCGCCTGATTCAAGGTAGGAATACAACTTGGCCGGCAACTGGTCATAAAGAAGCATGGTGCCCAGTACAGACCCGTTTCCGTCAACCTCCGTCCAGACATCGTTACTGTCAAAAGTAATGCTGGCGCTGTTATACAGATTCACGCTGTAAGCACCATCCGGAAGCTTATCCACGCTCTGCACCGCAGTATTAGGATAATAGCGCGCAATAAACGTTTCCGTCTTATCCGGAAGACTGCTGACGGGAACGCGGTCATCATCATCCGTACAAGAGTTCAGTAAACATGCCAGAGGCAACACAGTTAATATGGTAAGGAAAAATTTAGCTACTTTCATGGCCGTAAATTATTTTGAGGGTTCATAAAGAAAACACCTGCAACGGCACCTTGGTTCAGCTTTATTTATGCCAGAAAGTACGCGTAAACAGCACCAGTACAGTAAAAAGTTCCAGACGTCCCACCAGCATCAGAAATGCCATGAACCACTTCACTACATCAGGGGTTCCGGCATACGAGTTTCCTACACCGGCATTAGCCATGCAGTTCAGCGCCAGATGAAACGCATTACCCATGTCCACGCCCATTATGCCAAATACAGCCGTGCCACCGGCAATTATGCCTATAAAAAAGAATATAAAAACCACCACCTTGCTCACCTGTTGTGTGGGCATTACACGGCCGTTAAGGCGCACAGGATAGATATTGTTAGGATGCACACAGCGCACAAGCTCGTAATAACAATGTTTTATAAGCACCACAAGGCGGTCCAGCTTGACACCACCCGAGGTTGAACCTGCGCAAGCCCCGAAAAAAGTCATCACCATCATCAGCAGGGCCACTTCGCCGCCCCACACTCGCTCACCTGAAAGAACATAGCCTGTAGATGAAGAAGTGGAAACCACCTGAAACAGCGCATCAACCACTGTCCCTGTCATATTTATATTCCTCCTGTGAAACCAGGCTGAGGCTACCACCAGTGCGGACCCGGCTATAATAATGCTGACATAGAGTCTGAGAACCTCATTACGCCACACCATGCGCAAGTGGCCGGTCAGCAGCCTGTACAGCAACGTAAAATTGACGCCTCCAAGAAACATGAAGACAGTAACAATTATTTTAAGAAAAGGTGTGGTCAGGAAACTGGAACTACTGTCATAAGTGGTGTAACCGCCCGTTGACACAGTACCCATTGAATGGCATAGAGCATCAAACCAGTTCACCCCGGCAAATAGTAGAAGGGTCAGTAAAACAACTGTCAGTAATATATAAATTCCCCACAAGCTCTTGGCGGTCTGACTCACGCGGGGTCTGATTTTATCATGGGTTATACCGGTCAGCTCCGCGTTTATCATCTGCATGCCTCCCGTGGTGTTCAGCATGGGCAGAAGAGCAACAGTAAACAGAATAATTCCCATGCCTCCCAGCCATTGCATCAGCGCTCTCCACAGATGCATGCCGTGCGTCAGAGAAGCAGCGCTTGAGATGGTTGACGCACCGGTGGTGGTGAATCCTGACATTGCCTCAAAGAACGCGTTGCTCACAGTCAGAGGATGCTCGCGCAGCAGAAACGGCAGCATGCCGAACAGTGAGAAAATCACCCAGACAGAAGCTGTTAGCAAGAAACCGTCACGTTTACCCAGGTGCGTGTTGTTGGGGCGCGGCAGATAAGTCAGCATTAGGCCGGCCGCCAGTGTAATAGAGGCTGATAAAGCAAAAGATATAATATCTGACTCATGAAAAAATATGCTGCACAGCAGAGGAAAGGCCATGAAGAAACTCTCCATCAGTAGAAGCCAACCGCTCACCCGCATGAGCATGGGCAGATTAATAATCCGTCTTTCGCGCATATCAGTTGAAAAGCTTTTCCACCTTTTTAAGGGCCCCGCGCAGGCAGAACACAAGCACCACATCTCCCGGAATCAGCTCAGTGGTACCGCTGATCAGCATACCCTTGCCGTTACGGATCATGGCTGCAAGTGTCAGCTCACGCGGCAGCTTAAGGTCTTTTACTGCGCTTCGGGTGAGTTTTGAGTTATCCTTAATCTCCAGTTCTGCAACCTCCGCGTCAGCTATGGCAAGACACTTTGACGTGGAGTGGTCCGTATCCAGCAACAGCTGGAATATACTGCTGCTGGCCAGTAGTTTCTTGTTGATTATGGTACCTATATTCAAGCCCTCTGCCTGTGGTATAAACTGGATGTTCTCCACCTCCGCCACAGTCTTCTTTACACCGGCTTCACGGGCAGTAAGACATGAAAGGATATTGCTTTCACTGCTGTCCGTTAAGGCTATGAACACATCAGCATCAGTTATGCCGGCTTCGGAGAGTAACTCCGGGTCACGCGCATCACCCTGAATAATCTCAGCGTGCGGACACAGCATGCTTATCTTCTCACAACGGCGAAGGTCCGGTTCCACTACAATGAAACGGTAGCGTCCGTTGGCCAGGTTCAGCAGGCGTACAGCTATCTTGGACCCGCCCATAATCAGGGCCCGGCGCAGCCTGGTCTCCTCACTGCCGGTCATCTCCATCAGATGGCGGATTCCCTTACTGGTGGAAGTGATGTATAGTATATCTCCCGCTTCTATAATGTCATTACCGCGCGGGATGATGGTTTCATGATTACGTCTGATGGCAGACACGTGGAAACTGTGCCCTGCTGACGACAGGTCCCGCAGTGACATTCCACACATGGGTGCCTTCTCACTTACATTTACACCCACCAGAATAATCTCACCGTTGTGCAGTTCATACCAGCTGCGCGTCCACGCATGGTCCATGCTGCGTAATATCTCGCTGGCGGCCAGATACTCAGGATAAATCACCCGGTCCACGCCCATACGGTTAACAAAGGGCCGGTTCTTCTCATCCATGAAGTCATAGCGCTCTATGCGTGCCACAGTGGTCTTGGCGCCTAATGACTTGGCCGTGGCGCATGCCACAATATTGTCAGTCTCATACGGAGTAACGGCAATAAACAGGTCAGCAGACCCGGCTGAGGCTTCGCGTAAAGCCTCAAACGTGGTGGGGTCACCCGTTACTGTCATCAGATTATAATTGGCATCCAGACGGCTCAGGCGCTCACTGTCTTTGTCAATGAGCATTATGTCCTGGTCCTCTCTGCTGAGGAATTTAGCCAGATACATTCCCACCTCGCCGGCACCCGCTATAACTATCTTCATACCTCTGTAATAGCTTTATAGATTGCCGTACTGTCTATTTTCGCCAGCTCTTTAAGCTCTGCCGGTGTACCCTGAGTTATAAACTTGTCAGGCAACCCCAGCATGGTAAGCTGAGGATTTTTCTTGTCCTGACGTCGGGCCATATATTCAGCCACAGCACTCCCTAAGCCACCCTTGAGCGTTCCGTCCTCCACGGTGATTATTCTCTCGTAGCGGTCCATAATGGAGTCCAGCAGCTCTGTGTCCAGCGGCTTTATGAAAAGCATATCATAGAGCCCCGGCTCCTTACCGTCAGCTCGGGCTTGCTCCACAGCCTTTCCGGCATCTGCCAAAACAGTACCTATGGTGATTACAGCCGTGTGGCTTCCCTCACAGATAATACGTCCTTTTCCCACGGGTAGGGCACTCTTATCGCTCAGGCTTATATCCGCTGAGCAAGCATCGCTTTTCCCGCGGGGATAGCGTATGGCCATGGGACCGTCCAGTTCCGCTCCCGTCAGCATCAGACGCATCAGCGTATCAGCATCTGAAGCTGCAGCCACAGTCAGTGAAGGTACTGCACGCAGATAAGCCATGTCAAATGCTCCGTGATGCGTGGGCCCGTCTTCTCCCACTAATCCCGCGCGGTCTATACAGAACGTCACCGGTAGCTTCTGAAGAGCCACGTCGTTAATAATATTATCATAACCGCGCTGTAGGAAACTGCTGTAAATGGCCACAAACGGATGTAGACCGTCTTTTGCCATACCGCCGGCAAAGGTTACAGCGTGACCCTCTGATATTCCCACGTCAAACACACGCTCAGGAAACTCTTTCTGAGCTATGGACACAGACGTCCCTGAGGGCATGGCAGCTGTAACGGCCACAATCTTCTTGTCACACTCCATAAGTTCCTTCAGGCATAGCCCGAAAACTTCCTGATACTTAAGAGGGTCATTTTTGTCAGGAATCTTTGCCGCCTCACACTCCCCGGTTTCAGGATTGAATTTCCCGGGTGCATGCCATATACTGGGATTTTTCTCCGCCGGAGCATAGCCCTTGCCTTTAACAGTGCGCAGATGCAGGATGCGAGGCCCCTCAAGGTCCTTGATGTCATTGAGCACCCGCACTATCTTTTCCACGTCATGCCCGTCAAATGGCCCGAAATATCTTATATTAAGACCCTCAAAGATGTTCTGTTCACGGCTCAGAAGCGCCTTCAGGGAGTTGTTGAAACGCAGTATGGGGCCGCGGCTCTTGTCACTTACCAGGTGAAGCTTCTTGAGCAGCTTATATGCCTTATAGCGGGCGTTGTTGTATGCCTTTGAAGTTGTCAGATGAGCCAGATGTGAATTTAGTGAACCCACATTGCGGTCAATGCTCATGTCATTATCATTAAGGATAATAAGCAGATTATTAGGCGTATTGGCCGCATTGTTTATTCCCTCAAATGCCAGGCCGCCGCTTATGGACGCATCGCCTATCACAGCCACAATATTCCTTCGGGGACTGTCATGGTTAAGTTTTGAAGCTATTGCCATACCCAGCGCTGCCGAGATACTGTTGCTGGCATGTCCGGCGCTGAAAGTATCATAAGGACTCTCCTTGGGATTAGGGAATCCGCTTATACCTCCCATTTTACGGTTGCCGCTGAAAGCCTCCCGGCGTCCTGTCAGTATCTTATGTCCGTATGCCTGATGCCCCACGTCCCATACTATCCTGTCATAAGGCGTATTAAATACATAATGAAGGGCCACGGTGAGCTCCACAGCCCCCATGCCGGAGGCAAAATGGCCTGCGTTCTTGCTTAGTGACTGTATCAGAAAGTCTCTTATCTCTGAACACACCTGGGGCAACTGCTCCACCTTTAGCTGGCGCAGGTCCGCGGGAGAGTCTATTTTCGGCAACAAAGGTGTTGCATTACTTCCGGTTCCCATTCTTGATATATTTCTTGTATAGCGGGACAAAGACTATTATACCTGATGCTATAATAACAAAAATGGTGTAAAGATTAATCTGTGGCGTACGCACCAGCAACATAATCACCAGGGCCAGCCACAGCAACCCCAGAATTACAAACCGTATTATTACCGTCAGGTCAGGCTTTGTATTCATAATTGTACTTTTTACTTCTTACAAAAGTACTGAATATTCTCAAACCCGCAAAATATCCTCACACTCATCCGCCCAACTTCCTATTCCGCAACATCGTTACTCTTTTTCATTCAACAGCGTAAGGTCCTCTTTTGCTTTTGTTAGATACGAATTCCCCCGCAGTGCGGTTATACACTCTGCGGGGGAAGAAAACTGTTAGTGAGTCTTTTAATTATCTTTCAGATAGTCGTTGCTCGGATTGTTGTTAAGAGTCTCTGTGCGCTCTTTAACCTCCTGAGAGTCAACTTTCTCATCATCTGCCATATCTATGCTCACACCGGGTAAATCTGCCACGTCTTTCAGGCCATCCGGTGTTTGCACTGTCTTTTTCTCTTCAGGGTTCATGGTACTTATTAATTGAGGTTAAACATAGTTTTGGCTGCCGGAGTCAGGCACTGAGATATTTCGTAAGGGTACAGAGGAATGGAGATAAAGCCCTGCGCATAAGAAGCCACTTCATAAGGCTGATAAACAAACACCAGTTCGCTGTCTGAATTCAGATAGAAATTCCCATCTGAAGGAAGTTCAGTAATGCTTGTGGGACCAATGGCATCTTCCATTTCTTTTGCACGGTCCTGAATGGACTTTAACAGGTCAGCATTCTTTGACGGCTCTATCACATCAGCCAGATTCATTACACGGTTATCAGTCAGTGAATAATTCACATACTGTTTGAAAGGCATTCCGTGTGCAGCTGCGGGATAATACTGTTCACCGCTCACACAGTAGCTCATCCAGTTACCGCTCAGATAAACCACCTGACCACTCACCAGATTATAGCCCTGGCTTTCCAGAAGGCTCACTGTGGTAACTTCTTTCACAGTGTAACCTAATGAGTCAGCATCCTGCTTCATGAAGTTAGTCATTACCTCCATGGCGTCACCACCGGTCATCCCAAAAGCCTTGTTCAGAATAGCGTTCTGGAGGGGACCAACATCAGCCTTACCCATGCTTACGGGCATCATAAGGCTTACACTGTCAGTATATATTGCATCGCTCTGCATTCCGTAATCATCTGCAGTGCCCTCAAGGCTTACGCTGCGGGAAGCAGTCATCTTGGTAAATGTATATGATTCTCCGCTGTTTACCATTGAGTTAGTTGAGTCAGCATTTTCATCAGTGCCTTCACCTGAACCTTTGCTGCATGATGCCATCAGCGCCACCAGGGCTGCCATACTCAGAATGTACTTCAGTTTCATAATAATCTAAATTTTGTAATGTGTGAATGTTATATAATCTGAATATTTAACAGACAGTATGCTATTTTGTTCATCCTCTGTAAGAAAAAAATACAATCCGGCCTCCGTGCATGCTCAACTGATTCTGCTCCAGTCTGCCTGACGGTTTATCTGCCTGCGCAACTCACGCTCAGTGGCCGCATTTTCCGGGCGGTGTAAATCAGAATCACTGTCCAGCAATGCTTCAGCACTTGCGCGTGCCAGTTGTATAATCTGCCCGTCGCTGGCCAGGCTGGCTATACGCAGTCTGAACGGAAGGCCGCTCTGCATGGTGCCCTCTATGTCACCCGGTCCTCGCATCTGCATGTCAGCTTCAGCCACAACAAAACCGTCTGTAGTGGAAGTCATTATTTCCAGACGCTTACGTGTCTCCGCACTTATGTTATGGCGGGACATAAGAACGCAGTAACTCTGGTCAGCACCACGTCCCACACGTCCGCGCAACTGATGTAACTGTGACAGCCCAAAGCGCTCCGCGTTCTCAATAATCATTACAGATGCATTGGGCACATTAACTCCCACCTCTATTACCGTGGTGGCTACCATTATCTGTGCTTCCCCACTTACAAAAAGCTGCATCTGATAATCCTTCTCAGCCGCTTTCATGCGCCCGTGGACAAAAGCCACCTTGAGCTTGGGAAACATCTCACGCACCGCCTCATAACCCTCTGTGAGGCTACGCAGGTCCAGCTTCTCATTCTCATCTATCAGTGGATAAACAATATATGCCTGTCTCCCCTGCTGTATCTGCTTATACAGTGCCTTATACACCTGAAGCCTCTGATTGTCATAACGTAATACCGTATTAACCGGCTTGCGCCCCGGAGGCAGGGTGTCTATCACTGACACGTCCAGATCACCGTAAACGGTCATGGCCAGGGTGCGCGGTATAGGCGTTGCGGTCATTACCAGCACATGAGGCGGGATGCTGTTTTTAAGCCACAGACGTGCCCGCTGCGCAACCCCGAAACGGTGCTGCTCATCAATTACTGCCATGCCCAGATTGCGGAAACTTACCGGTTCTTCAAGTACCGCGTGCGTTCCCACCAGAAGATGAATACTCCCGTCAGCCAGGCCGGTATGTATGCGTTCTCGCTCTGCCTTACGGGTACTTCCCTTTAACAGCGCCACATTCAGCCCAATGGCGGCAGTCATCTTGCTTATGGTCTCATAGTGTTGCGTTGCCAGAATCTCGGTAGGTGCCATCAGACAAGCCTGATAACCGTTATCCACAGCCATCAGCATAGCCATAAGGGCCACCAGCGTCTTACCGCTGCCCACGTCACCCTGCACCAGGCGGTTCATCTGGCGCCCGGTATTAACATCTGCGCGTATCTCTTTTATCACCCGCTTCTGGGCATCAGTAAGCTCAAAAGGCAGGCAGCGTGAATAGAAACTGTTAAACCAGCTGCCTATGCGCCTGAACCTGAAACCGTCCATTGACATCTTGCGCTTACGGGCCCGGCGCTGAATATCCAGCTGGATGAAAAACAGCTCCTCAAATTTAAGTCTGAGCCGCGCGGCATCCAGCGCAGTCTTATCCTCGGGTCGGTGAATGGTGGAAAGTGCAGTGTGCAGCCCCGGCAGGTGGTTGCGCTCAAGAACAGACACCGACAGAGTCTCCTGAATGGCCGGACCGTTCAGCACGGTCTGAATCCAGCCGTCAAAGCTGCGTGAGGTTATCCCTCTGTTTCTCAGCTTTTCAGTCAGCGGGTATACACCTCGCAAGCCCTCAGTGGCATGCATGGTGCCGGGCAAATCCACCTCAGGATGCGTCATCTGTCTGTGGCCGTTGAAACTTCCCGGTTTCCCAAAGATTATGTACTCGACTCCGGGAAGATACTGTTTAGCCAGTGATTTAATGCGTTTGAACCACACCACCTCCATGGTGCCTGTGCCGTCAGAGAACAGACCCACAAGACGCATCTTGGCACCTTCACCCACAATATTCAGCGTTACAAATCTCCCCTGTATCTGAACATAAGTCTCCTCATCGCTGATAGACCTTATGGTACGCACCGTGCTGCGGTCCACATAATGTGTGGGATAATACCGCACCAGGTCAGCGGCAGTGCGTATCTCACACTCTGCCGCCAGCAGCTCAGCGCGCGCAGGTCCTATACCCTTTATATATTTTACATCCAGTGTATGAAGGCGGTTCATTCACTCTCTGACAAAACTTCCGCTATAAGCAGGTCTCGCGGATTAGTAATTTTGATATTCGTTACCTCTCCCGGTACAAACTTTATAACCGTTCCTGCGGCAGCACACAGGCTGGCGTCATCTGTGGGCGTGAAAGAGTGGGGGAGATTATTATAATTTGTGTAAGCGCGCCTCATGGCCCCGGCTGTGAAAGCCTGAGGGGTCTGTACAGCCCTGAACCTACTCCTGTCCACAGCAGTCAGGGTCCCGTCCTCATTCACCTGTTGCAAACTGTCTGTAACTTCAGTAACAGGGATAATACCCGGAACACTGTCAGCATCCGCCGCGTTCTTAATTTCAGCTTCAAGACCCTTTACCACACGCCTGATAAGTTCCGGACTTATCAGAGGCCTGGCACCGTCATGAATAAGTACAGCGGTGTCAGCGCTTATTTCGGCAGCGGCGTTCAGCGCATTCTCCACAGAGCGTGTGCGTGTGGCGCCTCCCGGGACAGTTCTGGGCGACGTAAACTGATGTCTCTCACATAGCTCTTGCCAGTAATCAGCCATGTCAGAGCTGATTACCAGACATATTTCAGCATTTGGCAGCGCTTTGCGGAAACTCTCCACCGTATGCATAAGCACCGGTTTACCTTTCAGCTTACAGTACTGCTTAGGTAAACCGGTGCCGAAACGGGTTCCACTTCCGGCCGCCACTATTATTACACAGGGTTCAGCCATTGTGGATGTTATTAATATGCAAACATGGGATAAGTCTCCATGGTGCTGTTCACTTTCTCACGCACACTGCGGATGATAGCTTCGTTCTCAGGGTTGCTAAGCACGGTGTCAATCATCTCCACTATCTCACCCATCAGATCTTCTTTAGCACCGCGGGTGGTAATGGCCGGTGTACCCAGGCGTACACCTGAAGTCTGGAAGGGAGAGCGGCTGTCAAAAGGCACCATATTCTTGTTAGCGGTAATATCAGCATCCACCAGTACCTTCTCAGCCACCTTGCCCGTAAGTTCAGGGAACTTGCCTCGCAGGTCCACCAGCACACAGTGGTTGTCTGTACCTCCGGAAACCACGGTATAGCCCTTGTCCATAAGAGCCTGAGCCAGCACGGCGGCATTCTTCTTTACCTGCATCTGATACTCCTTGAAAGAGGGCTGCAGAGCTTCGCCAAAGGCCACAGCCTTAGCGGCTATAACATGCTCCAGCGGACCGCCCTGCACACCGGGGAATACGGCAGAGTCCAGAAGCTGTGACATCTTCTTTACCACGCCCTTGGGTGTGGTCTTGCCCCAGGGATTGTCAAAGTCCTGACCCATCAGGATTACACCGCCGCGAGGACCGCGCAGAGTCTTGTGGGTGGTTGAAGTGACAATATGCGCGTGAGGCACCGGATTATCCAGCAGTCCGGCGGCAATCAGTCCGGCAGGGTGGGCCATGTCCACCATGAAGATGGCTCCAATCTCATCTGCCAGACGGCGCATGCGTGCATAGTCCCACTCACGTGAGTAAGCGCTTGCACCGCCTATTATGAGTTTGGGGCGTTCACGGCGTGCCACTTCCTCCATCTGCTCATAATTTATACGGCCTGTCTCAGGGTCAACATTATATTCCAGGGCTTGGAACATTAGTCCGGAGAAATTCACAGGGCTTCCGTGTGAGAGATGTCCGCCGTGAGCCAGATTCAGCCCCAGGAACTTATCGCCCGGGTTAAGGCATGCCATGAAGACAGCCATATTGGCCTGCGCTCCGGAATGAGGCTGTACATTAGCATATTCGGCACCAAAGAGTTTGCAAATACGCTCTATGGCCACACGCTCGCTTTCATCCACCACCTGGCAGCCACCGTAGTAACGGTGTCCGGGATAGCCCTCGGCATACTTGTTGGTAAGGCATGAACCCATGGCGGCCATTACCTGATCACTGACAAAGTTCTCTGAAGCTATAAGTTCTATACCGTGCTTCTGGCGCTGATGTTCACGCTCAATGATGTCAAATATTACTTTATCTCTTTCCATATTATAGTTATTATGGTGTTGGAAAATTATTTCTTTTTCTTAACAGAAAACCCAAAGTGCCCCAGTTTCTCACCCAGGGCATAGTATCCGCCGTGGCAGTACCCCATAAGCCCGGCCGCTGCCATGTTAAAAGCGCCTGTCTCTTCATCCATATAGTTACTGTCAGCTCTCACATTAAGCACCTCAGCCATAATCATGTCATGCGTGCCCAGCGGTATTATGGTCTTGACCCTGCACTCTATGCTCAGAGGGCTTTCCTTCACTGACGGGCAGCTGACGCTTTCTCCGGCTTCCGGTGTCAGACCGGTCTCGGCCCACTTGTCATAGTCACGGCCTGAACGTACACCGCACCAGTCTGTGGCCTTTGCCATAGCGGAGGTGGTGAGATTCACGGTAAACTCCATGGTTTCCTTTATCAGTCCATAACTGTACCTCTCCGGACGCACTGAAATATACAGCATGGCCGGTGAAGTGCACACAGTCCCCGTCCACGCCACAGTTATCAGATTACTCTTCTGTGCCGTTCCGCAGCTTACCAGTACCGCAGGCACCGGATAAACCATAGTCCCGGGTTTCCATGAAACTTTCATTGCCCTCTGTTTGAGTGTCAGTCTGTGTTAAAGTCAGTCCACGTTCGCATCCTTGCCGGCCACGGCATGATTGCAGTAGTGGCATCTTATCACCACAGGCTCACGGCTTATTACATGGAATTTGGTATCCATGGGCTCGTTATTGGTTATGCACTTGGGATTCCCACAGCGCACTATTCCGGTGATGGTGTCAGGCAGTACCACCGGCTTCTTCTCCACCACCTCAAAGTCTTCTATGATATTTACTGTTGCTGTGGGGGCTATGAGGGCTATACGGTCCAGAATATCATTTGAAAATACCGTATTCGCTACCTTTATGATACCCTTGGAACCTAATTTATTGCTGTCCAGATTGTTACCAATGGTCACGTGCTCATTTATATTTTCTATCCCCAGGAGCTTAACAGCCTTGAACAGCGCATTTGACGGTATGCGGTCTATTACTGTACCGCTGTGAAGAGCGGCCACTGCCAGTTCTTTCTTCATAATTCTATGGCTTTTTCTTTTACAGCATTCATGTCTATTCCCAGTGCGCGGGTAATGATGGCCTGACGCGCATAAAGTCCGTTGCGGGCCTGGTCAAAATAGTAAGCCTTGGGATTACTGTCCACATCACGCGCTATCTCATTTACTCTTGGCAGCGGATGCAGTATCTTCAGGTTAGGCTTACTCTGCGCCAGCATGGAATTTTCCAGATTATAAAGGTCTTTCACCCTCTCATACTCCATTATGTCAGCAAAGCGTTCACGCTGCACACGGGTCATGTAAATGATATCTGAAGAGTTTATTATCTCCGGAGAGAAGTCCTCACTCAGTGAGTATTTAATACCCCTTTCATTACAGAATTCCAGATACTCACGCGGCATCTGAAGCTCAGGACAGGCAACAAAGTTAAAGGTGGGATTATAATACTGCATGGCCTGAAGCAGTGAGTGAACCGTACGGCCATACTTGAGGTCACCCACCATGGTAATGGTAAGATCTTTCAGTGTGCCCTGAGTCTTTAATATAGAATAGAGATCAAGAATGGTCTGTGACGGATGCTGGTTGGCACCGTCGCCGGCGTTGATAACCGGAACATCCGTAACCTCTGAGGCATATCTCGCTGCACCTTCCAGATAATGACGCATGATTATAAGATCCACATAATTTGAAACCATCTTAATGGTATCATTAAGAGTCTCCCCCTTTGAGGAGCTTGTGGTACTGGCATCTGAGAAGCCTATCACGCGACCACCCAGGCGGTTTACCGCAGTTTCAAAACTCAGGCGCGTACGTGTGGACGGCTCAAAAAACAGGGTGGCCACCACGCGGCCATCAAGTACTTTGTTGTTGGGATGGGCCTCAAAATACGCCGCACGTGCCAGAATATCCTCTAACTCCTCGCGGTTAATATCTGAAATGGAGACCAGACTGTTTTTATTCATAGCTGTGATATGATTGTTTGTGCAAATTTAATGATTTTTATTAAACATGCGCATACAGAGAAAACAATTTGTCAAAATTCACAGTCATCCGTGGGCTTCAGGATATCTGCCGTTCCACCGCTGAAAGTGGAAGATGCGCCCGCACCGTTGAACTGGTCAGCAGCCTGGTCCAGATTAAGATTAGCATCCCTGGTGACTGTGTGATATGAAGTACCCTCATCAAGATTCTCAAAGCGTGCAAAAGGAGCGCGGAAACGCAGCTCCACATCATCCACGGCACCGCTTCTGTGTTTGGCCACTATAAATTCTGCCAGACCGCGTATATCGCGCCCTGACGCATCAGTGTCGCTTTTGAGATAATACTCTGGACGATGAATGAAACATACTATATCCGCATCCTGCTCTATGGCGCCTGATTCACGGAGATCTGAAAGCTGAGGCCGCTTGCTCTCTGAACGTGACTCCACACCACGGTTAAGCTGTGAAAGCGCCACTATGGGGATATTAAGCTCCTTAGCCAGCGACTTCAGTGAACGTGAAATCATACTCACCTCCTGCTCGCGTGAGCCAAATTTCATGCCTGACGCATTCATCAGCTGAAGGTAGTCTATGATTATCATCTTCACATTGTGCTCGCGCACCAGACGTCTGGCCTTGGTGTTGAGCTCAAAAATTGAAAGCTGGCCCGTATCATCTATGTATAGCGGTGACCCTTGCAGATGCTTGATGCGGGCAAAAAGCTGATCCCATTCCTGAGGTGAGAGCTGTCCGGATTTTATCTTGGAACCCTCTATCTCACATACATTGGAAATCAGACGGTTCACTAACTGCACGTTACTCATTTCCAGTGAGAAGATAGCCACAGGGATATTATAATTCACGGCCATGTTCTTTGCCATGGAGAGTACAAAAGCCGTCTTACCCATGGCAGGACGTGCCGCTATGATAATAAGATCTGAACTCTGCCAGCCGGAGGTCAGCTTATCCAGCTTATGGAAGCCTGATTCCAGGCCGCTCAGGCCGGAAGTCCTGTTGGCCGCTGCCTGTATCTGCGCTAACGCCTCATTCACCACAGGGTCTATGGCTGTGACATCTTTCTTTACGTTACGCTGGGAAATCTCAAACAGACGGCCTTCAGCCTCCTGAAGAAGGTCATCCACGTCATTAGCTTCATCAAAAGCTTTATTCTGAATATTGGATGAAAATGCTATCAACTCTCGCGCCAGATATTTCTGGGCCACTATGCGCGCGTGGAACTCCACGTTTGCCGCAGAAGCCACCGTGCTGGACAGCTCGAATATGGTTCCGGGGCCGCCCACAAAATCCAGCTGCTCATTACGGCGCAGGCGGTCAGTCACACTGAGTACGTCTATAGGTTCCTGTGCTGCCCCTAACTGCTGTATAGCTTCATAAATACGCTGGTGACGCGGGTCATAGAAGCTCTCAGGCTTAAGTAGTTCACAAACCACACTGTATGCATCCTTTTCCAGCATGAGTGCCCCCAGCACTGCCGCCTCAAAGGCAATGTCGCGCGGAGCCATCCTGCCGTCTATATCAGGTACCGTACTGGAAGTTACATCCGGTTGCTTTCGTGATGACGAATTCTTGTAATTCTGGGCCATTATACGTTCATTTTTCTGCAAATTTAGTAAACGCTCATGAACCCGCCAATTTCCCATTGCCAAAAAATTATTACTTTTGCCTAAAATTATATTATATGATACTCTTCCCTAATGCCAAGATAAACATCGGCCTGGACATACTTTCCCGCCGCCCTGACGGGTATCATGAAATTGCCACTCTGATGTATCCCACTGCCTGGCGTGACGTTCTTGAACTGGTGCCGGGAACTTCCGGTAAGGACACGCTCACCTGCTACGGACGCCCGGTTCTGTGCCCTCCTGAAAAAAATCTGGTGATGAAAGCGCTGCGCTCACTCCGTGACGTTGTACCCTTTGGCCCCGTTGACTGTTATCTTGATAAAATTATACCTGACGGTGCCGGACTCGGCGGTGGTTCTGCTGATGCTGCTTTTACCATTAAGGGAGTTAATGAGCTCATGTCTCTTGGTCTTACTGATGAGGAGCTGGCGGCTGTTGCCGCCCGCGTGGGCGCTGACTGCCCGTTCTTTATCTATAACCGTCCCATGATGGCCTGCGGCATAGGAGAAAAACTCACGCCGGTGGATTTGGGAGACGGCCTCTCTTCCATGTTCCTCCTTATTGCCAAGCCACGTACAGCATCTGTCCCTACGGCTCAGGCCTATGCAGGGGTAACTCCCCGGCTTCCCGGCGAGAAACTGGAGGACCGTCTCCGTTCAGAACTGGCCACGTGGCGACAAAGCATTACAAATGCCTTTGAAGAGTCAGTTTTTCCGCTCCATCCTCATGTAGAGCAGCTAAAGCGCAGCATGTATCAGGCCGGGGCCTCTTTTGCGCTCATGAGCGGCTCCGGTGCCTCAGTTTACGGCATCTTTGACAGTAAACGGGACTGCATCAAACTCCGTGACACGCTCACTGAAAGCTGTGACACTTTCATGCAGAAACTGTGAACGTTTCACCCGCATATACGTTATATATGCAAAACATTATGAGATTATTCCGTAAACGGAAGTTTTGGCAATGTTTTTGCTATATTCATGACTAACAGAAAAAGCACATATAGATTATGAAAAAAGACAAGCACGAAGAAGCCGCAGAAGAACTGCGTGACAGCCTTCATCTGGAAGACGCCGGTGTTGACGGAATTGACACCGTTCTGGAGCCTGACGATAATACAGAGGAACTTGAAGAATCCCTCAACACAGAGATGACTGAAGTTGAAAAACTCCGTGAGCATCTGGAACAGACTCAGGCTGCTCTGGAAAAAGAAAAGAAGGAATACATGTTCCTGATGGCTGATTTTGACAATTTCCGTAAGCGTGTGGTAAAGGAAAAGGCGGAGCTGATTAAAAACGGTGCTGAAAAAGTACTTCTGGGTCTGCTCCCCATTGTGGATGACTTTGAACGCGGGCTGGAAGCCACTAAAGATGCTGATGATGCCTCTGCGGTGCGTGAAGGCATGGAACTCATTTATAATAAACTTGTAAAGTATCTTGATAATAATGGCGTAAAGGCCATGGACAGTACCGGTAAAGACTTTGACGCTGACCTGCATGAAGCCATTGCCACCATTCCGGCTCCCTCTGAGGAACTGAAAGGTAAAGTGGTTGACACCACACAAAAGGGTTATACTCTTAATGACAAGGTACTCCGTCACGCAAAAGTGGCTGTTGGCGAATAAATACTGTATACCGCAATGAGTGAGAAAAGAGATTATTATGAAGTGCTGGGGGTGAGCAAGACGGCTAACGCTGATGAGATTAAGAAAGCGTACCGTAAGCTCGCCATCAAGTACCATCCGGATAAGAACCCGGGAGATAAGGCTGCTGAGGAGAAGTTTAAAGAAGCCGCTGAGGCTTATGACGTCCTAAGCAATGAAGAAAAACGTCAGAAATATGACCAGTTCGGCCACAGCATGGGTCCGCAGGGATTCCCCGGTGGCGCAGGCGGTGGAGGCTTCTATCAGAGCAATATGTCCATGGAGGATATCTTCTCCATGTTCGGTGATATTTTCGGCGGTCATGGCGGTTTTGACGCCGGCGGTTTTGGTGGAGCCACAGGCGGACGTACACGCGCCCGCGCTCAGCGCCAGAGACGCGGGACAGACCTCCGTATACGTGTGAAAATGACACTGGCAGAAATTGCTGAAGGTGTTAACAAGACCCTTAAGATACCCACCTATGTGAAATGTGACCACTGTAACGGCACCGGCGCCAAAGATGGCGTTGCCTTTGCAACCTGTCCCACCTGTCATGGCACCGGCTCTGTGACACGGACGCAGCAGTCTATGTTCGGGCCCATGCAGAGTCAGGTGGTATGTCCTGAGTGTGAAGGCTCCGGAAAGGTCATTACAGAAAAATGTTCATACTGTCACGGTGAAGGCATACAGCGTAAGGATGTTCAGGTTAGCTTCCGTATCCCCGCCGGTGTTGAAGACGGCATGACGCTCACCCTTCAGGGTAAAGGAAATGCTCCACGCCACGGCGGCGTAAACGGTGATCTCCTGGTGGTTGTGGAAGAAGTAAAACATCCTGAACTCATCCGTGACGGAAAGGATGTGATTTATAACCTGATGCTTGACCTCCCCACTGCAGTCCTGGGTGGAACAGCAGAAGTGCCCACCATCAGCGGTCGCGCACGTGTGAAGATAGCCCCCGGCACACAGCCCGGCAAGGTACTGCGTATGCGCGGCAAGGGTCTGCCCTCAACAGAAAGCTCCTCTCGCGGTGATGAACTTGTAAACGTAATGGTTTACATCCCGGAAAAACTGGATGAAAAGGAGAAAGCGGCCATTGAAAGCCTTAAAGGCTCTCCCAACATTCAGGCTTCTGAAGCTGAGAAACACCGTATCTTCTCTAAACTCAAACACATTTTTGAGTAATCCGAATAGGGCAGAAGAGTAAGCCCTGCAACGTGGAAAAATATAAACCCGGCTCAGCATTTGTTAAGAATGTTGAGCCGGTGCTTTAGACTTTGCTTTCAGATATTTTATGAACGGGACTTCATCTGACGGGGCTATCTTACAACAGGCGTAAATTCAAAACGCTGGTGGAAATCATCCCATTTGCGGTAACCGGTAAGGCGCCCCTTGGCATCATAGAAATTCTCCCGGTTATAAAAGTGATCCCACTTGCTGTAACCCATAAGATGGCCCTTGGCATCAAAATAATCCTCCCGCTTATGGAAGTCATTATATTTGGTGTAGCTCTCAAGATGTCCTGCAGCATCAAAAGTCTCATCACGCTCATGGAAATCATTATGTTTCACATAGCGTATAAGCGTACCTTTGCTGTTAAAATATTCCAGCCGGTTGTGAAAATCATTCCATTTAGAATATTCAGTAAGCTTGCCCGCTGCATCACGGTACTCCAGCCGCCGGTGAAACTCATTCCACTTAACCGTATAGGTACTGCTCTTTACAGAATTAGCGTTGGTAGAGATAGTATAGGGACTACTTTGTCCGGCGGCATAAAACACCCCGAGAGCAAAAATCATCAGCAGGCATATTTTCCTTATCATAATCAGTTGTCTTTTTTTATAAGTACCTGTTTTAGCAAATATTAGAGAGCGGACCATCATATTTCACCTCAAAAATATGAAAAAAAAATTTCTGATTTTGCATAAGTATATTTTTTTGTTTAATTTTGACTTGTGAACCGGACTGTACCGGTTTGTAAGTACATAACGTTAGAATAATCCAATAGTACATATATGAATTACAATTTTAAAAATCAGACTGCCGGCGAAGACTTCCGTAACTTTGCCACCGGGCATCTGGGAATGAACGGTTCTGTTATTGACGGTTACACTTCACACCTCAATAACATTGCCTCCACCCGTGCCAGCTATATAAACCCCTCTATTATTGAGGAACGCCAGCTGAATGTTGCGCAGATGGACGTGTTCTCACGTCTGATGATGGACCGCATCATTTTCCTTGGCACAGAAGTTAATGAGTACACCGCTAATGTTGTGGTGGCACAGCTCCTTTATCTTGATTCCAGCAACCCCGGAAAAGATATCTCCATATATATTAACTCACCCGGCGGCTCAGTATATGCCGGACTCGGCATTTATGACACCATGCAGCTTATAAAGTCTGACGTGTCCACCATATGCACCGGTATGGCTGCTTCCATGGCTGCTGTCCTCCTGGTCTCAGGTCAGAACGGCAAGCGTTACGCACTGCCTCATTCACGTGTCATGATACATCAGCCTCTGGGCGGTGTTCAGGGTCAGGCCTCAGATATTGAAATCACAGCCCGTGAGATACTTAAACTCAAGCATGAGCTTTATGAGATAATCTCACATCACTCAGGTCAGCCCTTGGATAAGGTAGAGCATGACTCTGACCGTGATTACTGGATGACCGCTCAGGAAGCCCTGGAGTACGGCATGGTGGATAAAGTACTGGTTCATAACAGTGATAAATAAACATCCTTTTAGAAATGGCTAAAAAGGAAATAGACAAGTGCAGCTTTTGCGGTCGGTCCGCCTGGGAAGTTGAAGGACTTCTCCCAGCGCCTGATGGCAGAAGCGCTATTTGTACTGACTGTATAACAGCCGCGGCACAGATGCTGGCTGAAATGCGCGGAGAGCCCCTGCCTAAGGCTAAGAAAGGCCCGGAGACCCTTGACAGCGCCGGGAGAAAAACCCGTAAGGCAAAGGCTCCATTCACCGGAAAAATACCCAAGCCCAAGGAAATAAAGGAATTCCTGGACCGCTACGTAATAGGGCAGGAGGATGCCAAGAAATTCCTGTCCGTGGCAGTTTATAACCACTACAAGCGTCTGGCCCAGCCTGACACTGATGATGATGTGGAGATAGAAAAAAGCAACATCATTATGGTGGGACCCACCGGCACAGGTAAAACCCTGCTGGCCAAGTCCATTGCCCGCCTGCTTGATGTCCCCTTCACCATTGTTGATGCCACCGTGCTCACACAGGCAGGCTATGTGGGTGAGGATATAGAAAGCCTTCTCACACGTCTGCTGCAGGCTGCTGACTATGATGTGGAGAAAGCGGAGCGCGGTATAGTCTTCATTGATGAGATTGATAAGATAGCCCGCAAGGGTGACAATCCTTCCATCACACGTGACGTCAGTGGCGAAGGCGTTCAGCAGGGCCTGCTCAAGCTCCTTGAAGGATCTGTGGTTAACGTGCCCCCGCAGGGCGGCCGCAAGCATCCGGAACAGCGTATGATACCTGTGGACACCCGCAACATCCTCTTTATATGCGGTGGCGCCTTTGACGGAATTGAAGAAAAAGTGGCCCACAGACTCAATTCCCGCGTTGTGGGTTTCGGTTCTGACAACAAGCGCGTTGATGCTGAGAACTTCATGAACTACGTTGCCCCTCAGGACCTCAAATCATTCGGTCTCATTCCTGAAATAATAGGCCGTCTGCCCGTTATTACACATCTGGAGCCACTGGACCGCGATGCCCTCCGCCGCGTCCTCACAGAGCCCAAGAACGCCCTTACACGCCAGTATCAGAAGCTTTTTGCACTGGATGGCGTTGATCTGGTCTTTGATGATGACGCCCTGGATTTCATTGTGGATAAAGCAGTGGAGTTCAAGCTCGGAGCACGCGGATTGCGTTCCATTGTGGAAAGCATCATGATTGATGCCATGTATGATGCCCCCTCCGGTGAAAATAAAAAAATTATCATAACAAGAGATTTCGTTCAGAAACAGATTGAAAAATCACACCTCCGTCAGGGTATGGTGTAACATCTGAAGCCCGTATTCTCACTTCCCTCTCTTACTCATTTTAATCTCTTTCTCCTCATTAATTACCGCATGAGCAAAACATTCCCGGGTCTGGAAGAAGGCCTGAAATACCACTTCGGATTTGATAAGTTTAAAGGAAATCAGGAAGCCATTATGACCTCTCTTCTTGAAGGACATGACACCTTTGTGCTCATGCCCACCGGCGGCGGCAAATCACTTTGTTACCAGCTGCCGGCCTTGCTCAGTGAGGGTACCGCAATTGTGGTATCCCCCCTCATTGCACTTATGAAAAACCAGGTGGACGCCATGCGTAACTTCAGTGAGAATGATAATGTGGCTCATTTCCTGAATTCATCACTTACCCGTACTGCCATAGAACAGGTGAAGGCTGACATAATTTCCGGCCGTACCAAGCTCCTGTATGTGGCACCGGAATCTCTTACAAAAGAAGAAAATATTGAATTTCTTAAGACAGTTCCCATCTCGTTTTATGCCATTGATGAGGCACACTGTATTTCTGAGTGGGGCCATGACTTCCGCCCGGAATATCGCCGTATACGCCCCATTGTTAACGAAATAGGCAGCCGTCCTGTTATTGCCCTTACTGCCACGGCCACTCCCAAGGTACAGCATGACATACAGAAAAATCTGGGCATGACTGATGCACGCGTCTTCAAGTCTTCCTTTAACCGTGAGAACCTCTTTTATGAGGTGCGCCCCAAAAGCAAGAATGTGGACAAGGAAGTGATACGTTTTGTGAAACAGCATGCCGGAAAATCAGGAATCATATATTGCCTGAGCCGCAAAAGCGTGGAAGAGCTGGCAACACTCCTGCAGATAAACAATATCCGCGCACTGCCTTACCATGCGGGTATGGACCCTGCCACCCGCTCCGCAAACCAGGATGCCTTCCTCCATGAGAAGGTGGATGTCATAGTGGCAACCATTGCCTTCGGCATGGGAATAGACAAGCCGGATGTCAGATTTGTGGTTCATTATGACATGCCCAAATCCCTGGAAGGATATTACCAGGAAACAGGACGTGCCGGACGTGATGGCGGAGAAGGACATTGCCTCACTTTTTACTCATACAAGGATCTCCAGAAGATGGAGAAATTCATGCAGGGTAAACCCGTGAGTGAGCAGGAAATTGGACGGCAGCTTCTGATGGAGACAGCCGCCTATGCTGAATCTTCAGTATGCCGCCGTAAGTCGCTGCTGCATTATTTCGGTGAGGAATATGCTCCCCATAACTGTGAGAACTGTGACAACTGTGTTAACCCTAAGAAAAAAGTGGAAGCAAAAGATGAACTTCTGGCACTGATTGAAACCATCAGTGCGCTGAAAGAAAAATTTAAAGCAGACCATATTATAGATGTAATGGTGGGTAAAGCCACTGCTGATGTCAGCTCTTACCACCATGATGATCTTGAAGTATTCGGATGTGTGCAGGGTACTGATGCCCGCGTGCTCCGTACCGTCCTCCGTCAGGCCATACTGAACGGGTACCTTAGCAGTGATATTGAAAACTATGGTATCCTGCACGTCACTCCCGCCGGTAAGGCTTTCCTGAAGAAACCTACATCATTCAAGGTAGCCCTTGACAATGAGTTTGATGAGGATGAGGAAGTCATTAACATAAACTCATCAGTTTCAGGCGCAGCTGACCCTGAGATGTACGCCATTCTGGTGGCTCTGCGCAAGCAGATTGCCACACAGCTGGGACTGCCTCCTTATGTGATTTTCCAGGACCCCTCTCTTGAAGCCATGGCCACCACTTACCCCATTTCTCTGGAAGAACTTCAGAACATCCCCGGCGTGGGTGCCGGAAAAGCCAAGCGGTATGGTGAGGAATTTGTGAAAATCATTAAGAAATATGTTGATGATAATGAGATAGAGCGCCCGGAAGATTTACGCGTCCGTAGCGTGGCCAATAAGAGCAAGCTCAAGATTCAGATTATTCAGGCCATTGACCGTAAGATTGACCTCACTGAACTGGTTGCATCTCAGGGTATTGAATTCTCCCAGCTGCTGGATGAGATTGAGGCCATTGTCAATGCCGGAACACGCATCAATATTTCATATTTCCTGGATGAGATTATGGACCCCGCTGACCAGCAGGAAGTTTATGATTACTTCAAGGAAAGTGAAAGTGATGACCTTAAGGAAGCATACGCTGAACTCTGCCCCGATTACACAGAAGAGGAAGTGCGCCTGATGCGCATTAAATTCCTGTCTGAAATGGGTAACTGATTCTTTCATATTTTTCCATATTCCCCACATGAACATACTTGCTGACTTATATCGCCGCCTGACCGGCTCAGAGCCTGAAAGAATTGAAGAGCTCCCCTCATCCGGCTCTAACCGCCGTTATTACCGCCTCCATGGAAATCCTTCAGTTATAGGGGTAACCGGTACTTCACGTGAAGAAAATGAGGCCTTCATTTACATGGCCAGACATTTTGCTGGACGTAATCTTCCCGTGCCGGAAGTTCTGGCGGTATCTGATGATATGATGTCTTATCTTCAGACAGACCTCGGTGACAGGCTGCTGTTTCAGGAAATAGAAAAAGGACGCAAGACACGTTCATTCTCCACAGAAGAAAAAGACCTGCTGGTGAAAACCATCAGGCTCCTTCCGGACGTTCAGTTTAACGGCGCTGTGGGGCTGGATTTCAGTGTCTGTTATCCCTCGTCACAGTTTGACGTCCGCAGTATAATGTGGGATCTCAATTATTTTAAGTACTGTTTCCTGAAGGCTACCGGACTTGAATTCCAGGAAGACCGTCTGGAGGATGATTTCCAGAAAATGGCTGATGTGCTCATGCGTTCGCAGTCTGGAACATTCATGTATCGTGATTTCCAGTCACGCAACGTGATGATTAAAGACGGGCAGCCCTGGCTCATTGACTTCCAGGGTGGCCGCAAAGGACCGTTTTATTATGACGTGGCCAGCTTCCTGTGGCAGGCAAAGGCAAATTTCCCCACCAATCTCCGTAATGAGTTGATTAAGGAATACATAGACTCTCTGCGCCGCTATCAGCCCATTGATGAGGAATACTTCAGAGAGCAGCTGCGTCATTTTGTCCTTTTCCGCACACTTCAGGTGCTGGGCGCTTACGGCTTCAGAGGCTACTTTGAGAAGAAGCCTCATTTCATGCAGAGCGTACCTTTTGCGGTTGAGAATCTGCGTCAGCTGCTGGATAAGCCTTATCCGGAATATCCGTATCTGACTGAGGTCCTGCGCAAGCTGGTTAATCTGAAACAGTTCAGCACAGACCTTGAGAGCCGCAGGCTCACCGTCCGGGTCATGAGTTTTGCCTTCAAAAAAGGCATCCCTAATGACACCTCCGGCAATGGCGGCGGCTATGTCTTTGACTGCCGCGCGGTGAATAACCCCGGTAAATATGACCGCTACAAGCCCTTTACCGGGCTTGATGAACAGGTGATAAAGTTTCTGGAGGATGACGGTGAGATTCTCACTTTCTTGGAGCACTGTTACGCCCTCACTGATGCTTCTGTGGCCAGGTACATGGAACGCGGGTTCACCAATCTTATGATTTGCTACGGATGTACCGGCGGCCAGCACCGCTCTGTCTACTGCGCCCAGCACACCGCGGAGCATCTGCATAAGAAATTTAATGTGAAGGTGGAACTGGTGCACCGTGAACAGAACATAGAGCAGACCTTCTTACCCCGCTGATGAAAGCCCTTGTCTTTGCAGCAGGTCTGGGAACCAGACTAAAGCCTTTTACAGATTTTCACCCCAAGGCGCTGGTGGAAGTAGGCGGTCGCCCCATGCTTGAACATGTGATGGAGCGGCTGATAGCGGCAGGTGCCACGGAGATTGTGGTGAACGTGCATCACTTTGCATCCCAGATTATTTCTTTTTTAGACTCGCGCGCATGGCCTGTACCGGTTAAAATAAGTGATGAGTCTGACATGCTCCTGGACACTGGAGGCGGCCTTCTGAAAGCTGCGCGGCTCTTAGGAGAGGACAGCCCGGTGCTCATTCATAATGCTGATATATATACGGATATTGACCTGCCTGAACTCATGCACGCGCATAATGACGCCCGCCGTGCTCTGGCAACCCTGGCCGTAAGTGTGCGTAACACTCAGCGCCTGTTGGCCTTTGACGCAGATATGCGCATGCGCGGATGGACCAATGTCACCACCGGAGCGCTACGCCCTGACTCGCTCAGGGAAATTCCGCCGGAATACGCCTTGCTGGCATTTGCAGGAGTACATGTGATATCCCCTGCTATATTTCAGCTGTTAGCAAGCTATAATGAAAAAATCACGGGAGAAACTGACGCAGAAGGCATACACAAATTCTCTATAATGGATTTTTATGTGGACAGCTGCACTGACCGCATCATCTGCGGTCATGTGCCCCACACTGGTCATGTGTGGTGTGATGTGGGCAAGCCTGACTCGCTGGAACGTGCCCGCTCGCTTCACAACGCCTGATTTATATTCCTTAGTTCCTGTTCCCTGGTCAGCGCAAATACGGGTGTACGGGGCACTAATCATGATGGTACGGCTCACCGCGCAGTATGGTCATGGCCCTGTAGAGCTGTTCTGCCGCAAAAAGCCGTGCCATCTCATGGGTAAGGGTCATACGCGAGAGTGATATCTTTTCATCCGCGCGGGCATACACAGCCTCAGAAAAGCCGTAAGGGCCGCCGATGACAATAATAAGACTTCCGGGAACGCTTATGCTGTGCCGTTCTATCCACGCCGCAAACTCACGTGATGTAAATTCACGGCCGCGCTCATCCATCAGAACCAGACGGTCACCGCCTCCAGCCTGAGCCAGAATGAGCTCACCCTCACGCCTTTTGATTTCCGCCTCAGATGCGTTACGCCCTGCCTTTACGTCAGGAATCACCACAGCCTCAAAAGGCATGTAGTGGGGTATACGCTTGAAAAAATCCTCAGTCAGCGACAGCAGCTCACTGCGGCGCGGCTTACCCACGCTTACCAGTTTAATTTTCATCAGTTCTCTCAGTCTGGGTCTGTGGCCAGAGGGGCAGGCGGTTCATCTCTTCAATATAATTCAGAATGGCATCGCGTCCGCGGCGGTCCTCGCTGGAGGTGCGGAAAATGGGCGGGAGTTCCTCCCAGCGTTCCAGAAGCTCCTCACAGTAAGCAGCTATGCTCTTCTTCCCGGCAGCCGGAGTGAGCTTATCCAGTTTTGTGAATACTATGCTGAATGGCACACCGTTCTCACCCAGCCACTCCATAAACTCAAGGTCTATCTTCTGGGGAGCATGACGGCTGTCTATCAGCACAAACAGGTTAGTCATCTGCTCACGGTTCAGAATATAGTCCTTAATCATCTTCGCCAGGTCTTTACGGGCATCCTTGCTGCGGCGCGCATATCCGTAGCCGGGGAGGTCCACTATATACCAGCTGTCATTAATCAGGAAATGATTTATGAGCATGGTCTTTCCGGGTGTTGATGAAGTCATGGCCAGGTCCTTGCGACCGGTGAGCATGTTTATCAGTGAAGATTTTCCCACATTGGAACGGCCAATGAACGCATACTCGTGCCTCAGCTCCTTGGGAGCCTTCTCCGGGGTAGGGCTGGAAATTACAAAACGTGCGGTGTTAATTATCATAATCTTATGTTTTCAGTCAGTTATGTCAGGACATCCTCAGACAATCCTTTATTTATAACGCTTGCCGGGCTTAAAAGTATTTCATATCCTTAAAGTATCTTCATGGCTTAAAAGCATCCCCGCCTGCAGACACCTTGTCTCAGCTACGCTGGCCACGACCCGTGTGCGAGTCACACAGATCGGAGGGGATTTTACTCGTTCTCAGAGACTTCAGTACTCTGATAAGCTTCTCTGGCGGCTTTTATGTAAGCGTCAGCGGCAGAATTTAATCCGGCTGCACGAAGATGGCTCTCGCGCGCCTTTATGTCCAGAAGTGCCTCTTCACGTTCATAACTTTCCGGAGGTAATTCGGCGGCCCGCTTACCGTGACGCGCTCCTGTTTCAGCTGCGCGGGCTGTCTCCGGACTCACTTCTTCCACAGCTTGCACAGGCTTGTTTCCACAGCCGCAAAGGACCACTGTCATGCCAGCGGCGTACAGTAAATTTCTGAATGATAATTTCATCATTGGTTAAAAAGTATTATCCCTAACTGCGCGCATGCCACAGCGTCATCCAGGGCGTTATGATGATGTTCCAGTCTTATGCCGAAAAAGTCACACAGGCTGTCCAGTGATTTGGAGGGAAGAACCATACGCGGAATATTCAGGCGTGCGGCGCGCAGGGTACATCTGAAAGGCTCAGGAGGCTCAAGCTGATAAATGCGACAAGCCTCACTTATGCACTTGCTGTCAAAAGCGGCATTGTGAGCCACGAGTGTGAACCCTTTAAGCCACGGCTGCCACTCTTTCCAAACAGTGCCGAAAGACGGGGCATCCCATGTGTCATCCTCGGTAAGACCGTGTACGGCCACGCAGCGTCTCGCAAACCATCCCGGCTCAGGATTGACAAGGGTATAACGGGTATCAGTGATGATACCGTTCTCCACCTTTGCAGCCCCAATGGCACATATGCTGGAGGGATTGAAGTTTGCAGTCTCCACATCCACGGCAATGAAACTGTCCATCATGATTCTTCCACTTTGAGGACCGCATCCCGTACCTGCTCCATCAGCCAGCGCGGCGTGGAGGTGGCCCCGCAGATACCTATGGTTTCCGCGCCCGTCAGCCACTCGGGGTTAAGATGTGTGGCATTGGGTATGAGATAAGTATTGGGGTTGGCGCTGTGACAGTGATTGAAAAGAATCTTTCCGTTACTGCTCTTGGTGCCGGCCACAAAAAGGACCACGTCATGCTCCTGCGCAAAACGTCTGAGGTGCTCCACACGGTTACTGACACGGCGGCAAATGGTGTCAAAATATTCAAAGTGAGCTCCCTCCTTCATACGCTCCTTAATCAGTCCCGCAATGGCCTGGAAGCCCTCAAGTGATTTTGTAGTCTGGGAGTAAAGAGTAACATCACGGCCGTAATCTATCTTGTCAAGGTCTGCCGGTCCTTCCACCACAATGGCCTGGCCCGCTGTCTGACCCACAAGACCGTTTACCTCAGCGTGTCCGTTCTGACCGTATATCACAATCTGAGGCTTGCGGCTGTCAGCACAGCTGACCTTAATGCGTTGCTGCAGCTTGAGCACCACGGGGCAGGTGGCGTCTATAATGCGTATGTTATTCTCCTTGGCCAGCTTATATGTCTCCGGGGGTTCACCATGGGCGCGCAGAAGAACTGAAGTGTCATGCAGCTGAGCCATCTGGTGATGTGAAATGGTGGTGAGGCCGCGCTTGCGCAGGCGCTCCACCTCATCATTATTATGCACTATGTCACCCAGACAGTACAGTGAGCCGTGCTCACTAAGCTGCGCCTCAGCTTTCTCTATTGCGGTTACCACACCGAAACAGAAACCTGAACCCGGGTCAATCTCAACCCTGCGCATGTCCGCCTTCCTTAATTTTTTCAAGAGTCTGGTTTACCTGCTCCATAAGCCACAGGTCCTGCTGCTGATGAGTCATATTGGAATTATCCAGGTCTATGGCGTCTGAAGCGCGGCGCAGCGGACTCTCGCTGCGAGTCTCGTCTATATGGTCCCGGTGCCGGATATTATCCAGAATTTCCTCGTATGTCACCTTGAGCCCGGCGGCAGTCATTTCAGCCAGACGTCTGCGGGCACGTGTCTCGGCCGGCGCGTTTACAAAAATCTTAAGCTCAGCTTCAGGGAATACGGTGGTGCCTATGTCACGACCGTCCATCACTATGCCTCTGCTCTTCCCAAATGCCTGCTGCATCTTTACCAGGGCGTGGCGTATTTCCGGTATGGCGGCTATGGTGCTGACGTTCTCAGAAACGGGGAGGTCTCTGATTTCTTCTTCCACGTCACGGCCGTTAAGCAGCGTGTGCTGTACGCCTGAAGAAGTGGGTATGAAATCTATCTTTATTTCAGGTAGTGCCGCTATGAGCGCTGCGGTGTCCACTGTGCCGACAGCAGCTATGAAGCCGTGTTCAAGGGCGTAAAGTGTCACAGCACGGTACATGGCTCCTGAGTCAATGTAGCGGTAACCCAGACGTGCGGCCAGTGCGCGTGCCATGGTGCTTTTTCCTGACGATGAGTAGCCGTCCACGGCTATTATGATGCGGGGAGTTGTATTATCCATTTCAGTTTATGAATTCGCTAAGGTTGCAAGAGAGGTTAAACATCAGTGTGGTGGCGCTTTTGTGAGGCTGTGCCAGAGCCAGGCTTACGCCAAAGCCCCTGAGCCTGAAGCCGCCGCCCAGCGTCCATCCGGACAGGAAACTGCGTGAGTAAGTGCTCATGTCAGTGCGCATCTTGTAATTGTAGCCCAGACTTATAAAGTAATTGGGATTAGCTATAAGGTCAGCGCCAAAAATGAGATGCCTGAACAGGTTAGAGGAGAAAGAGTCCTTAAGCACGGGAGGGTTCATTTCAGTGCCGTCACCGGGGTCAGTGTAAGGAAGGTGCCAGCGGGTCAGATTCCATGCCGTGATGGAGAAACGGACCGGGAAGGTGCCAAAGCTCTGAGACCAACCCAGACGCACGTCTATGGGCAGACGGTCATAACTCTCGTTAAAACGCTTTATCTGACCGCCCAGATTTGCCGCCACAAATGAAAGAGACAGGTCACGGTCCGGATCATAATAATTGAATCCCAGGTCAGTGGCAAGGGCAAAAGCGCTGTACTCCGCGTAATTACTGTATAAAAATTTTAAAGTTATACCACCGCGAAGCCTATCAGTGAAGTCATGGGCATAAGAGGCGTTAAAGGAAACGTCAGACGGAGAGAAAGTACCGTAAACATTTCCCATCTCATCAGCCTCCTTCATGGAGCCATACCCAAAGTATCGCAGTCCCACGGCCCAGGCTCCGCGCTCTCCTGCGGCATGGGCGTAACGCAATCCGGCAAAATTACTCCCTCCAATATAGTGCATATAGTCCAGACCTATATTGTTATTAAACTCCGGACCGAGGAGCGCCGGGTTCTGCTCTGTGGTCATGAAGTCATCATCAATAAGAGAGATGTTCATGCCGCCCAGACCGTAAATCTTTGCGGAAGATGTGACATTCAGAAAGTTATACGCAGGAGAACTGTCAGCCTTAGCAGCTGAATGGCAGAAAAATACCACTCCGGCAAGAACCGCAGCCCCTAAAATATTTTTATGTTTTTGGAAACTCATTATTCAACATTGCAAAAATACAAAATATGCTCTTTGCATACTATATAAAAACGCATTTCCACTCACAATATTGTATACAAGCTGCGTTCTATACAAGCTGCGTTGAAGCTGCAATGTTGGTGTACCATGTATTCTACATGCAGAAGGCCATTCCATAATTAGTAATAATTATTTTTTATTGATTATTGTTAGTTATTATTAGTTATTTTGAGTAATTTTGTAGTGACTCTCAATATGCTTTCAATTGTAGTAGGCTAATACAGAGATATTTAAATATAAAGGCGTTTACTGCGCTTCAGTTCTTGGCACATCTAAAGTGTACCAGCATTTAAAAACCAGTCAAGAAGGAAGAAGTTATAAGCGCTCACGGGTATGTATTTACCTATCCGGGCTCATTTCGTGCCATTAGGCATGGAATGAGTTTGGGGTATAATTCATATCGGCGTGGGTATCTGTAACACTCATTCACTGGTTAAGGAATTGGTACCTCCGAGATGTGCGAATGGGAGCAATGGTACAGATACCCACCCTTTTAGTATTAACTCTGTCGCTCAGGGGTATTGGCGGCATTTGTTCAAGTGAGTTTTAAACTCTCACTGGTACCATGGACAAAACAAATCTTGGCCGTAAAATTCAAGCCCTTGAGGGATTGAGTAACGAGGAAAAAACCGCGTTGCTTGAACTCATTCGAGGACATAAGAAGTATGGGCTTGTATGGGAGGATAAACCCGAAGACATCGAGGAACGACTTCGGGAAGACTTGCCTGTACTCGTTGAGCGCAATGATGAAAAAGTCCACCCGATAATCTCTGACAACCCCGAAGCTCCTAATCACCTCATAATCGAGGGTGATAATCTTGCTGCGCTTACTGAGTTATCCTACACACACGCTGGCAGAATAGATGTTATCTATATAGATCCCCCATATAATACAGGGAAAAAAGATTTTGTCTATAACGACACTTTTATAGACAGGGAAGACTCGTTTAGACATTCTAAATGGATTTCGTTTATGGCTAAACGATTATCTATTGCTCACGGTCTTTTATCTCCCAAAGGAGTCATCTTTCTCTCTATTGATGATAATGAACAGGCAGACCTGAAGTTGTTATGCGATGAAATATTTGGTGAATCCAACTTTTTAGGTCAACTCATTCTGAAAACTGCTACTGACAATAATCCATCGCAAATCAACATAGAGCATGAGTATATGCTTTGTTATTGCAGCAGTAAAGCATTGCAAGGAAATTGGCAGAGGCAAAGTCAAGCGGCAAAACTTCTTATCTCTATTGGAAAAGAATTACTTTCAAAAGATATTAGCCTTGATGAAGCACAAAAACAACTTCGCAAGTGGATAAAAGCGAATAAAGAATTACTACCACAAGTCGCTCATTATAATAATATTGACGAAAAAGGTGTATATAGCAGCTCCGGTAATTCATCAAACCCGCACCCAGGGGGGTATACTTATGATATATTTCACCCTTTAACTAATTTGCCATGCCCGAAACCTGCCAACGGGTGGCGATGGCCTGAAGAAACATTCCTCGCATATGATAGGCAAGGCGAAATTGAGTGGGGGAAGGATCATAATATTCAACCTCATGTTAAAAAGAGGATTGAGACCTCAATGGAATATCTTCGTACTTTAATTTATGAGGACAATAGAGGAACCACAAAAGCTCTCGCTGATATTTTCGGAGGCGAAAAACGATTTGATAATCCCAAACCGCAAACAGTTCTTTCAAGAATTATTGATTTTGCTTCTGATAAGTCAGATATAATTCTTGACTTTTTCGCAGGTTCTGGCACAACACTCCACGCAGTAATGCAACTTAATGCGGAGGACGGAGGAACACGTACCTGTATTCTCTGCACCAATAACGAAAACGGAATTTGCGAGAACGTAACTTACGAGAGAAATAAACGAGTGATTAAGGGCTATGCGAAACCAAACGGAGAAGAAGTTGCAGGACTTACCGACAACAATCTCCGCTACTATCGCACTGAATTTTTACCGCGTGAACGCTCTGTTAAAAATATGCGCGAACTCGTTCAGGCTTCAACCGGGCTTCTCTGCATAAAGAATGACCTTTACACCGAGGCTCCGTTTGGAGGCAGAAAGATGAATCCGAGGTATGCCCGCTATTTTGCTTCGCACGATTCCGGCTGCACTCGGGCAAGCCGGAAGCAAGCTTCGGCTTCCCACTCATTGGCACGGAATGTCGAGAATAACGGTCAGCAGATGCTTGTTATCTACGAGGAACAGGCAATACCGTTCATTGCCGACATTATCAAGACAATGCCGGAGGGCGAGAAAATCAAGGTGTATGTTTTCTCACACGGCAGTTATGCCTATAATGATGAATTTGCAGAAGTGGCTGACCGCGTAACACTCTGCGCCCTTCCACAAGCCATCTACGACGCTTATCAAAAAGTGCTGCCGAAACGCAAGCCTAAATTCCTCGTTGATGATCTCGTGGAAGAAATTGTTGCTATCGACACAGTCGCTTTGCAAGGCAAAGAACACGAAGCCGCCGAAACCCAAGCAACCCTTGACTTCGGCACTGACGATGTAGAGGTAATTGATGAAGTCACTTTATTAACCAATAAAGAACGAGGCGACGAATGAAACAAATACGCTACCAACAAAAAGCAGTCGATGAACTGGTAAACAAGACTATCGACCTACTCGGTCTGCGCGACAACCGCCACACCCTCGTTTTCAAGTCGCCCACTGGCTCCGGCAAGACCGTTATGGCATCGGAAATGCTTATGCGGCTCAATCAGGAACTCGCCGAGCGTCCCGATGCACCGTTCACTGAAGTAGCCTATATTTGGATTGCTCCAAACAAACTGCATGAGCAGAGCTACTTCAAGATGAAGAACTATTTTACTGAAAACTGCGCTCTGCGTCCTGTTATATACGATGAACTCGACCACTCCGCCGACGGCTATATCAAGCCGGGCGAAATTCTCTTTGTGAACTGGGAGAGTATTAACAAAGACAAGAATTTAATGGTACGCGATACCGAAAACTCGGCATCTCTGTATGATATTACTCGCCGCACACAAGACGATAACGGCATACCTATAGTGCTTGTCATAGACGAGGAACACATGTTTGGCGGTAAGAACGCCAAAAAGTCTGAAAAGGTGCTCGCCACTATTCAGCCAAAGGTTGAAATACGTGTGTCGGCTACTCCGCAGACCAACGGCGAGCAGCAAGTAAATGTACCGCGCGAAAAGGTCATTGAAGAAGAAATGATTAAGGAGAATATCGTCCTTAATCCTGCTCTTGATTTCAAAGACCCTCACGGCTCACTCAATCAGCACCTGATTTGGCTCGCTATGCAAAAGCGCGAAGAACTCGCCAAAGCCTATAAGGTTCTTGGCGTTGACATAAATCCGCTTTTGCTTATTCAGCTTCCAAACGACACAAGTGAAACCCTCACCGCTGACGATACGAAAGTCAAGGACGAAATTATCGCCACGCTCAATGCATACGGAATTAACACCGCTAACGGAAAACTCGCAATTTGGCTGTCGGGAGAAAAGACCGACAACCTTGATATGATAGACCGACCGAATGACCCGACCGAGGTACTGCTGTTCAAACAGGCTATCGCCCTCGGCTGGGATTGCCCTCGTGCAGCCGTTCTGCTTATATTCCGAAAGATTGAGAGTTTCCAGTTCTCGGCTCAGACTGTCGGGCGTATTCTCCGAATGCCGGAGCAAAAATACTATACCGACCAACGCCTGAATCAAGGTTACGTTTACACCAACCTCTCAAAAGATATAATCCATATCGTCAAGGACGATATGGATTATCTCGCTTCTAATATAATGGCTAAACGTCGGGAGGGTATCAATAACATTGTGCTTGACTCCGAGTATAGCGAGAGACTTTCAACAGACCGCAACCGCCTCGGCACGGACTTTAAGAAAATTCTTAAAGACACGTTTATCTCTGAGTGGGGGTTGGAAAACGGTCAGTTGTCGCTCTTTACAGAGGATATGCTTTTCGGTGATGCGGATTCTTCGGGAGAAGAAGTAGATATTACAAGCGAAACCTACCGCAACCGTCAGGCTGCTATCAATCAGCGTGGTATAAATTTCAATGTCAGAAACGTAAGTACGGACATTGTAAAAGACCTTGATATGACCGGTGAAGTCGGTACAAAAATCGTCAAGAGCAAGGCTTCATACGTCAACAATGTTGCTGACCTGACAGCGATGTATCTTGCCTTATGCAAACGACTTCTCGGAAACGACTACGAGCAGCGCAGCGTTAGGACTCTCGGTGGTGCGCTCAAAGAAATTATGGAAGAACTCTTTGAGGTAAATGAATGGGATGCGATGAAGATTATCCTTTCCAATGATAATGTGCATCATAATCGCCCGAAGTTTGAGCGTCTTATCGCCAAAGCTCTTCACAAATACACTGAAAAAATACGACTGCGTCAGGCTGCGGCAAAACGCCGTGCTTTCAAACATTATGACTGGAGCGTTCCGGCTGAACGTGCATATCCTATTGATACATATACCGAACAACCACAAATTGAAGACCACGCATTGCTACCTTTTATGGAGAAGAATGTGGCACCAGACACCGAACATGCCTTTGCTGCTTTCCTTGAATCGCAGAGCAATGCGATTGAGTGGTGGTATAAGAATGGCGACCAGGGCAAAGCCCATTACGCTATTGGCTATACTAATTTACAAGGCGAAAAAGCACTATTTTACGTAGACTTCATTATACGAATGAAGAATGGTGATATTTTTCTATTTGACACAAAAACCGAAAATAGCGACCCTGAGGCTCCGTTTAAGCATAACGCTCTTTGGAATTATATGCAGCACCCTGAAAATAAAGCGAAGCGCCTTCATGGCGGGATTATTATTAGAGATGAATTTGGTAACTGGATTTACCCGCCTGCACTTCTTGACCCTAAACTTGGAACATCAGGTTTGTCAGATTGGATAGAATTTATTCCTATGCTTTACGTTTAGTTTATATACCTTATGACTCCCATTTTACTCAAACTGGTGTAGCTTGTTTATATCATTTCTTTAGATGGAGGTGCCCAGGAGGAGGATTATGGTGCCTAAAATCATAAGGCCTATGCCGATGATTCTTTTTTTTGCCCATGTATGTTTCAGGGATGTGGTCTGTACGGGTTTGTCTCTGTTGGCGTGAAAGGCGTAAGTGTATTTAAGGGCGTATGCCATTAAGACCAAAGCTCCAATAATATTTATGCCTATTCCTCCGTAAATCAGTATATCCTGCATGTTTTTTGTAGTTATATATGTTCTTTTATTTAAGAACGCGGGAGAAATGTAATGTGTTTAAATTTGTTCTCTGGGGTGATGGTGGTTTGTGAGGGCCAAGGAGCTTCGGGGTGTTGTGGGAGGTGTGGAAAGAGCAGTGATATGGAGAGTAAAGTGGCCGTCAAGGGGCATGGAAGAGTAGGTGTAAAGATATTGGCAGGTATGGGATGAGTGGCAATAAGAGCTATGAATTTGGCGCTTATGGAGTATTTTTAAAGAGAGGGCTAATTTTTGCAGGAAAAAATTTGGCTAATATGTACGGAGTTTGTATTTTTGCAGTACAAAAAAGCAAGGCGATTTAGTGTAGTGGCCTAGCACGCCACCCTCTCAAGGTGGAGACTCGGGTTCGATTCCCGAATTCGCTACAAAGCCAAGCCCAGAAACGGACTGTGAACGCAGTCCGTTTTTCTTTTAAATGTGGCGCCTTATAACCAGGAGGACAGTCTATTAAAAGAAGCGCGGATAGAATATGGGTGCTTAGTTAAAGCTGACGCATGGAAAATATTAGCGCTTAGTGAAAGCTGACGCATAGAAAATATTAGCGCTTAGTGAAAGCTGACGCATGGAAAATATGGGCGTTTAGTGAAGTGCTGACGCTTAGAACAAGCTGTGTTTAGGTTTTATGGCTGAATGATATTGACCTGATTGCGATGAGTGCTGCAAATACCATAGATATGACTCATGGCCCTATAATGGGCAAGATGATGAAGTTTGCGCTGCCGCTGATTGCCGGAGGTGTGCTTCAGCAGTCTTTTAATGCCGTGGATGTGGCGGTGGTAGGACATTATTCCACAGCTCAGGCGCTGGGTGCCGTGGGTGGGAATACCATGGTAATAAGTATTCTGATTAATCTTTTTTTAGGTGTCTCCATGGGTGTTAATGTGGTTCTGGCAAATTACATTGGACGCAGGGATGAGAGCGGAATAGGGAGAAGTATCAGTACCGCAGCGGCGCTGGCGCTGGTGAGTGGCATAATACTTATGGTGGCAGGGGTGTGTTTTGCCCGGCCTATTCTGGAGGCCATGGGCTCACCGGAGGATGTGATAGAGCTGGCAACGCTATATCTGGAGATTTTCTTTCTTGGGATGCCTTTCATGATGATATATAATTTCGGGGCAGCAATAATGCGCAGTCGTGGTGACACGCGGCGTCCGTTTTGTATACTTGTGGTGTCCGGAGTGGTCAATACTCTCCTCAATCTGTTGCTGGTCATAGAGTTTGATATGTCAGTTGCGGGTGTGGCCATAGCCACGGTGGTGGCTAATGCGGTGAACGCGGCGCTGATGGTACGGCTTCTAAGGCGTGAGCCTGAGCCATATAGATTACATCTGAGGCATATGCGTTTTCACAAGACGGAGTTACGTAAGATTTTGAATATTGGCATTCCGGCGGGCTTGCAGGGAATGGTGTTTTCTTTTGCCAATATTTTTATCCAGACGGCTGTTAACGGCTATGGCAGCGGTGCTGTGGCGGGAGCTGCTGTGGCGGTGAATTATGAGTTTTACTGCTATTTCATAATCAGTGCTTTTGCTCAGGCTGCAGTGGCTTTCACCGGGCAGAATTATGGTGCGGGACTTTTTAAACGCTGTCAGAGGATATTTATTATCAGTATGGTGCTGAGTGTAATCAGTAGCGGTGTGTGTAATGTGCTGATAGCCACATGTTCTGATACCTTTGCCGGAATCTTCAGCAAGGATGCCAATGTGCTTTCATACGCTGCAGTACGCCTGGAGTATGTGCTAATGTTCCAGTGGGTTGCGTGTTCATATGAGATTGCCGGCGCCGTGCTGCGAGGTTTGGGATACTCCATGACGCCCACTGTGATTACTCTGGCCGGAACATGTGTGCTGCGGCTTGTTTGGGTATATGCTGTTAATCCCGTGTTCAATAGTTTTGATGTACTGATGACGGTTTATCCGCTCTCATGGGTGCTTACCGGAGCTGTGATGGTGGGGGCCTATGTGATAATTACGCGACGTATAAGGCGCAAAGTCACTGCATGAAACTCATGATTTAAGTATGAGGTTTGATTTCCGAGTTATCCGGATGTGTAGTGGTGTGAGGCCAAAGTTTTTCCAAGTGTGGCCAGATGCGTTTCCAAGCCCAAATACGAAGCTGGTCCATGAGGATGCATATAATGAAAATGCAAGCCATGGTAAGGATATCAATCAGCCAATACAGATATGGCCCGAAAGTGTGAAAATTCCACTGGCACAGGCTTTTGAGTATTCCATAGCTCTGCATGTGTATAAGGTAAACTGCAAATGCAGAAGCGGCAATCTTGTTTATCAGTTGTGACGGCTTGATTTGTAACTTTCCGAAAGCCTTGAGGAGACACACAGCCGAATACACCACGAATGGAGAAAGATACATATAGCTGCGACGTAAAAGCCAATACCCCATTCCTTCTCTACCAAGCATAAAAAGTCCCCAGATGCACAAGGTTACTATGGTGGAGATAATAAAATATTTGAGGAATCCGTGACTGAAGCTTTTCACCTTTACAAGTTTATCCCCGCCATATAGATTAATATAGCGACCTAAGAGATAGAGGCCTATGAAAGAGACCAATGAATATCTGTCAAGAAAAGGCCAATCCCTTAAAATATATCCGTAAAAAGTCTGAAAGGTGTAGAAGGTTATAATAAATTTTAGTAGCTGCTTTTCCGTGATTTTTTCAGTATAATTATTTAGAAATGGTGCTACAAACATAAGCATCAGATAACATTCAACGAACCAATTTCCAGTTAGAGAGAATATATTTTTTAAAGCAGTTAAAAATGTAATTCCGTGAATTAAATATCCATAAGTGGTCATGGTTAACTGCCAAAAAAATACCTGGAACATGATGTTTGAAACGCTTCTGAAGCGTGTTCTGATGCCGAAGAAACCAGATAGTAAGACAAAACAGTCTACGGCTATTATGGTCAGGCTTTCTACTTCAAGCTGGAGGAATGTAGCAGAAGGATTGGCAGTGACAGATGCAACTGAGAACTCAAAGCCTAAGAAGAAGAAATCAGAATGGACCATTAGCACCAAGAACATTGCAAATATACGAAATAGCTCGTAATTTGACATTCGTTCCGGATATTTGTTATTTAAATGGGGGGGGTATTGCGAATTATCATGAAAGTAATCTCTGTTGGCTAAATTGTGCTGCAAAGGTAGTCCTTTTTTTGAAAAAAGAAAAGGAGGAGACCCGGGGTCTAAGTCAGAGGTATGAGAGAAGTATAAGGCTTGGTTAAGAGTTAGGAGCTATTGGTTATCTGTTGTGAGTTATCAGCTGAGAATTATGAGGGTGGGGTGACGGTATTATGTTTCAGAACATGTTTTTGAGCTTGCATATTTCATTTATTATTCAGAAATTGCAAACGCTAAACCATGATGAGTCAGAAGTGACTGTCAAAGATTAAGCTAAAATACTAACCATCTATACCTAATATCATGAAAGTCTATAAGACCAACGAAATCAAGAACATTTCCCTGCTTGGCAGCAAGGGCTCAGGTAAAACCACACTCGCTGAGGCTATGCTTTACGAGTGTGGAGTTATAAAACGTCGCGGCACTGTTGAGGCCGGAAATACTGTAAGTGACTATTTCCCAGTGGAGAAGGAATATGGGTATTCAGTATTCTCAACTGTTTTCTATGCAGAGTTCCTGAATAAGAAACTTAATGTGATAGATTGTCCGGGAGCGGATGATTTTGTTGGAAACGCAATTACGGCGCTGAATGTAACTGACACAGGTGTTATAGTGGTTAACGGACAGTATGGCGTTGAAGTTGGAACTCAGAATATATTCCGAACTGCGAGCTCTCTTAAGAAGCCTGTAATTTTTGCTCTTAATCAGCTTGATGGGGAGAAGGCTGACTATGAGAATGTCATAGAGCAGATGCGTGAGATTTTCGGACCCAAGATTGTTGCAATACAGTATCCGCTGGCGTCAGGTCCCGGTTTCAATTCCATGATAGACGTGCTTCTGATGAAGAAGTATTCATGGGGTCCTGACGGCGGAGTACCTGTGATAGAGGAAATACCTGAGGAAGAGAAGGAGCGCGCTCATGAGCTTCACCGTCTTCTTGTGGAGGCTGCTGCTGAGAATGATGAGACACTGATGGAGAAATTTTTTGAGGAGGACCATCTGACTGAGGATGAATTGCGTCTGGGTATCCGTAAGGGTCTGATAGACCGTTCAATATATCCGGTATTCTGCGTGAGCGCGGCCAAGGATATGGGTGTGCGCCGTATGATGGAATTCCTGGGTAATGTGGTTCCGTTTGTGGATGAAATGCCGGCTCCGGCGGATACGGCAGGAAATGAGGTTAAGCCTGATGCAAACGGACCTCTGAGTGTGTTTATGTTCAAGACTACTGTGGAACCGCATATTGGTGAAGTGAGCTATTTCAAGGTTATGTCCGGTACTCTGAAGGCCGGTGCTGACCTGGATAACGTTACCCGCGGCACCAAGGAGCGCCTGGCGCAGCTGTACTGTGTTTGCGGACAGATAAAGACTCAGGTGGATACGCTTGAGGCCGGAGACATAGGCGCAACAGTCAAGCTGAAGGATGTGCGCACCGGTAATACGCTGGATGAGAAGGGTGTAGAGATAGAGTTTGACTTTATCAAGTATCCGGCGCCCAAATATCAGAGAGCTGTACGCCCCGTTACCGAGAGCGATGCGGAGAAACTGAGCGGTATTCTGACGCGTATGCATGAGGAAGACCCCACATGGCAGGTTGAGCAGAGCAAGGAACTCAAACAGACCATCCTTTCAGGACAGGGTGAGTTCCACCTGAGAACTCTCAAGTGGCGTGTTGAGAATAATGACAAGCTGCCTATCATCTTTGAGGAGCCGAAGATTCCTTATCGTGAGACCATTACCAAGGCAGCGCGTGCTGATTACCGCCACAAGAAGCAGTCAGGTGGAGCAGGCCAGTTCGGTGAAGTTCATCTGTTAGTTGAACCTTACACTGAGGGTATGCCGGCACCTGATACTTATAAGTTCGGAAATCAGGAGTTCAAGATGAATGTGCGTGATACTCAGGAGATTCCTCTGTCATGGGGCGGTAAACTGGTGGTGTGCAACTGTATTGTTGGCGGCGCCATTGATTCACGCTTCATTCCGGCAATTGTAAAGGGACTGATGGACCGTATGGAGCAGGGTCCGCTGACCGGCTCCTATGCCCGTGACGTACGTGTATGCATATATGACGGGAAAATGCATCCGGTGGATTCAAATGAAATTTCGTTCCGTCTGGCCGGACGTAACGCTTTCAGTGAGGCATTCCGCAATGCCAATCCCAAGGTATTAGAGCCTGTCTATGACGTGGAGGTTCTGGTTCCGGCGGATGTAATGGGTGACGTAATGAGTGACCTTCAGGGTCGTCGTGCCATAATCATGGGTATGTCCAGCGAGAACGGTTTTGAGAAGATTCAGGCCAAGGTGCCTCTGAAAGAAATGTCAAGCTATTCAACAGCTCTGAGCTCCATCACGGGCGGCCGTTCATCTTTCAGCATGAGTTTCTCAGGCTATGAGCTTGTTCCCGGTGATATTCAGGATAAGCTGCTGAAAGAGTATGCAGCAAAGAATGCTGAGGAATAGTCAGTATGTCACGAAAGGATGAACCATGGGGTAGCCCAACAAATTATGCTGCGAAGGGTTGAACCATGGTTCAACCCTATAAGTCAGGCCGCGAACGGCGGTGTGTCATAATAGGTCATCTGTGGCGTTAAAGGGGGTGCATCAAAATTTGCATTTTGCATTTTGATGCACTCTCTTTTTATTGATGTGATTTTTTTAGGGGATGAAATGGTGTGGTTATGACGTTTAGGGATAACGGGGTACGGTATTTTTTGCTATCTTTGCAACGTAAAATAATGCCACTGTGTGAGTTTTAACAGCGGGAGTAAGTGATGAGCTCATTCATGGGTAATAATTCTCAAGTGGCAATGTATAATTCTCATATGACGTATAATTCTTATATGACGTATAATTTTTATAAGAGGTATAGATGTATAATAGAG
>CAMWLS010000010.1 GCA_947175205.1 uncultured Porphyromonadaceae bacterium | reverse complement strand
GACGCATAAGACGCATAAGACGCATAAGACGCATAAGACGCATAAGACGCATAAGCCAAATAAGCCAGCACGCAAAAAAGCCCGGCCAAACCACTCTGGTCTGACCGGGCCCTAACTTATTTCAGTCTCTTAAGAAATATCTTACTTCTTGAGAGCAGCCTTGCGGTTTACTGTGAAACGGGCAGTCTTGCGCTTTGCGTTAACCTGAGAGATAGCTCCCAGACGGCTACGCAGCTGCATACCACGTTTTGCCTTAGCCTTTACACGTGCGTCAGCTGATGCCTCAGGCAGTATTATCTCACCTGCTACCACATTCTTCCAGTTGCTGAATTCACCTCCGGTGAACTGTTGGCTTGCAAACATAGGCAGATTGATGGTTACGATATTGTCAGCAAATACAGTGCGGAACTCTTCCTTGATATAAGAACTTGAAGTACTGGGGTCAATGCCGTCATTAACTACATAATAACCTTCGGGGTTACACATGTAAGCTACACCAAGCTGCTGGTGCTCAAAGCCTGAGTACTGTGGCAGGATAACCACTGAACCGGCTTCATAAATCTGGAAGTCCACATTAACAGGCTTTAAGCCTTCCTGTGCTAAGGGGCAATCTTCACTTGTATACAGGTCCATCAGACGGTAGTTAACCGGATCCTTGGTATCACGCTTAACCTCAACGCTCCAGGGCCATTCATACGGGTCAATTCCGAAGCCGGGGATGAAGAAGCCGTCAACATAGTCAGCGTAACCTATCATCTCATAAGTATCCTCAGCTGCGGCACCACCTGTAACAGTGATTTCAAGCAGTGCGTTCTCCTCAGCGGAAGTGCTGTAAGTTACAACAGCAACTACATAGTCGCCCGGGCCTTCCACAGGGATAACGGCAGTCTTGCTGTCCATATTCACCTCAACACCGTTACCCTGTGCAAGATCAGAAATCAGACCGGTAACATCATGCTGTGTTGCTCCTGCATAAGCAGCCTTCACATCCTTGCCGAAGTCAAATGAAACTACTATACTCAGGTTGTTGTCAGCGCTGATGTAAGTACCCATATAGTTTATCTGGGCGCTGTAATCTCCTAATACAGTACCGGGCATTACTATCATACGAGTATCACCCTTACTGTTACCATAGTATTCACCATCATCCATTACAGTAATGGCATTCTTTTCTGCAATTGTCAGAATACCGTTTGAGAGAATACCGAATGACTCAGGCTTTACCTGCTCGATAACATCCCAGTCATTGCCCTGCTCATTATAGTATGTACTCATGAACATTACCTCAAAATCACCGTGACCCCAGTTTACGCCAAGCTTCTGTCTGGGACAGCGTACCGCAGCGGGATTTGTAGCGTCAATAATCAGGTAACCGTCCATATTCACATCTTCCTCAACAAAAGTGGGATCCTGCTTCTGCATCTCAGCCAGGAACGCTGCACCGTAGGGAGCAACCAGACGGTAAAGACCTTCTGTATCACCGCTCTCCTGAATTTCAACATCATATGTTACACGGTCAAAACCGAAGATGTCACACAGGAAGGGATCAGTGTACTTGACCATACCCAATGAAACCCAATCTACGGGCTTGTCATCATCAGTCAGGGTTACAACACACTTGCTGCTTGTGCCAATTACAGCACCCTGTGCATCAACAATGCTCAGTGAGAAAGCGCGCTCTACGCTCTCCTCTATTTCATTGTCGGTTACATAGAACTCAACATTAACTGTGCTCTCTCCGGCAGGTATAATAAGTGAAGTGCTGGTGATGAACACGTCCTGGTTCAGTACGGCAGGATTTGCTCCGTAGCCTTCAAAAGCCACTTCAACTTTCACTTCACCGTTGGCCTCGCCATTAAGCTTGATAGGCACGTTTACCAGACTGCTGTTGCCTTCAGGTACAGCCATACTTGCGCGCGCAAATTCCACTGAAACACCGTCCGCTGTATTCATTGACGGCGTATCATCTGAACATGCGGCAAACGCCACACCGGCTAAGGCAAATGCGAAATATTTAAATAGTTTCATATTGTCTTGATTTGTAATTCTGATTGTTTATTTACAATTCTCGTCATTACTTAATCCAAATCTCTTTCAGCCTCCGCGTTCATGGCTCATCGCCATGAACGGCGGGACTGATATTGATTCAATTAATTAATAGCCGATGTTCTGCTGTCCCTTCAGCTGCGGATTAACGTCAATTTCAGATGACGGGATAGGCCAGGTCATACGGTAGTCACCGGCGGGATAAGAGAGACTCTGGTCTGCGGTGAACTGCTCGTTGAAGTTAGCGGGGAAGTAAGGTGCGGTAGTAGTGTTGTCACGGGTAAAGCCCAGACCCCAGCGGCGAAGGTCAGTCAGACGGAAACCTTCACCTATCAGCTCACGGTTACGTTCCTTCTGAACCTCTGTCAGCAGGAGGGCGTCACTGTATGTGCTGCCGGTATATCCGGGGATACGGGCCTCACGCAGGGCCTGCAGGGCTGCATTGCCCTCTGCATTTGTGCCCGCCTCTGCAAGAATCAGGTACATTTCTGAGATACGGAAAGCCTTGGGAGCGTTAACACCTGAAACAGTGCCGCTGGTCAGCGCGGGGTTACCGGGATACTTTACAAAGCAGTAAAGCTCATAGTTACCACCACCTATCACTATATCATTCTGCTCAAAGAAAGAGGTGAAGCGTACGTCACCGGCTTCGTAGTTTGCCAGAGTGGCCTGAGTGGGCACGTAATATGCTTTCTGACGGTCAGCTGAAGTCCAGTTGGTACCGTAAGCTCCTACCCCGGCAGCCTCTGCCTTATTAACAACAGGCATATAGAGAACCTCCTTGCAGGGGTTGTCATTCAGCCATACAGTGGGATACTGTTCAGCGTTAGCCAGCTCATAGCGGCCGCAGTTGATAAGCTCCTTAGCCTTTGCCGCTGCAGTTGCCTTATCGTTGATAAGCAGAGCCAGACGTGCCTCCAGAGCCTTACAGATATCTGTGTTTGCATAAGCTGCACCGGCTGCCAGTACTGAGGGATTTGATACCTCGTAAGCTGCAAGGTCAGCTGAAGCTGCTGCAAGGTCCTCGCGGATCAGACTTACTGTAGCTGCCATGCTGCTGCGGGCAGGATACTTGCCACGCTCATAAGTGGGGTCAAATTCAGTTACTATGGGCGCGCCCAGACCTTCCTGCTGCGCATTACCGTCAGTATACTGAGGACAGAAACGCTCCAGAAGGTAGAAGTAGCACAGCGCACGTGTGAAATATGCCACACCGCGTGAACGGCGGATGGTAAGAATCTCTGAGTCGCTGAATTTCTCTGTATCATCAATAAGAGCACTTGCCTTGGGGATAAAGTAGTTGGCATTGCCAATGTATGAGTACAGCGCACTCCACTGACCCTCAATATCTTCATTGCTGGAAACTATGTTACCTGAAAACAGAAGGCCCTGGTTGTTGCCGTACAGCGCGCGTACTGCCTGGAAATTATCACCCTGAAACTCAGGATAACCCACAAGGCCGCCAAGTGAGATACTGCGGACATTGCCTCCGAAACCGGCCTGGAAACGCACGCAGTCATTCACAGTCTCTACGGCGCTCTGGTCATCCAGTGAGCCTATGGGAGCCAGGTCCATGTTACATGACGCCAACAGCACTGTGGCTGACGCCATGGCTATATATAACTTCTTCATTGTCTTTTCTTCTTTTGGTAAACGTGGTTATTAGAAATTCACCTCAATACCGAATTCGTACTGACGGGTGTTGGGGTAATTGAATGAAACCAGGTTCATACCGGGTTCGGGGTCATAACCTGAGAAGTTAGTGAAGGTCAGAAGGTTGCGGCCGGTAAAGTTCAGTGCCAGACCGTTAAGACCTAACTTAGAGGTTATGCTCTTGGGGAATTGATAGTTGATACCCAGAGTCTTCATACGCAGGAATGAGGCGTTCTCAACCAGGTGATCGTCAAACTGGATACTGTAATCAGCACCGGGGATATCTGTAATCTGGCCGGGGGTTGTCCACATGTTGGCCATTGTATCCATCTGGTTGAACTGACCTATGAATGCAGGATTCTCCATGAAGTAACGGTCATTGTTGATCATATACTTCTTGGCTGCCCAGTTGAAGTCAACGCGCAGTGACAGACCTTTCCAGCGGGCATCAATACCAAAGCCACCGGTCCAGGGTGCGTAACGGTTCTTGCCTATCAGCACTGCGTCACGTTCCTCATTGTAGTTCTTGGTGATGTTACCGTTTACGTCATACCACATGGGAGCACCGTCCTGGGGGTCTACACCTGCATAGCGTACCTGATAGAATTCACCGTATGCATGGCCAACCTTGTACTGAAGACCGTAGTTTGCCAGGGTGTAGGTGTCCTGACCGTCAATCAGCTCAGTGATGCGGTTCTTGTTATAGTTGAAGTTAACACGTGCACCTACATACCAGTCACGGTTCTTGAAGATGTCAGCACGGAAGTCAACGTCAACACCAACGTTCTTCATTGAACCCATGTTGCCTGAACCTTCAGCGAAACCGGTGGTGAATGAGTAAGGAATATCCATCAGCATGTTGATGGTCTCCTTGCGGTATGCATCCACTTCCATTGAAATACGGTCCCACAGACGGAAGCTTACACCAAAGTCAAAGTTACGTACAGTCTCCCAGGTAAGGTCAGGATTTGAAGCCTGCGCTATACCCAGACCGCTGACACCGTTATAGGGGTTAGTGTAGGCACCTACAAGACCAAAGTAAGCATAGTTGCCAATTGAAGTGTTACCTGTTGTACCGTAGCTTACACGTACACGCAGGTCATTCAGCCATGTCAGAGGCTGGAAGAACTTCTCATTCTTGGCATTCCACATACCGCCCACTGAGTAGAAAGTAGCCCAGCGGTTTCCGGGGGCAAACAGTGAGCTGCCATCGTGACGTATCGTAGCGCTGAAGAAGTAACGGTCATCAAATGAGTAATGAGCCTGCCCGAAGATTGAGTTTGCACTCTCCTGCGCTATTGACTGAGACAGGTCAGAAGTAGCAACTGTTGTACCCTGAGTCAGAAGCATCTGACGGATATCGCTCTGACCGCTTGAGAATACGGCAAAAGCGTTTGACTTCTCTATACGTGATTCCTCACCCACCAGCACTGAGATATCGTGCTTGTCAGCTACATTGAATGAATATTCAGCTGTATTGGTGTAAGTGAACTGATAGTAACGGGTAAATGACTGCTGGTTGTAACCTTCTACAATACCGTTGTCATTAGGTGTACCTGTTGAAATACGGGTACCCCAGGGTGTATAGTAGTAAGCGTCCTTGGGGAAGCCAAGGTTGTTCAGACGCACTTCGTAGGCGTCAACACTCTGCTGAGCACGCAGTACAAGACCGGTGATGGGAGTAACCTCCTCATAGAGTGAACCGTTGATGGTCAGACGGTTACGCTTTACTGAGCGGTTTCCGTTAACCCAGTCAGGGCTCCACTGGCCTGACCAGCGCATGTACATGGCCTTGTCACCGTAGTTCAGATACTCTGTACCGTCCTCACGGGTCTCAACTGTATAATAATAAGGTGAGTCCATAGGGAATGCCTTACGGGCAAACACCATGGGGTTAGTAGTATATACACCTGTCGCACCGGCCTCATTGTTAGTCTCATAGTCAGTGTAACCTAAGTTCAGCTGCAGACCGGTACGGAACCAGTTGTTCACACGGCCGTTGATTGATGAACGCAGAGTCTCACGGCGCATGCTTGACTGTGCAATGATACCGTCCTGCTTCATGTGGCTCAGTGAGATGTAGTAATTCATCTTCTCGCCACCACCGCTTACTGTACCTTCCAGGTTGTATGTGGGAGCGTGTCCGTCAAATGTCTCCTTCACCCAGTCAGTGCTGATGCCATACTGTTCCCAGGCTGCAATAGCACCGGGGTTAAGAGCAAAATTAGCCTTGTTGCAAAGGTCAATCAGCTGAGCGGAGTTCATCATCTTAACATTGTCCTGCACGGCGTTTGACCAGCCCACAGTGGCACGGATGTTAACATTTGCCTGCTCCTCATAGCGGCCGCGCTTGCTGGTGATCACAATCACACCGTTGGCTGCACGTGAGCCGTAGATTGCCATTGATGCTGCGTCCTTGAGCACGGTAACACTCTCGATATCAGAGGGATTCAGTGTAGTGAACAGAGCTGATGAAATGGGCGCGCCGTCCAGGATGTACAGCGGAGTGTTACCCATGTTGATTGAGTTCTGACCACGTACGTTGATAGTATTGTCTGTACTTGAGGGGTCACCTGAGTTTGAGAAAATGTTCAGACCTGCCACCTGACCCTGAAGAGCGTCAATGAAGGTAGGAGTGGGCACGTTCTCAAAGGTTGCCTCGCCTACTACAGCTACAGAACCTACTACTGAGCTCATCTTACGCGCTGAACCGTAGCCGGTAACAACCAGAGTGTTCAGAAGCTCATTGGTAGGATTCAGTGTTACATTCATCTTGTCACGGACAGGTAGTGTAACAGGCTGATAGCCTACATAGCTAAAAGTAATCTCTTTGACATTCGGCCCCACTGTCAGCGTGAAGTTTCCGTCAAAGTCAGTACTTGTACCACTGTTGGTGCCGGCAGGAACAACTGATACGCCTGCAAGAGCCTCGTTGTTCTCGTCGACGACAGTACCACGCACGGTGCGCGTCTGTGCCGACGCACTGATGCCGATTGCGATTACTGCCAAAAGTAATAGAAACAGCTTTTTCATACTAATAATTAATTGAACATAAAGTGAATAAAATATAGTTGTCTTTTTGATTTAAGAGCTTGCATATAAGGACGCTTTTTGGCACAATTCGCCCTCACAAGGCGCAAAGATATATGTTTTTTAGCAATAAAAAAAGAAATCAGAACATTTTTTGTCTGATTTTAACAAAAAAAGGAGTCACAATTTCATTGTAACTCCCGTATTCTTTATGTTTTATGTTAATTATGCTTTAACTATTTAAAATCGTAAGCAATAGCCTAACAGAAATTTGATTTAGTGTTAACAAATGCCAATCAGCGGATAATTGCACGACCTGCCCATACCAGCAGAACACCGCATACCACGCTTAAACCTAAGTAAAGAGCAAATGTTGCCCAGTCACCCTTGTTACCAAGTACCCACATATCATCTGCAAATGATGAGAAGGTGGTGAAACCACCGCAAAAACCGGTTATAAGAAGAACATTCTCTCCGGGCGTCATCACATGGGCTTTCTCAAGAAGTCCAAAGAACAGACCTATGATAAAACAGCCTATCACATTTACAAGGAATGTTCCCATGGGGAAGGCACCATGCCACATTCCATCACTCCATTTTCCAACCAGATAACGGCCGCAGGTACCTACAAATCCACCGGCACCGGCTATTAACATTGACTTAATCATATTATTTATGTTTATTTATGTTTTATGTTAGAATTAAATAGTGATAACGGATGAGTTATCTATAATATATAATGTGTCTCTTATCGCAGCCCCAATTATAAGTCTTATAAGCCATATAAATCCCATAAGCCTTATACCGGCCTCACTCACATCATACATGCTTTGTATAATTTAAACATTACACCTTATGAAAATGTTCAGCTCTCATAAACACACTATCTTAAAATATTTTATTACCTTTGCGCTTACATAGGAGCCACTCACGCTGTTCCTCTGACAGGACTGATATAACTAATTATAAGATAACATGACATCTACAGCTTCTCCCTCCGCCCGGCAACACTCTTACGTGCTGCCCATTGTTATAATGTTTGCCCTCTTTTTCATGATAGCCTTTGTTACAGGTTATCAGAATCCTCTGGGTGACGTCATAAAGCGCATGACGGGAGATAATGTAGTGATGTCTCAGCTGGGTACACTGGCTAACTTCATTGCCTACGCCTTTATGGGCTACCCTGCCGGAAAGATTCTGGAGCGTAAGGGATATCGCGTGACAGCTCTTTATGCCGTCTCTGTGGGTTTTGCCGGCGTCTTTATCACTTACCTTTCCGGCTTCCTGGCTTCTGACAGCGCTGCGCTGGCTGTCTATCTTACAGGTGCCTTTGTAGCCGGTTTCTCCATGTGTATGCTTAACACGGTGGTAAACCCCATGCTTAACTCGCTGGGTAAAAATGAGAAGGAAGGAAATGCACTGGTACAGTTCGGCGGTGCCTTTAACTCTTTGGGCGCCACACTGGCTCCCGTGATTGTTGGTGGCCTCCTGGGCGGAGCAGCTTCATCCATCGCCTCTGCAAACCCGGTGTTCTATCTTGCCATGGGCATCTTTGCCGCGGCATTTGTGGTGCTCTACTTCAGCAAGCTCCCTGAAGTCAAGGACTTTGGGACTGATAAAGCAAAAGAAAATATCCCTGTGGCAGGTGCCCTGAAATACCGCAACTTCGCTTTTGGTCTGGCAGCCATCTTTTGCTATGTAGGCATTGAGGTGGGTATAGCCAACATGACACTGCAGTACCTCTCAGGCAGCCCCATAGTCAAGGCTGATGACCCGGCGCTGGAGCCCCTCACCATTGCAGGCACTATTGTGGGTATTTACTGGCTTCTGATGCTGGTGGGTCGTCTCATGGGAGGTGTCCTTGGAAGCAAGGTCAGCAGCCGCGTAATGCTCTCTGTTGTGGCCGTAACCGCCATCATCCTTGTATGTTTGGCTCTTACAACGGCTGAGAGCGCTGTGCCTTTCATAGGCTTCAGCAGCGCAACACTCTCTTTCAGCTATGTCACTGTGCCCCTGAACGCCATTTTCCTCATCCTCTGCGGCCTCTGCACTTCAGTAATGTGGGGCGCCATCTACAACCTCTCTGTTCAGGGACTGGGACGCTACACGGCCATTGCATCAGGTCTGTTCATGGTAATGGTATGCGGTGGCGGCATCCTGCCCATGATACAGAGCTTTATTGCTGAACAGTCCACGGTTCTGGCCAGCTTCTGGCTCCCGGTGGTCCTGATAGCTTATCTCCTCATATACGCCCTCTTCCTTAGCAAGCCCTCAGCACTGCTCCCTGAGCAGAAGGAAACGCTGTATGAAGACGGCAAGGAAATAGAAATTTGACACTTACCTTATTCATATAATCTTACTTCTCACTTATGAATCTGAACTCTGCAGCTGACAACATCCGCATCCTGGCGGCAGCCATGGTGGAAAAAGCAAAATCTGGTCACCCCGGTGGCGCCATGGGCGGTGCTGACTTTATCAACACCCTGTATGCCAAGTACATTGTCCGTGACCCTGATGACCCCACATGGTTCATGCGTGACCGCTTCTTCCTTGACCCCGGTCACATGTCACCCATGCTGTACAGCGTACTGGCCCTCTGCGGCCATTATTCAGTGGAAGAACTGCAAGAGTTCCGCCAGTGGGGCTCTGTTACTCCGGGACATCCGGAACTTGACTATAGCCGTGGTGTGGAAAACACCTCGGGACCCCTGGGCCAGGGACACGCCATGGCCGTGGGCGCCGCCATTGCTGAGCGCTTCCTGCAGGCCCGCTTCGGAGACACTGTTGCCCACAAGACTTACGCCTTCATATCTGACGGAGGCATCCAGGAAGAAATTTCTCAGGGCGCCGGACGCATTGCCGGTTATCTGGGACTGGGTAACCTCATTATGTTCTATGACTGCAACGGCGTTCAGCTGTCCACTGACGTAGACGCCGTTGACACAGAGGATTACGCAGCCAAGTACCGCGCATGGCACTGGCATGTGATAGAAATTGACGGTAATGACCCCACTCAGATATCCGCCGCCCTGGAAGAAGCCATTGCGCAGACTGAAAAGCCCAGTCTTATTATAGGCCGCACCGTAATGGGAAAAGGCTGCGTCACTGCTGACGGCTCTAACTTTGAAGGCAAATGCAGCACCCACGGGCAGCCCCTGAGCAAGAGCGGTGCTGATTACGCCGCAACAGTGCGCAATCTGGGCGGTGACCCGGAGAATCCCTGGCTTATACGTCAGGAAGTAAAGGAACTTTATGAGAACCGTGCTGCAGAGCTGCGCCGCATAGTGGCTGACCGCCGCGCCGCACACGCCCGCTGGGCTCAGGAAAACCCTGAGAAAGCCGCTCAGCTTGAAAGCTTCATACGCGGTGAAGTCCCCGCCATAGACTACAGCGCCATACTGCACAAGGCAAATGTAGCCACACGCACCGCCAGCGCTGACGTGCTCAGCGTGCTGGGTGAAAAAGTAAAAAACATGATAGTGTCTTCCGCTGACCTGGCCAACAGTGATAAGACGGAAGCATTCCTGAAGAAAACAGGAGCTCTCACACACGGCAACTTCAGCGGAGCCTTCCTCCACGCCGGTGTCTCAGAGCTCACCATGGCCGTGATTATGAACGGTATAGCCGTTCACGGAGGCATGGAAACAGCCTGCGGCACTTTCTTTGTATTCTCTGATTACATGAAGCCTGCCGTACGCATGGCTGCTCTCATGGAGCTTCCAGTGCGTTACGTGTGGTCACATGACGCTTTCCGCGTAGGTGAGGACGGTCCCACCCATGAGCCCATAGAGCATGAGGCTCAGATGCGCCTGCTGGAGCAGATGAAGAACTTCTCAGGCAAGCCCTCGCTGCTTGTATTCCGTCCCGCTGACTCTGCTGAGACCACCGTGGCCTGGGAGATAGCCATGGTTAACCGCCACTCTCCCACAGCCCTGCTGCTCTCACGTCAGGACCTTCAGGACCTCCCCGTAGCAGATGGCCTCACAGCCTTTGAGCAGGCTCAGGGCGCACGCAAGGGCGGTTACAAGGTGATTTCTAACGCTGACCCGGACATAACACTGGTGGCCAACGGCAGCGAGGTATCTCTGCTCTGTACCGTGGCTCAGAGCCTCAGGGAAAAGGATATCAAGGCTGATGTGGTCTCCATGCCCTGTATAGGACTCTTTAATGAGCAGCCTGCAGAATACCGCCACAGCATACTGCCCGCCGGAGTGCCTCAGTTTGGCCTCACAGCCGGCCTCCCCGTCACTCTCACCATGATAAAGGGCTTTGACGGAGAGATTTATGGCATGGAACGCTTTGGAGCCTCGGCCCCCTATAAAGTTCTGGATCAGAAATTCGGTTACACACCGGAAAACATACTTGACAGAGTTCTGTCATACCTCAAAAAATAAATGAACATGTCACAGAATACTCAGAACCGTCCTGTGCGCGTGCGCTTTGCACCGTCGCCCACCGGACCTCTGCACATAGGTGGTGTCCGCACCGCCCTCTACAACTACCTCTTTGCTCGCCGTAACGGCGGTGAAATGATTCTGCGCATTGAAGACACTGACTCGCAGCGTTTTGTACCCGGCGCAGAGGATTATATAAATGAAGCCCTTGCGTGGCTGGGAATAGGCATAGATGAAGGTGTCCGCCAGGGCGGCCCTTACGGTCCTTACAAGCAGAGTGAGCGCCGCGATATTTACCGCGAGCACGTGAAGATGCTCCTGGACGCCGGCCGCGCTTACATAGCATTTGACACTCCTGAGGAACTGGAGGCCAAGCGTGCTGAAATTCCTAATTTCCAGTATGACGCCTCCACACGCATGCAGATGCGTAACTCTCTGACCCTCACCCCTGAAGAAGTAAAAAAACTTATAGACTCCGGTGAAAAATACGTGGTACGCTTCCGCATAGAGCCGGGCCGTGATGTACAGGTTAATGACCTCATCCGCGGAACGGTCACCATAAAGAGTGACATCCTGGATGACAAAGTCCTGTACAAGTCTGCTGATGACCTGCCCACATACCACCTGGCAAACATCGTTGATGACCACCTCATGAAAATATCACACGTAATCCGTGGTGAGGAATGGCTGCCCTCAGCTCCGCTGCACGTGCTTCTGTATGAGGCATTTGGCTGGGCTGATACCAGACCTGAGTTTGTTCATCTGCCTCTACTGCTTAAGCCTGACGGAAAAGGCAAGCTCAGCAAGCGTGACGGTGACCGTCTGGGATTCCCGGTGTTCCCTCTTGAATGGCATGACCCCAAGACTGGCGCAATATCCGCCGGATACCGTGAGGACGGATACCTTCCTGAAGCTGTAGTTAACTTCCTGGCACTCCTGGGCTGGAACCCCGGTGATGATACTGAGGTGATGTCCATGCAGGAGCTCATAGAGAAATTCTCTCTGGACCACTGCTCCAAGTCAGGCGCAAAATTTGCATACGAGAAAGGCAAGTGGTTTAACCACACTTACCTGCAGAACCTCTCGGATGCCGAACTGGCAGCAATGTTCCGCCCTGTACTGCGCCGCCACGGCATAGACGACAGTGCATATACAGACAGCTTCCTGTCTGCAGTAGTGGGTATGGTAAAGAGCCGTATAAACTTTGTGGAGGACCTCTGGGACCAGACACGCTTCTTCTTTGTAGCTCCCACAGAGTATAACCCCAAGGACATTAAAAAGCGCTGGAATGTGGAAACTCCTAAGATTATGAAGGAACTCACGCAGATACTGAACGCGCTCCATGACTTCTCATCTGCCGCCGCTGAACCGGTGGTACTGGGCTGGATAACAGACAACGGCCTCCACATGGGTAATGTCATGAATGCTTTCCGCCTGGCTGTGGTGGGAGAGTGCAAAGGCCCCCACATGTTTGACATAACTGAGCTTCTGGGCAAGGAAGAGACCATCAGGCGCATTAACGCCGCTGTGGAAGCCATTCCGGCTCCGGAAGCCTGAAACCTAAACTCCAGGAATGAACCCGCTCTATAACCTGGGAATACATCTTTACGGTGTCGCAGCGCGTGCTGCGGCACCGTTCTCACACAAAATTGCGCAGATGCTGCACGGACGCCGGGAGACACTGCGCATGCTGCGAGACAGCGTGCCTCAAGACACTCAGTATGGCTTTGACAGCTGGTTTCATGTGGCATCACTGGGTGAGTTTGAGCAGGCGCGTCCCATCATAGAGAGGCTTAAGGCTGCTGACCCCTCACACCGGATACTGGTTACATTCTTCTCTCCCTCAGGATATAACGTACGCTGTAATTATGAGCTGGCTGACGCTGTGGCATACCTGCCCGCTGACACCCCAGAGCGCGTAAGTGAATTTTTAGATATCATACGTCCGCGGCGCGCCATTTTTGTAAAATATGAGTTTTGGGGCAACATGCTTCAGGAGCTTCACCGCCGCGCTGTACCCACATACCTGATTTGCGCGCACTTCCGTCAAAATCAGATTTTTTTCAAGCCCTATGGCGGCTTCATGAGGAAAGTGCTGTCATACTTTACCTCTTTGGTGGTTCAGGATGAAGCATCCGTTAACCTGCTGCGCTCAGCCGGCATACCTGCTGAGCGGATAACAGTGGCCGGAGACACGCGCTTTGACCGTGTGGAACGCATAATTTCCGGAGCACAGCATCTACCTGAAATAGAGCGTTTTAAGGGAGGCTCTCCTTTACTGGTAGCCGGCAGCTCCTGGCAGCCGGATGAAGACTGTTACATCCCATGGCTTCACGCTCATCCGGAGGTCAAGGCCATAGTAGCACCGCATGAGTTTGATAATCAGCGCATTGAAAAACTGCGTCAGACGCTCGGTTCTGACCGCACTGCCGTGTTATCTGAGTGTAAGGACGGACGGATACCTGATGAGGCCTCATACCTGATAGTAGACTGTTTCGGACTGCTTGTATCCCTCTACCGTTATGCTGACGTAGCACTGATAGGCGGAGGCCTCGGTGCAGGCATACACAACATAACAGAGGCTGTAGGCTATGGAGTACCGGTGGTCTTCGGCCCCCGGTACTCAAAATTCCGCGAGGCTGTGGAACTGGTAAAACGCTCATCAGCCGCATCTTACAACTCTGCGTCCTCTCTGGACGTTATACTTACTGAGTTATTCGCTGACCCTGAACTGCGCCGTAAGCGCGGAGCTGAGGCAGCAGAATACTTTGCTGAGAACTTAGGAGCAACAGACACCATTTATAACCTGATATATGATTAAAGCTGCCATTCTGGGCGGGGACAATTCAGTCAGCGCCACACTGATTGACCTCCTTTCTGACCACCCGGACGTAGAATTAGTGGCCGTACGTAATTCCGCCTTAGCAGGGAAGTCTCTGGCTGACTACCATCGTAGACTGCTGGGCGACACTGACTTACGCTTTACAGATGAGATTCCGCTGGACAGCGTGAACATGCTTTTCCTGGCCTCTGCGGCTGAAGACGCACGCAGATATATGGAGAAGCACGCAGAGGACATACGCCCTGACATGTGTATTGTGGACCTCACAGGCGCACATCTGGACGCCTCTACACCTGAGAATACGATGGAGGACTCTGACTTACCTCTTGTAGACCAGCACTTTATATACGGACTGCCGGAACTTAACCGCAAAGCCATGGTGCGCGGAGGCAGACGCGTAGCCGTTCCGGGTGCTCTGGCCTCAGCACTGGCGCTCTCGCTCCTGCCATTAGCTAAGAACCTGATGCTCAACGGCCCTATACACGCCGCGGCTGTATATCCGCAGGCTCAGGGTGTGGTGGAGGAGCCTCGCAGCTTTACAGCTGACCGCCCGCTCAGGCACCCTGATGCTGAGCAGGTTGAACAGCTCATAAAGCATCTGCAGTCACAGAGCCGCGCCACAGTGGAGCTGATGCCTTTCAGGGCAGCAAACCGCAACGGGGTGATGACCATTCTGTATACTGACCTGAACGTGGACTTGGCACAGATATATAGCTTATACACAGACTTTTACAAAGACCACCGCTTCACATATATCAGTGACGGGCCGGTGTCCACAGCTGACGTAGAGGGCACAAATAAGTGCCTGATACATCTGCAGAAGGTGGACGGACGGCTGGTGGTTACGGCAGTCCTTGACGCGCGCCTGAAGGGCGCTGCGGGCACAGCGGTGCATGCCATGAACCTTCTATTTGGGCTTCACGAACGCACCGGGCTGTAAAACAGAAATAGCCGTTTGGAACAACATTTTGGCACTTTTATGCTCTGCAGGTGGAAAAATATTGTTATAAGTACCGCAGTTTTTGTATGTGCGCACCAGGGTTTATGTAGTAAAACCTCCGTGTGCGTGTCAGAGACTGACAGGTGCACGACAGAGTATACTGACGGGGGCATGACCCGGTCTTATGACAATCACATGAGCCGTTCTGAGGTCAAGGGTATGAGCCGTTCTGAGGTCAAAGGCATGACTGAGTCTGGTGATGGGTCCGCAACGGAGTATGCCAGTGGGGTCATGGCGCAATTTACGGTTACGGGTGACGGGGGGCGGATTCTTGACTCCGGAACAGTAAAAATTTACCTCCGCCCCACCCCGGAACTGCCAACACCATTTGACTACCTAATAATAAAATCACGCACGGACCTGTGCGCCTATATAAACGGGGTGTATACGGATTATAGGAACGGGAGCCTGCGGCAGTTGCGCCTGCCTGAGCATCAGAGCGCACTGATACCTGACAGTACGGGTTATGGCGGAGTCCAGTACCGCGGAAGATATGGGGCCTATATTCCTGAGGTCCTGAGACGTAAGGCCGCAGCAGAATTTCCGCGCGGAAGCATAGATACAACAGTAAGGACAAGTGAATCTGCGGGGGGCACAGTTGTGGCGGAGTATAGCTTCAGATATAGAGCCGGAAATCCTATGCCCTCGCGCGTGAGGATTCAGAGTCATGTGGGTGAAAATATGAATATAGGCACGGAACTTTATTATACTTCACTACCAAAATACGATACTATAAACCTTTCTGACAGCACATTACACCAGCTACTCCCGTTTCTGACAGGACGGAGCAAAGATTTTATAGGCTGGCCGATGCCCGGCTACAGTGTCCCTACGCCTGACCACGGGAGGTTCAGTTATAATCCGGCTGAGGTGTCAGACAGAGGAACCGTGCTGGTGTTTATGCCTGCTGACGGTGACTGCAGAGATATAATGGCGCGGGGGCGCTCAGTGGCGGCAGAGAACGGTAACAGCCAGATAATATGGGCATTGGATGACAACAGACCGGAGAGAGCGCGAGCTGTGCTTTCTGATATCAGAAGCTGTGAGCGGGTGGTTCTGCGCGGTGAAAGTATCTTCAAAGCCGTGGGTATCACCATGGCACCGGCAATATTAGTTGTGGATGAGGAGGGTATAATAAGAGAGATAAGCCAGCTCTGAACCAAAGAGCTGTGGGAGGTGTTTATTCAATAGACAGTCCGGTACTAAAGCTAAGGCTGTGAGAATGAGTAAAATAAAATTTTAAGATAATCTAACACTAAAACTGAATAAACAAACATGGAAACAGTATACTTCCAGACCACTCCCTGCCATACTTACGGCAGTGTTCCCGCAGTGGGAACAACCGCTCCCGAGTTTGACCTTGTATCAGCCGATCTTGCACCGGTAAATAATCATGAATATCGCGGTAAACGTCTTGTACTCAACATTTTTCCGAGTCTTGACACGGCAGTATGTGCCATGTCTGTACGCCGCTTTAATGCTGAGGCAGCCAAGATGGATAATACAGCCGTACTGTGCGTGAGCATGGACCTTCCCTTTGCCGCCAAGCGTTTCTGCACCGCTGAGGGAATAGAGAATCTTACAGTAGCAAGCGCGTTCCGCTCACCCCGCTTCGGTCAGGAATATGGTGTACAGTTAGTTGACGGGCCGCTGGCGGGTCTGCTTACGCGCTGCGTGCTGATTATAGATGAAAATGGCAAGGTAATTTTCCGTGACCTTGTGGATGAAATCACTCATGAGCCTGATTATGAGGCTGCTCTTAATGTACTTAAGCGCAAGTAAACGAGCAGACTGTACCGAGCGCTCCGGCGCACGGAGGTAACAAGGTATAAGCTGACAATATTAGCGCGCGGAGCCGGGCACCAAAGCCTGGTTCCGCGCTGTTTTTTGTAGGGTGTGCGGTAAGGGCGTGGTGGCAGTACAGACCGCCTGGAGCGAGGATAAGCCGGGAAAAAAAGGGGAAGGTCAGGATAGCGGTGGAAGTGGAGAGGTCCAGGAGCTGGGTTCGGGGAAGGGGAAGTGGAGGGGAGAGGTACGAGAGCGGACTACCGGGAAGGGGAACAAATTAAAAAGCTGAAATATATTTATCGCAATCTCTTAATAAGAGATACTTATTCAAGTGCAAATCTATATAAAAAATAAACATTAAGCAAATTAGTGAATCAGGAAAATTTCATTTATCCATAAGTTGTTGAGCAAACGGAGAAAATGCGCCAGCTCAAAGATTTGATAATCTGACTGTTAGCTTTTCTCAATATCTCTTATTAAGAGATACGGATGGAGCGATACTAATAATGATTTTAAACCAATCAAAAGATGAACAAATTTAGAGTAATAGGCTGTGGGGTTGCCTTTCTTATTCTTGCCGGAATAAGCTGCTGGGCAACGGAAAAGTCTCTTCACATGGTTCTCCCTGCCGGATGGCCTGAGGCTCTTGTATGGGGTATAACTATTGCATTCTTTATTGTGGCCTCCATAGGCACAAAGATGATAGCGGATTCACTGTTTTCAAATGACTTTATTGAAAACAGAAAGGGAAAATTATGGGGTGGTATCCTCCTTGTTATCTTCTTCTGGCTTATAATGAGTATGCCCACGAATACTCATACATTCTTCTACAACGACAAGATAGGCTCAACAATCTCTGAGGATATAAAAATTACAAACAATTACTTGCAGCAGATTGTAAACAAGGGTTCAGACCCATCCACCCTTGTTCTTGACTCAGCAGGGAAGTCAATAAAAGATTCCGTGGAGAATATAATCACTCATATTGACGCTCAATTTTATGGAGATGAAGCACCATTTAAGGGTGGTAATGGCCCGATAATAGGCGAGTATCTGAAACAGATAAACAAAATCCTAAATTCAAAAATAGATCAGAATCCCAACCGATATAGCAAGGATCCCGGAATCCTCAACAGCTATCATGCAGAAATCAGGGGAGCCTTATCCAATGCGCTTAAATCTCATACTATAACGGAACAGTCAGTGCAAGCCGCGAGACAGCAGATTAACAGGCTGTCAGCGCTTAATGACTCCATCCAGGACCATGTGGCCACTGCAAGTTTAAGTGAAGCTGAAATCCGCCAGTGCGAGAAGGAACTCAATGATGGATACAGGATAATATCAACCAATAAAATCTTTGTTGATTTTGATAAGGGGACTGATGATGAACAGGTATATACCAGCGAAGATGAGGAAACGAGAACAAAAAGAATGTCCTCAGTCATTGATGTCTTCTTTGTGGATTTCCTGCGCGGAAGATATCCCGGCTCATTCTGGTATTATGTATTCTTATCCATCCTTGTGGATATAGCAGCATTTATATTTTTTGATATAGCATTCATGAAGAGAAACGTGTGAGATTATGAAAGATGAAGAAATAGATCTCAATGTTGAAGACTTCAACATTGGAGAAGACACAAATTCCGGAATAAATATAATGCCGGAAGAGTCCTCAACAGAGGATTCAGCAGCCTCAGCGGTCATAGATGAGGATGACATAAAAATTGAGGATAAGAAGACTCCAATAATAATGTTATTCGGACCTCCGACAAGTGGTAAATCCATGACCCTTGTACGCTTAGCGCGTTATTTGCGCAAGATGGGCTACACTATCAAGGCCAATACTACGTTCAAGGCTGATGATACCTACAAAGAGAGATGTGATACTTTCCATAAAAACATCAATACCACAGAGGCGCTCTTAGGTAACGCCCTAAACGAATTCCTCATGGTGAAGGTGATAAACCACGGGACAACCATCTGTCAAATTCTTGAGGCTCCGGGAGAACATTACTTTAATCCCAAAAAACCGGAAGAAATAAGCGCCCGCAACTTCAGGCCGTATCTGACCCAGATAATACGCAACCTTCCCAACAGAAAAATCTGGGTGTATATAACTGAGGCAGAATGGAATGTGCACGCTTCAGTAAAGGACTCATACGTGGGACGTATCCGCAACTGCAAGCACCAGCTTCTGAAACCTTCTGACAGGGTTATAATCCTATATAATAAAGTGGACCAGAAAGAGGAGCTTTTTGAGGAAGGAAAGCTGCATGTCTCATCAGCAGAGAGAGCCATGAGAGATGAATATGAGGGCCTGGCCGCTGTATTCAAGAACCCCAACCCGATTACAAGTCTGTGGCGGCCGTTCAATTACAGATTTGTGCCGTTCTGCACGGGGTATTATACAAATCAGGTAGGCGGCAAGCGTAAATACAACGAGAGTGAGGAAATATACCCGCGTATTCTCTGGGAACAACTCATGAAATGCATAAAAGGATAATATGAGCAATTTTGAATTATACTTACACGGCACTCCTAAGGGACATCAAATCTGGGGAAGCGAGAAGAATCACGATTATATAAGCACTTTCTATAATCATGATGCAGTTATAAGCGATAAGGCGGCCATACAGATAGACATTTATATGGGTGACTCTTACTATACTTTTATCCACCAACAGAATGTCCATGATGCCAGTGGCAGGCCGGGGTCCTTCTTTGCCATAACCGTAAGTTTTCCAAAGTCCTACTGCACTAATGTTTATAAATTATATCAAATATTTGATGCAGTTTACAGACAGGTGTGCATAGGCACTCTGATAACTCAACAACAAAACAAAGAAGTTTTCCTTGTTTCTGATTTTGAGTCTTCGCACTCCGGGAACGGTGCGACTGTGGAGAAAATACGTGCAATCTTTGTAAAAAACATTGCAGAGTTAATAGAGCCTTATATGTTACCACTGGGAAATGTTGCGGATACTTTCAACAAGGAGAAGAAACAGTTCAGCCTCCCGGAGGTGGACAGTCCGTTGTTTTTTGATTACTTCAAGAGGCAATCCATCACTGTACTGCCAAACCTTGAGCCGGCTGCCATTGCAAATCAGACCCTGACAAAGCAACTCAGTACCGCAGTCTCTCAAAAGAAGGCTCTTGAGTCAGAGAAGCTACAGCTGCAGACAGAGAACGCACAACTACAAAGCGAGAACCAGAGCCTTTCAAGCCAGCTTCACCAGTCTGCTTCCGCATCTGACAAGAAATATTCAGCAACCATTAACCAGCTAAAGGCGGAACTAAAAACCACGGCTCAGGAACGAGACAAATTAAAAGCAAAAATTGAGGAGGCAAAGTCATCCATTGAGCTGATAGACAAGCCAGTACAGAAGCTGACCCGCCTTCTGGCGGGCCGATTTCCTGAAATGTCTAAGAACCAGTATGCGGACTTTATGGCGTCATCTAAAGACCATTCACAAAAGAACCAGGTCAAGGCACGGGATTCAAGGCTTAACAGTATATTACTTGGTATTATTATCTGTCTTTGTGTTATTATACTGGGTTTTGTAGCTTTCGGGTCAGGTTCAACAGACAGTAAACCTGACACACAGTTGCGGGGAAGCTCTTATCAAGGAAGCTCTTATACTGAAAGGGATATCAAGGAGACCCAGAATAAAGATAATGTACGCCCTACTGCAACCTACACCCATGAGACCACTAAATCACCCGATAATAGTTCCAAAGAGAAAGAAAAGGTGCAAGATGTTCTTTCTGAATGTTATATAGATATTTCTTCCGGCAAAATAGAAACCATAAATAAACAGACATATATTTATCCGGATCAGTCATATACCCTGTCATTAATGAAAAAAGGGGCAGACGGACGTCCGGTAATGGCTAATGTAGATGACGGAGAATGGTTAGTTATCATGGATGAGAACCAGCCCATATTAAATGAAAAGAATACATTTAGTGTCAGTGCAGAGGATGCCGGTAAAAATTTGCTAATCAAATATAAAACAAGGGATGGAAAAGCCAAAACCCGCTCTGTAACAGTGAAATAAACATGTATAAGAAAATATTTTTATTCATAAGTATAACACTTCTGACGCTTACATCCTGTGACAAGAGGGATACTAAACCGGTGTATAATCTGAGCAAGACCACTTCAGGCGTTATTTCAGTTCCCTATGAAGATATAGGCGGAGTCAAGATTATTCCTGTAAAATTAAATGGCATAACCATGAACATGATTTATGATACGGGCTGTTCCGGGATTCATTTATCACTAAATGAAGTACAGACCCTTGCAAAAAATGGGAAACTGGACGCAAGCGATATTTTAGATGCTTCATATTCAACTATTGCTGACGGGTCAATAGTTGAGAACGGTACCATCTTAATAAAACGGATAGAGATAGGCGGAAAAGACGGTATAGTGCTTGAGGGTAAGAAAGCGAGTGTGGCCCTTAACCAGGAAGCACCGATATTGCTTGGTAACTCTGTCCTTGACGAGCTTGCATCCGTAGAAGTGGATAATATTGCAAAAACCATAAACTTTAATAAGAAATAGAGAAGTGAACTGCTCAACGTATGTTTTTGGAGAATTGTCAGAGGGGTATTCACAGTATCCTGAAGACAGTTCTTCAAATCTGTTTAAAAGTATTTACAGCAAATGCAACGCGCCCACCCAATTAGTAATTCACCGGGATGAAAACCTGATGTATTATGTATATGTCAGGAAATTAGACGCGAAGAAATACATTGGATTTGCTGTTGCCATAAACGGCTATTACTTTACTGATGTAAAGTCACTGTTTTCCTTGTTTGAGGAGGAAATAGAGAAACTTGCAGAAAGCGGTATCATTATCAACTATTCAAACGATGGCGATTTAACCTCAACTCTACCCTCCTTAAGGAAGGAAGAAGAGGAAGTAATGTCATATGTTAACCAGCTCCAGGTAAAGTTGTCTAACATCAGGGATGTCAGCAAGTTACCTCAGACGGATTATACGGTTTCTATAAATTCTCAGAAAATATTCAATGAGAATAATAGTAATGCCGAGATTGAGAAGGCCTCTTACACTTTTGGCTTCACCATAATTTTAAAGCAGGAGAACTATGATACCTTACGCTCAACAAGTTACAAGAGTACTCTGAAGAACCTTCATTCCAGGAATGATGCGTTGACAAAGGAGATAGAAGAATTACGGGAAAACAATAAAAAGATTTTACGCAAGAAGAAACAGACCACCAAGGTCATAATTTTATTGCTTGCAGTTATCTTGTGCGGAATAGGTATATATTTTTTACGTAGAAATCTTCTCAATACTGAAAATGAATTAGGCTATGCTAACAATACCATAACTGTTAAGGACTCATTAATTGAGCAGGGAAAGCTGCACATCAGTTCGCTTAGGGACACCGTAGCAATACTATTTGAGGAAAGAGATAATCTGGAGAAAGAGAGAACAGACCTGACGAGAAAACTGGACAGACTGGCCGGAATATATCCTTTTATAGTTACGGAGAATTCTGTAAACGCAGAACGTTACCAAATTAAGTATTACAGTAATTCAAGCAAGTACGTTACAGTTACGCTAAAGGCCATTAACTGCGGTAGTTCCGAGATAGTTTCAAGTGTTCATTCTATAAGCTTAAGTGAAGGCTACGGAGAGACCTCACTGTATTTTGACAGGATGTTAAGTACATCATCATATTATTATGTTGTGCTTCTATATGATGACAAAGTAATAGCCGGCAAGTATTGGTAATGCTTCAATGAATTTCTCCCACAGAGGGCCCACAGAGGGTAAAGGACGTATAAGACGTATATGACTTATGAGTTATGGGCGGCAGCGGGGTTCAGCGGGGGCCGAAGATAGCAGTGCCGATGCGTATGTGAGTTGCACCGTGGCGAAGGGCAAGGGGATAATCTCCGCTCATGCCCATGGAAAGGATATCAAAGCCGCATAAATCCGGGCAAAGGTCAAGTATGCGTTGGCGGAGCTCTGCCACGCGCCGGAAATCGTCTTCAACGCGCTGTGTGTCTTCTGTGTCTGTGGCCATGGCCATGAGGCCGCAGAGGTGTGTGGCGCGAAGGCTGCGGTAGTGGTGGGCTCTGAACCAGTCAAGGAGTTCCTGTGGTGTCCAGCCAAATTTGGTCTGTTCCTGTGCCACGTGTACCTGCATGAGCACGCGTGTGACCACGCCGCGCTGGAGACTGATGTTGTCAATAAGCTCCAGCAGACGGGCGCTGTCAACGCTTTCTATGAGGTCTACGTTTCCTATGAGCTGTTTGACTTTATTAGTCTGGAGATGGCCTATGAAGTGCCATTTTATATCCTGCGGGAGGAGGGGGACTTTCTCCAACAGCTCCTGCACGCGGCTTTCAGCAAAGATGCGCTGGCCGGCATCATAGGCATCTCTGACGGCTGCGGCGGGGTGAAATTTGGACACGGCCACCAGTTCCACTCCGGTGGGGAGTGTCTGCCGGAGCCGTGTAATTTCTGATTTTATGTGTTCCGGATTATTCATTTCCGGGTACGGGAGTCTTGGACTCCAGCTGTGCTTTATAGACGTCCATTATGGGTGTCTCTGTGATGGAAACCACTTCAAAGTCAGACATGGTTCCTTTCATGCCTTCCATAAATGTATCCAGGGCTGCGCGGAAGTCTGAGGCCTGTACCAGAATCTGTGATACTGTGCGTTTTTCAACGGCTGTCTTTTCATCCAGTGTGATGAAGGCAACCTTTACCATGTACCAGCGGTCAGCGCCTTCATTCCAGAATATCTCCGCAATCTTGGTGCGCTTCACCGCAGCCACGGAGAAGTCACCTGAGATAAAGGGCGTCTGTTCTTCTATTATACGTGCTTCTGCCTCAGTAAATGAAAGAGCGTCAACCAGATAGGGTTCATTTACTTTCTTTACTGAGCCGTTTTCCTGAATTTTATCATAGTGTACTTTACATTCAAACCACTGTGCCATATCTAAATGAATTAATTTTTAATGATACAAAGGTACTAATAAAGAGGTTTCCTGCAAAGTGCGCAAGTGTTAAAGACAGGTATCTGATGAGAACAATTATCTCTTAAACCATGTTATTTTAATATAGCGCTGAATAACTAACATAACTAATACTTAACACACACACTTATGGACAAGACTATTACCCATGCTCAGATTAAAATGGCGGTAGAGGAGGCATATGCTGAATGTAAGGACATTACGGGCGGACATAATGCTGATTATATACCCTTTCTTGCCAATATTGACCCAAATCTTTTTGGATTAAGTGTAACGCTGCCTGACGGCACTACATTCAATGTTGGTGACACGGAGTATAAGTTTGGCATTGAGTCAGTTTCCAAGGTTCTGACCGCTATTCTGGTACTTAAGCAATACGGAGCTGAGGCGGTGCTCAAGCAGATAGGAGCAGATGCCACCGGTCTTCCGTTTAATTCTATTTTTGCTATTCTCTTAGAGAATGACCATCCTTCCACCCCTCTGGTTAATGCCGGAGCCATCACTGCCTGTTCCATGGTAGAGCCCAAGGGTGACTCATGGGGCAAGTGGGAAGCTATCATAAACAACATCAAGGATCTATGCGGCTCAGGAGCTGAGGTAATAGATGAGCTTTATAAATCTGAATCAGACACTAATTTCAATAACCGCGCCATAGCATGGCTACTTAAGAATTATAACCGTATCTATGATGACGTGCCCATGAGTCTGGACCTTTACACGCGCCAGTGCTCAGTGGGCATCACGGCCTCACAGCTTTCCATCTGTGCGGGTACTATAGCCAACGGCGGTTTAAATCCTGTAACCAAGGAGCAGGTATTTGCTCCTGAACTGGCGCCTAAAATCACCACTCTGATTTCTTCAGTGGGATTCTATCAGAATACCGGCGACTGGCTTTACACTTCCGGCATACCGGCCAAGAGCGGTGTTGGCGGTGGTGTCTTAGGCGTTCTCCCCGGCGTGATGGGTATAGCAGCCTTTGCACCGCCACTGGATGAGGCCGGCAACTCAGTAAAGGCACAGGCGGCGGTTAAGGCAGTGATGAAGAAGCTGGGTCTGGGCGTGTTTAACGGTGACCGTGTCACAGTAAGCGCCTGAGTGTAATATTCTTAAGTTTAACATTTAAACCATAAAGCCATGCAAGTTAAAACAGGCAAAGGAACCATCTCCATGATGGTGGTGATAGCCATATGGTCACTGTCTCTGGCAGTGGACCTTCCGGGACTGGCAGTGACGCCCATTGAGGGCAGTCTGCGCAGTATATTCACGGATGCGACTGATTTTAAAATTCAGCTGCTGACAGTACTTCCTAATCTGGTAATCATACCGTTTGTGCTTCTGTCAGGTAAACTGTCCGAGTCCAGACACAAGATAGCCGTAATAGCGGCGGGTACCATAATGTATCTTCTGGCAGGAGTACTGTCCATTTTCTCCAGCTCACTGAACATGCTTATTATTCTGAGCTGTCTCTTAGGCGCCGGCTGCGGTCTGATACTTCCGTTCTCAACCGGTCTTATTGCTGATGTGTTCACCGGCAAATACCGTATGAAACAGATGGGTATCATCTCAGCAATTGGTAATATAGCTTTGGTGCTGGCCACATTTGCGGTAGGTTACCTTGTAGCCGGTGACCTTACCAAGACCTGGCACCGTGCATTCTTTGTTTACCTTATCCCGCTTCTGTCACTGGTATTGATACCGTTCCTGCGCAAGATACCAAAGAGCGACTACTCAACCGCCGCTGCCACTGACGCCTCTGCAAGCAGTGACGCAAACGCAAAGAGTACGACAGCCGCTGCAGTGCCCGCTGTGGACGCGGATGGTTTCTCAACCAAGGGACAGACCGTTAAGGGCGGCTTCTATGTGGGCCGTACCATATGGCTTCTGCTGGCATATTTCTTCTTTGTATTCGCCACATGTATACCCTGTTATTATCTTCCTAACTTCAGCTGGATATCATCAGAGGATGCCTCAACCATGACCTCAGTGTTCTATTTTGCCATGTTTGTTGTAGGTCTGGCTCTGACTCCGGTGATGAAGACTTTCCGCAAGGCTACCTTCATTGTAGCAACTTCAATGATAGTGGGCAGTTTTGCACTGTTTGTATTTATCCACGGAAGTGTGGCAGTGTACATCATAGCAGCAGCTCTGTGCGGCTTGGGTAACGGTATAGCACAGCCTATATTCTACACTAAGGCAACGGAAGTTGTGACCACTGACAGCAAGTCTACCCTGTCACTTGCATACCTTCAGGTGGCAAACTATGTGGCCATCTCCATGGTGCCTGTAATCATAGGTGCCGGTGAGAAGATATTCAACACCACTTCCACCATCTTCCCGTTTGTATTTGTGGGAATAGCCTCTGCAGTGGTACTGGTATTTGTAATACTGCGTAACCGCCACTTTGTATTCGGTATGTCAAAGAACTATTATTAATCCTGTTTTAATTTATAAATCCTGAAATTGAAAAACCTTTAAACCCAATAGATTTATTATGGAAAATACAGCACAAAAACCAAGAATCCTGATTATTTACACCGGTGGAACCATAGGCATGGTGGAGACACCTAACGGCCTTCAGCCGTTTGATTTCTCCCATCTGATGGATAATGTTCCCAAAGTGGGTAATCTGGGATATGAAATAGAGAGCGTGCAGTTCCCGCAGCCCATTGATTCCTCAAACATGAATCCTTCTTACTGGAACCAGATAGTAAAGGATATCAGTGACCGCTATGATGAATTTGACGGCTTTGTGGTGCTTCACGGCACAGACACCATGGCATACACCGCATCAGCGCTGTCATTCATGCTTCGTAACCTGCGCAAACCTGTGGTTATAACCGGTTCACAGCTTCCTATAGGTGACACCCGTGAGGACGGTACTGAGAATCTTATATCTGCCCTTGAGGTTGCCGCCGCCAAGGATGAGAACGGTGAGCCCATGATTCAGGAGGTTGTAATTTCATTCCAGGACTATATTGTCCGCGGTTGCCGGTCAACCAAGTTCACCAGCACCGGTTTCCATGCATTCAAGAGCTTCAATTATCCGGTTCTGGGTACCATAGACCTTCACATCAGCTATAACAAGCCGTACCTGATGCGCCATGATACAGCGCTGCCCCTGGAGCCGTTCACTTCCATGGACCCGAACATTCTGGTAATGTGGCTGTATCCCGGCATCACAGAGGATGTGGTTAAGGCTCAGCTGGCCACTCCGGGCATCAAGGCTGTAATACTGCGTACCTTTGGCGCAGGAAACGCTCCCACTGAGCAGTGGTTCCTGAACGCTCTGACTGACGCTGTAAGCCGTGGCCTGATTATCTATAACGTTACTCAGTGTCTTAACGGCGGTGATGAACAGAAACGTTATTACACCGGCGACATGCTGTCAAAGGCGGGTGTTATCTCCGGCTATGACATCACCGTTGAAGCTGCGGTAACCAAGATGATGTACCTTTTAGGCAGCGGCATGAGCAAGGATGAGATAAAGAATTATCTTACCGTGAACATGACCGGTGAGATGACTGTGGACTAACCTTGAGAACACAGGAGGCGCATAGCTTCCGGTTATATATGAAAAGCTCCGGGGGAGGCATGTGTTACATGTCTCCCCCGGAGGATTTATAGAGATGTTATGACTTTACTGATTAATCCTGATTCAGGTTAACGCGCTTGAATTCTACAACAACCAGACCCTTCTGGGCGGCGTCCAGATACTGTGCAATGGTCTGCTTCTCATCTTTAACGAATTCCTGTTCCATGAGGCAGCTTTCCTTGTAGAACTTTTTCAGACGGCCGTCAGCGATGTTCTTAATCATCTGCTCAGGAAGGTTTGCAGCTTTCTGCTCAGCGGTCTCGGCAGCAATCTTGCGAGCCTTGTCAGCCTCTTCAGTGGTCAGCCAGCCCTTGGCAATGTTACTTTCTATGTGGTCTTCGCTATCCACAAGGTTGGGGTTGATACCGGCTTTCTTAAGTGCGGCTTCAACAGCCTTCTTAACCTGCTCCTGCTTTGTTTTCTCAACAGCAACGTTATATTCAGCCTCAACAACGTTAGCGGGAACGCTTGCCTGATCCACAGCAACGGGATTCATGGATGCAACCTGCATGGCCACGTCACGGCCTACCTGATAGTCAACGCCTTCAAGGTTGAACCCGGCAATGGTAGAGAGCTTGTTACCGAGGTGGTTGTAAGAAGTGGTAGAGGGAGCTACAATGTATTCAAAGGCACCGAGCTCAGTCTTTTCACCGGTCTTACCACCTTCTTCAACAACGAGTTCCTCAACGGTGCGGCCGTCAATAACCAGAGCCTTGAGCTCATCCATGCTTTTAACCTGGTTAGCCACAGCGGCATCAAGGAGTTTCTGAGTGAGTTCAACGAAGCCGGCGTTCTTAGCCACGAAGTCAGTTTCACACTTGAGGGCTACGATAGCAGCGTAGTTACCTTCATTCTTAGCCAGCACACAACCTTCAGCGGCATCGCGGTCTTCACGCTTAGCAGCCACGGCCTGGCCTTTCTTACGGAGGATTTCAACAGCGGCCTCAATATCGCCGTTAGTTTCAGCAAGGGCTTTCTTGCAGTCCATCAGGCCGGCGCTTGTAAGGTGGCGCAGCTTGGTGATTTCTGCCATTGTTACAGCCATAGTATAATAAATTTATGGAGGTTTGGAAATGTGTATTTAATAATTTACAGGGTGCCGTCAGAACTGAGAGTGCTGACGGCATCCTGTTAAGATATTGGGAGCTGATTATTCAGCAGCCTCAGCAGTTGCGTCTTCAGCAACAGCCTCAGCGTTCATCTCAGCTACTTCAGCCTCAGCATTAGCCTCAGCACGACGTACGCGGCGACGCTCACGCTTGGGAGCAGCCTCTTCAGCCTCACCAGCAGCAGCGGTGTCAACCTTCTCAGCCTTGCGCTCTTCCAGACCTTCAGCCATAGCAGCTGTTACGGTGCCCAGGATGAGTTCAATGGACTTGGAAGCGTCATCGTTAGCGGGGATTACGAAGTCAATGTCAGAGGGGTCACTGTTAGTATCAACGATACCGAAAACAGGAATACCCAGACGGTTAGCCTCAGCAACGGCAATGTGCTCTTTCAGAACGTCAACCACAAAGAGAGCAGAGGGAAGACGGTTCAGGTCAGCAATAGAACCCAGAGTCTTCTCAAGCTTAGCGCGCTGACGGCTTACCTGAAGACGCTCACGCTTAGAAAGGTTGGCAAAAGTACCGTCCTTTTCCATCTTGTCAATAGCGGCCATCTTCTTCACGGCCTTGCGGATGGTGGGGAAGTTAGTGAGCATACCGCCGGGCCAGCGTTCAATAACGTAAGGCATGTTCACGGCCTGGGCCATGTCAGCAGTAACCTGCTTAGCCTGCTTTTTGGTGGCAACAAAGAGAACCTTCTTGCCGGCTTTAGCTATGTTTTTTAGAGCAGCTGAAGCTTCTTCCAGCTTAGCGGCTGTCTTGTAAAGATCAAGGATGTGGATACCGTTACGCTCCATAAAAATGTAAGGAGCCATGGCAGGATTCCATTTTCTTTTGAGGTGGCCAAAATGGCATCCTGCTTCAAGGAGTTGGTCAAATGTGGGATTTGCCATATCTTAAAAGAAATTTTGTTTACGTTCTGTGAATAACAACTGCCATGGTAGGGAGAACGTTTCCATCCGGGCAGTTTAGATACTAAACTTAAATAATAATCATGCCACACGTGGCAGTAAATTTCCGGGCATATACATGAAGTGGCGCGAGCCACGGCATGTCCGGTATGGCGTTTGCGGCCGTAGTGACAGGGAAGTACCGCTGCAGAAGGCCGGGAAACGGGCGGGAATATTAACGCTTAGAGAACTGGAAGCGCTTGCGTGCCTTGGGCTGACCGGGCTTTTTACGTTCAACAGAACGGGGGTCACGGGTCATGAAGCCATGCTTACGCAGGACAGCCTTGTCATCAGCGTTAACCTTAACCAGTGCGCGGGCAATACCCAGACGGAGAGCCTCAGCCTGGCCTTTGTAACCGCCACCGTCCAGATTAACGTGGATGTCATATTTTTCCACTACATCCAGCACTGACAGGGGCTGCTTAACTATATACTGAAGAATAGAAGAGGGGAAGTACACCTCCAGGGGGCGTTTGTTAATGGTGATAACACCGGTGCCTTCTTTAAGAATGACACGGGCAACGGCGGCTTTACGGCGGCCTACTGCATTAATATTTTCCATGCTGAGTGTGCTGTCTTCTGATTATTTCAGTTTATTGATGTCTATCACTTTGGGTTCCTGAGCTGCGTGGGGATGCTCGCTGCCATTGTAAACATAGAGGTTATCTATGAGCTTGCGACCCAGACGGTTCTTGGGAAGCATACCCTTGATGGCGCGGAGGTACAGCGGGTTCTTACCGGGTTTGAGGTGCTTGTTGAATGATTTCTTCATGAGCACTTCAGGTGTGGTTTCACGCTGGCCGCCGGGATAACCGGTATAGCTCAGGTAAATCTTATCAGTCATCTTCTTACCGGTGAGACGAACTTTGTCGGCGTTGATGATGATTACTTTATCACCGCACTCTACGTTGGGTGAATAGTCAGGCTTATACTTGCCGCGAAGCAGTTTAGCCACTTTTGCCAGCAGACGTCCCAGCACCTGGTCAGTAGCGTCAACCACTACCCACTCGCGCTTTACAGACTCTGCATTAGGTGATACGGTTCTAAAACTTAAAGTATCCACTTCTAAATGTTTGATTAACAGTTAAATAAATCTGACCGCAAGCATGGCAGACGCTTGGCCAAAAGCGTCCGTCGGCCGCTGTCTTACATCAATTTTGGATATAATCGGTCCGCAAAGGTACATATTTATTTTTTTGTGGGAAAATTTTTTGCGGATTTTTTATCTGAGGCCGAGGGAAGGAAGCCGGGGAGAAGGACTGATGTATTGTATATGTCTTATATGACGTATATGACGTACATGACGGGCGCGGTTTTGCGGAGAATGAGGGGGCTGAGCCAAAATGAACCGCACCCCAAAAGTACTGTGTTCAACTTTTGGGGTGCAATATCAGAAGGCCGTGCTTACTGCACATCTGCGGAAGCCCACAGACTGTTATTTGCGGAAGCGTGCCAGGGCTTTGGGATATTCCGGATGTTTCAGCAGGGAGCGGAGGTTGATGTCATATTGCGTGGCATCAGGACGCCATGTATAAGTTTCATACGCTCTGCCCAGGAGGTCCAGGGCCTTTTCCTGATTACCGTACACATTATATATTCCCGCATAGAATGCCGGGCGTTCAGCTATCATTTCCTCAGTTATGAGTTCATCAGGATTTCCAATGTGTGAGTATGCCTTGGCCACCATTATTTCTGTCTCTGTTGCTTCAGGGTCAGAAAGAATAATGCTAAATTGCTGTCCTGCCTCAATTTTCTTTCCGGCCATACTGTAAACCATTCCAAGGCGCATATCGTAAAACAGCTGATCATTTTCATTTTCAGCTTCAGCCCGTAACTGACGGAAAACCTCCAGAGCGCGGCCATAGTCTCCCTTAAGGGCCAGATTAAGACCGTAAGTCTCTTTCAGCTGTTCATCATAGGGATACTCCTTCAGAACCTCTTCAATATATTCATTTGAAGCTTCTATTCCGCGTGCGTTTCTGAGATAAATGGCATAATTCTCCATCCATACCAGGTCACGGTCTTCTTCCTCAACGGTAGAAATTATCTCCAGCGCTTTCTCGCTGTCACCCTTATCAGCGAAGGCCACGGCCTTAATCTGTATCCAGCCGGGTATTTCTATTCCTATGGAATCTGCCTGGGCAACTATTTCCAGAGCTCGGTCAGGTTCACCTGCATTGAGCCAGAGATTAGCCAGAGTCTGTCTGTGAAATTCTTCTTCCACAGGGGTATAGATACCCAGTGCTTTCCGCCCTTCACCAAGTGTTGCAAGCAGCGGGATGGTCAAGTCAGGATTCTGCGCGGCTATATATGCCACTAAATCCCGGGCGCTGTAATCCATGGGATAAGATGACAGCAGCGAGGTGGCGGCCAGGGCGCCTTCCACCAGGTTACCCATCATGGCATCTGCATAGCCGCTCATGTAGAGAGCAAAGGGATCTCCGGGGAGGACTGTGAGTACGCTATCTGCCTTCATGGCCAGAGTGGCAAAGTCTTCCTGAGCCATCAATGTCTCATAATCTCTAAGGGGGAAGGGCTGTCCTATGCTGTCAAAATAGTCACTGGAGCAGCTGTAACACGGTTGTCTATAACCGAGATCTTCATCTTCATAGTCCCAGTAAACTGAGTCAGAATCATCAACAATTTCTACCACCGTAAAGGGTAAATCCTCCACAACAACAATGGTGTCCTCATCTTCATCCACCTCAACGGGAATTCCTGAATCAATGTGCGCGTTCAGAGCCGTAAGAGTTACAGCTGAAGAAAACAGAATGGCAAGGGTATAAAACAGTTTTTTCATAATGATATAAGTAATTATTCCATGGCTTTCTGAACTGTTTCAGAGAGTGTGGGATGTCCGTGAATGAGGCGCTCAGCTGCCTCAGAGGCCGGGATGCCGGCGTATATGAGCGCTGCGGCCTCAGTAATAAGGTCTGCGGCATGGGGTCCCATGATGGTCATTCCCAGTATGACGCCGCTGTCTTCATCCGTCACAACTTTTACCAGACCTTCCGTGTCAGCCATAGCCAGGGCTTTGCCGTTGGATGCAAAGTTGCTTTTATGTATGCTCACTTTATGACCGGCGGCCTGTGCAAGATCTGCCGTAAGCCCGACCTGAGCAAGCTCAGGCTGTGTAAAAACAGCTGAGGGGATTATGTCAAGGTTTACCTTCTCCCCAAGAGCCACGCGCGCCTGGGCTGAGGCGGCATGAGCCAGCATACAGAGCCCCGTGCAGTCTCCGGCAGCAAATATTCCGGGGGCTGTGGTACGCATGTGCTCATCCACACGTATGGCCCCGCGCTGTGTGAGTTCCACGCCTGCTTCAGCGCATCCCGGGGGCACAACAGGCTTGCGGCCAACGGCCATAAGCACCGCACTTCCTTTTACGCTATCCGCGCCTCGCTTGCCGGTAAATTCCACTGTCCCGTCAGCGCTTATACGGGTCACACGCGAGGAGAGATGAAACTTTATTCCTTTCCTGCTCAGACGGGTGCGCAGGCGCTTTGCCACCTCACTGTCAAAGGCCGGCAATATCTCAGGAGCAAACTCCACCACAGTTACCTGTGTACCCAGAGTGCTGAATATCCAGGCAAATTCCATACCTATTACGCCGCCACCTATAATGACCATACTTTCCGGCAACTCAGTCAGCTGCAGGAGGGTATCAGAGGTCAGGCAGTATTGAGCGCCCTCAATGGGCGATACGGCGGGTTGTGAGCCTGTGGCAATCAGGATGCGCACGGCTGTATAGTCAGTGCCTTTGACGCTGACCACTCTGCCCGGTTTCAGCTCTGCGGTCCCTTCCACAAAGGTTACCTGGCTGAGCATCTGCATTATGCCTGAACGCAACTGAGCCACAACGGCATCCTTTCTGGCTGCCACAGCTGAGAAATCAACCGTTACGCCTGTCACATTCACGCCCAGAGAAGGGGCTTCCACAACCGTGGCATAAGCAGCCGCTGAGGCACAGTAACACTTGGTGGGAATGCATCCACGGTTAAGGCAGGTCCCACCGGGCAAGTCACGCTCCACCAGGAGAACACGCTCACCGGCCGCGGCCCGGCGGGCGGCTATCTCATAACCTCCCGGGCCGGCACCAATGACTATAAGGTCATATTCAGTATTCATATCAGCATTTGAGATCAGACCATGTAAGACGCGGATGTAAGGCGGCCTCAGTGTCATCAGGATGACGTACGGGTGTGTGATGTGGTTCCGTACGTACACTGTCAGGCTCTGAGGCAGCCCGCCCGGCAATATCACGCATGGCTGAGATAAAGTCATCCAGTGTGCGACGGCTCTCAGTTTCTGTGGGTTCAATCATCAGAGACTCATGGAACAGGAGAGGGAAGTAAATGGTGGGAGCATGGAAGCCACAGTCAAGGAGAGCCTTGGCAATGTTCAGTGTGGTCACTCCGGTACTCTTGTCTTTAAGGCCGTCAAAAACAAACTCATGCTTGCACGGGCCCGGAATGGGGAGCTCATACAGGTCACAGAGCGAGTGCATGATGTAATTTGCGTTAAGAGTGGCCAGGGGCCCCACGTAACGCAGCCCGCAGGCACCCAGAGTATAAATATACGCAAGCGCCTTAACAAAGACTGTATAATTACCCAGCCATGCGCTCACACGGCCGCAAGCGCTATCCTGTTCATTAACATATAATGTACCGTCCGGAGCCTGTAAGACCCTGGGATTGGGCAGAAACTGTTCAAGACCGGCGCGTACGCCCACCGGACCGGCACCGGGACCACCGCCTCCGTGAGGTGTGGCAAAGGTCTTGTGCAGATTTATATGCATTACATCAAAGCCCATATCACCGGGGCGTGCCACACCCAGAAGCGGGTTAAGATTGGCACCGTCATAATAAAGCAGCGCGCCGACGGCATGCACGGCCTCAGCAATGACGGGGATGTTGCGTTCAAACATGCCCACGGTGTTGGGATTAGTCATCATCAGAGCAGCCACAGAGCTGTCAAGCTTGGATTTAAGGTCTTCCACGTCCACGGTTCCGTCAGGCATGCTGTGAACCTCCACCACCTCATATCCGGCACAGGCCGCGCTGGCGGGATTGGTTCCGTGTGCCGAGTCCGGCACAAGAATACGTGTACGTCCGTAGTCCTCGCGGCTGTTGTGATATGACTTAATCACCATCAGACCCGTAAGTTCTCCCTGCGCTCCGGCGTGAGGATTAAGGGTAAACTCAGCCATGCCACCAATGGTGGAGAGGGCTTTCTGCAGGCGCCAGTAAACTTCCAGCGCACCTTGCACAGTATCAGCAGGCTGAAGAGGGTGGAGTTCAGAGGCGAAACCGGCAGCCAGTTCCTCATTTATCTTGGGATTATATTTCATGGTGCATGAGCCCAGCGGATAAAAGCCGGTGTCCACACCAAAGTTATTGGTGGAAGAGTTTGTGTAATGACGCACCAGCGTGGGTTCATCCACCCGTGGAAGCTCAGGTTCACTCTCACGCAAGAGCTGTTCAGGGAGAGTCTTTATATCTCCAAGGCCTTCATCCGCTCTGTTTTCATCAGGAAGAGCGTAGCCGCGGCAACCGGGCCGCGAGAGCTCAAAAATCAGTTTGTCATATAACTGCGTATTCATGAGTTTTCCTTTTTCAGAGAGTTAACCACTTTAATATAAGCTTTTATATCTTCCTCATTCTGCTGCTCTGTTACAGCCACCAGAAGGCCGTTGAGGCCTACTCTGACACCGGCCAGGATACCTGCCCGGGCAGCTTCATTTATCAGCGTATCGGCGGAATATCCGTCAGCCATTTCAAACAGAGCTTCATTAAGGTATGGTCTGTCAGGGTATTTCAACCTCATTTTGCCAGTCAAGCAGAGTTCTGCGGCCAGGCGGCGCATGCCTGATGCTCCGGCACCGTTCACACGGCGTAAGCCCTCAGGGCCCATAAGAGAGGCGTACATGACTGCGTGCAGGGTCATGATTCCCTGGTTTGAACAGATGTTGGAAGTTGCTTTCTCCCGGCGTATATGCTGCTCACGTGCCTGAAGGGTGAGGACAAATACACGCTGCCCTCTGTCATCAGTTGTGGCACCTACAATGCGTCCCGGCATCTTGCGCATAAACTGGCGGCGACAGCTGAGATAGCCCAGATAGGGACCGCCGTAGTTCAGCGGCAGACCCAGGCTCTGAGCCTCACCACAGGCAATGTCCGCGCCCCAGTCAGCCGGGGTACGGAGCACTGAGAGGGTTGTGGCATGGGCGTTCATGATGAGCAAGGCCTTGGCGGCGTGTACCTCATCTGCCAGACCGGTGTAGTCTTCCAGAATACCGAAATAGTTGGGTGTAGCCACGATGACGGCCGCCACGTCTCCGGCGCCGAGCATGCTGCGTAGTGCCTCGCGGTCAGTAATGCCATCTTTCTCAGGTAAGACCTCCACTGTTACATTATTATAAGAGGCATAAGTGTTTACCACCTGCGCCACCAGCGGGTTCACTGTGGCGGAGATGAGCACGCGCCTTCTGCGCTTGAGGCTGTTTACGGCCATCATCATGGCCTCAGCGGTTGCCGTGGAGCCGTCATACATGGATGCGTTACAAACATCCATGCCGGTAAGGGCACACATTATGCTCTGATATTCAAAGATGTACTGCAGCGTACCCTGGCTAATTTCAGGCTGATAAGGCGTGTATGCCGTATAGAACTCACTTCTACTGAGCAGGGCCGGAATCACAGCCGGGGTGTAATGCTGGTAAAAGCCGGCGCCGGCAAAGCATATCAGCTCGCGGTCCTTGCGTGCCAGCTGCTTGAAGAAACGGCGGAGCTCAGACTCTGACATTGCAGAGGGCAGCTCATAGTGGCCACGGAACAGAACGCTGTCAGGAACATCACTGTAAAGCTCCTCCACGGTTTTCACACCGCAGCGCTCCAGCATTGCAGCTATGTCCTCAGCCGTATGCGGGAAATAAGGATGTGAGGGAGTATCCATACCTCAATCAGTGTTTTTCTGACTTACACAGGGCGTCATAAGCCTCAGCATCCAGCAGCTTCTCAAGCTCTGAAGAGTCAGACATCTGTACCTTTATAATCCAGTTTTCAATAGGGTCCTGGTTTATCAGGCGAGGATTATCCAGCAGATGCTCATTGATTTCAATCACAGCACCGCTGACAGGACTGAACAGGTCAGAAGCGGCCTTAACACTCTCTATGGCACCGAATTCCTCACCGGCCACCACATCATCATCAGCCTCAGGCATGTCCACGTAAACAACGTTTCCAAGCTGAGAGGCAGCGTAAGGGGTTATGCCTACATAGGCTATATCAGGGTTCTGCTCATCAATGCGTGCGTATTCGTGAGAGGGGAGAAAATAAATCTTGCTCATAAGGGATAGTATTTTAGTATTATTTTTTATGTTATTTTTTATAATTAGGGGTATAGAAGCGCTTCTTTATTACCACAGCATCAAAAATCTTGCGGCGCACACGGACGCGCAAAGGCGTTCCCAGCGCCGCATATTTGGCTTCAACCAGGGCCATGGCCAGATTACGTTCCAGCGTTATGCTGCGGTAACCCGTGGTAATATGACCTACAACGGTATCGCTGTCAGCCGCAAGGACTTCATAACCGTGCCTTGGTATGGCCTGACCCATCACTTCCAGTCCCACCACCTTGCGGGTTACACCGTCAGCCTTCTGGTCAACACATGCCTGACGTCCCACAAAGTCACCCTTATCCAGCTTTACAAACATGCTCAGGGCAGCTTCAACGGGAGAAATTTCATCAGTAAGCTCATCACCATACAGCGGCAGACCTGCCTCAAAGCGCAGAGTATCACGGCAACCGAGTCCACAGGGCTGTACACCGGCCTCCATAAGGCGCATCCAGACAGAGACTATGTACTGCGCGGGTGCATATATTTCAAAACCGTCCTCACCTGTATAGCCGGTGCGGCTCACCAGCACCACTGTTCCGTCAGCGGCAGTCAGTTCCTTAAAGGTGTAGAAGCCCAGGTCAGAGCCGTCTATACCCAGGACACTCTTCATACATTCCTCAGCCTGCGGTCCCTGTAGTGCAAGCTCAGCGTATTCTTCAGAGGCGTTATGAACCTTTACATCAAAGTCTGCGGCACACTTTTCTATCCATGCCACATCCTTGTCAATATTGGATGCGTTTATAACCAGGAGATAACGGTGAGAGTCATATTTGTACACCAGCAGATCATCCACGGTACCGCCATCAGGATGCAGCATCATACCGTAAAGAATTCCTCTGTCAGCCAGAGGGGCAACATCATTGGTGAAGATGTAATTTACAAACTCAGTGGCAGCCGGGCCTGTCACAAAGACCTCGCCCATGTGCGATACGTCAAATACACCGCATGACGTGCGCACAGCCTTGTGTTCCTGTTCAATAGAGTCATACTGAATGGGCATATCATATCCGGCAAACGGTGCCATCAGTGCACCCTGCTGCACGTGCAGCTCATGTAAGCAAGTGCATTTCATTTTTAATGGTATTGGTTAATTGGTTTAATATTCAGTAACGCATCTGTCATCGCACGGGCATCCAGACCGCGAATGATTAGCTCAGGTTTCGCCGCCTCCACAGCTGTTTCAAGGTGTTCACGTTCCAGCCTCACACCTCTGAGATGCTGCTGCAGTACAGCTGAAGGCTCAGATACCAGAGGAAAGAAATCTCCTGAGAGCGTAAGTTCATGCAACGCATCACCCTTGAGGGTCACATCCAGGGTCATGCTCCCCATTCCTTCACGGCGGAAAGAGTGGGTGTATTCCCGGCCGGCATGACGTCCATAAAGCCATGAGGGGTTATGGTACTGCTGCTCCATGAGCTCTATCTGACGCACCATTTCCGGTGCCAGACACAGCTCCCTGTCAGTAAGATAAGATATGGCATAGCGGCGGAACTCATCCTGAGACATGGAAGTATACCGGCTCAGAGTGGTGATTCTGGAGGCCACTGACTGTACGGCATGGGCTGAGAGCTTAGACCTGTCAGGCGTTATGGCATTGGTGATATGCGCCGTGTTCACCCCAAAGAGCATGGTTCCGTGGGCTATACTGCGGCCCGGCAATGAGTAAAAGGCGTTTCCTGACACCTTTTTTCCGTCAATGAGAACATCATTGCGGCCGCCCGGGACGGCATCCACTCCAAGAGACCGGAGCATCTGAGCCATCAGCGCGGTATAGTCAGCGAAGGTGGACTCCACATCTGTGCGGTCACAGATATAGCTGAACATGATGTTGCGCCTGTCAGCAAACACGCAGCCTCCGCCACTCTTGCGTCTGAAAATCCGGATTCCTGCCTGCTTGCAGTAATCAGTGTTCACCTCAGTCATCAGGTTCTGGTTGCGGCCTATGATGACAGTGTTGTCCACCACCCATGTAAAGAGATATTCAGCCGGTGGGAGGTGACGCGCCACATACTCCTCCATGGCAAGATAGAAAGACAGCTGTCTTCCTTCTTCAGTGCCCGGGAGAGTAAGATGTATCATTTCTGAAATACTGTGATGGTTAATGCTGTAAATATAAGCATTTTTTTCAAGGCGCAACTATTTTTCCAAAAAAAAGACAATGATAAGACTCCGTTTACAGGATTCAGAGGTGAATACAAAAAATTTTAGCGGCGACAATATAATTTTTTGTAAATTTGAGGGCTAAAGTATAAAACTCATGCTCAGTAAACAAATTTCCTCCATCACGGTTTAAGAGTATGTAATAAAATCACATTAAGCTTCATCACATACAGGCAATGTCAGTACCGTCCGGAATCAGATATACAGTCAAGGCATTTCTTTTTACGCTTCTGGCCCTAATACTCCTTGCTGCCGGAGCCATAACAGCTCTTTACACTCCGTGGTTTCAGGAGATGTTGCGCATTCGCGTGACAGAGTATGTAAACTCACAGGAGGGTCAGCATCTGGAACTGAAGAAATTACGGCTCAAATTCCCGCTCTCGCTGGCGCTGGAAGGTCTGTGCTACACACAGCAGGGTGACACCGTAATTGCAGCCGGAGAACTTACCACTGAGGTACGCCTGCTGCCTCTTCTGAAGGGTAAGGCTGACATTTCAGGCGCACGGCTCAGACAGGGCCGATATACAGTGGGAACCGCTGACTCAGCGCTATATATGAAGATTGGCGCCGGGGAAATGACCCTCAAGCAGAGTACCGTGGAGCTGGCTCACATGAACATAGACATCAGTGATGCCCTGCTCCAGCACGGATATGTGGACCTCACCATCAACCCTGACACTGTGCCCACGCCCCCCACTCCGCCCACAGAGATGACCATCAACCTGCACCGGGCCACGCTGAAGGATTTCACGTACCGCATGCACATGCTGCCGTACATAGACTCCCTGGGTACCCACATGGCAGAGGCCAGACTGATGGAAGGACGCATAGACATGCTGCATCAGACACTGGCCCTGAAGCGTTTTGACGCAGACTCCCTGACCGCGGCATACATAGCTGCAGACTCAGCTCAGATTGCATCCACCCCGGTCACTCCCACTGACAGTCTCACGCCACCGTGGACCATACGTATAAACACCATACATGTGGAGAACAGTCAGGCCCTGTACACCACCAAAGGGTGGACCCCGCAGCCGGGACTGGACTTTTCATATATTCAGGCTCACGGGCTGACATTAGATGTCCGGGACTTCTACAACTGCGGTCCTGACCTGACGCTGCCCCTGGCCATCAGCGGCACAGAACGCTGCGGTGTGGAACTGACTGCTGACGGTACCTTTGCCATAACGGACAGCCTTATGACCTTCACCCGCTTCCGCATCAACACTCCCAGCTCAGCCTTACGTGCTGACGGCTATCTGGGCACCGGAGAGCTGCTTACTGACAATACCGTGCCCGTGGGTCTTACCGCTGACGGTGAACTCAGCACCTCAGACATGATGCTGATGTTCCCCTATATGGATTCTGTTCTGAAAGGGCTGCCGGCCGGTAAAGCACTCAGTCTGGATGTAGCGCTGAAAGGTAATCCCGGGCTGCTGGAGCTCCAACGGGTGAACCTGGGCCTCAACGGCATGGTGACCCTGTATATGGACGGTCATTTAGAGCAGATTTTCACTCCTGAGTTGCTGTCAGGCCATGTCAACATAGACGGTGACATAAGCAACGGCAACGGTCTTAAAACCGCTTTCATGGGGCCTCCTGCACCCGGTGGGATGAAAGTTAACGTGCCGCCGCTGAAGCTGCGCGGAGGCATTGACTTTGCCCCTGACTATTACGCCGGTAAGCTGACCGCCCGCACTCATCAGGGTGTCCTGGCGCTGGACGGGAGTTTTGACGGTAAAGCGGAAAATTACAGCGCTGACATAAAAATGGACGCCTTCCCCATCCAGGCCTTCTTGCCTGAAATGGGTGTGGGCGCAATCACCGGCTCCCTGAACGCCTCAGGCCACGGACTTGATTTCCTGAGTCCGGCCACCAGAGCCAAGGCTGACATAGACATTAAATCAGCCGTGTATGACGGATATACATACCGTAATATCAGCGGACGGGCTGACCTGCTGGACGGCCGCGCAAACTTAGACTTAGAGAGCCATGATCCGGCGGCCAACGCACGTCTTACCGCTGCCGGAAACTTAAGCGGCAAGACATATGACTGGACCGCGTCACTGATATCTGACGGGCTGGACCTTTATGCCCTCCACATGGCGCAGGAGCCCACCACCGTCACCGTAAACCTGAGCGGCAACACCTCCCTGACCCCCGGTGAGAAAAAATACAGCGGACATCTGATTCTCAACAGTCTCAACATGACCTCCGAGACCTCTGAAACAGCCATCAGAAATGCAGAACTTGACCTTGACGCCACTGACAGTCTGACACAGATATGGCTCAAAAACGGAGACCTGCGCGGTGAGTTCAGAGCGCCACGTGATCTTATGGGTGTGATTGATGCCTTCAGCGCCAGTTCAGTGTATCTGGACAGTGTAATAGCCCTCAAACGGATTGATGTAAAAGAGTTACAGCGCACGCTGCCCCCCTTTAACCTTGATATCAGCGGAGGGAATAACAATGCCATTGCTGACATGCTGGCAGCCTCACAGGGTGGCTTCAAGCAGCTGAGCCTTAAGGCCTCCAATGACACTGTAATAAATCTCAACAGCCGCTTAACAGGACTGTACACGGCCTCCATGCGCCTGGACACCATAGACTTCAGCACACAGCAGCGCGGAGAATATCTGGTGCTGAAAGGCCGCGTAAACAACCGTCCCGGGACCTTTGATGAGTGGGCCCATGTGAAATTAGACGCATACGTCACCTCAGACCACGCCGGTATGGAGATGATTCAGCAGAATATAAAAGGACAGACCGGTTTTGACGTGGGGGCCCGTATTGATGTCACAGACAGCCTGGCCACGCTGCGCCTGATACCCCTGACACCGCTTATTGCCTACCACCCGTGGACCGTGAACGAAGATAATTTTATCAGCTATGCCTTTGCTGACCACCACATTGACGCCAACATACGCATGAAAGGTCAGGGCAGTACGGCTGCCATATTCACACAGCATGACCCTAATAACCACGAACAGGAAGAACTGCGCATACAGCTGGGCGAAATCAGGATTCAGGACTGGATTTCCATAAATCCCTTTGCACCACCCATGCGCGGCGAACTCAACACTGACCTGTCCCTGACTTATGTCAACGGAGACCTCAATGTTACCGGTGCCGTGGGCCTGGACAACTTCTACTATAACCGCGAGCGCGTGGGCGATGTGGCAGCTGACGTCAACTTCACCACCCGCGCTGACGGGGCCCTGATAGCCAACACTGACATCAGCATTAACGGTGTAAAGACCATGTCTCTGACCGGACGCCTCAATGACCAGAATCAGGACTCACCCTTTAACCTCAACTTCAGCATGATAAAGGTTCCGCTCAGTACTGTCAATCCCTTCCTGCCCCCCGGTACCGCACGTCTGCGCGGCGTTCTCAACGGCAGCATGGACATCTCCGGTGACTCAGCCAATCCTGTTATAAACGGCTGGCTGGACTTTGACTCCACAGCTGTGAAACTGAACCTCACGGGAACAGAATACGCCTTCTCAGAAGACTCAATACCCGTGATAAACAATGTGGTGACCATTAACCACTTCCCCATCTCAGGAGTAAACGAGAATCCACTGTATATTGACGGTACGGTGGACCTCAAAGAGATGAGCAACATGAAGATGGATCTGAGCTTCAAGGCCCAGAACATGCAGTTAGTGAACACTAACCGTGCCGCCCGCGGCGCGGACGTGTACGGAAAGGCTTTCATAAACCTTGACGCCTCAGTGAAAGGCAATACATCATTCATGCGCGCAAAGGCAACCCTGGACCTTCTGCCCACCACCAATGTGACATATGTCATGTCAGACGCAGCCACGGCCCTGCAGTCACAGGCCACGGGTGACATGGTGAAGTTTGTAAACTTCACGGACAGTGTTGCCATGGCAAAGGCTGACAGCCTGACACAGCAGACCATGGCTCTGCTGTTAGAGGCCAGACTCAACATCATAGAAGGCTCTGTGATAAATGTGGACCTGAGTACTGACGGCAAGAACAAGGTGCGTCTGGAAAGCTCAGCTAACCTGACATTCACCTCTACCCCCGTAACAGACATGCGTCTGACCGGCCAGCTGAACATACTCGGGGGCTATGTGCGCTACACACCGCCGCTGATGAGCGAGTTCAATTTCCAATTTGCCGACGGCTCATACGTGGCCTTTAACGGTGACATGATGAATCCGCGTCTGAACATCCACGCCAGTGACCAGATAAAGGCCAATGTTACCCAGGAGGGCCAGAACTCGCGCCTGGTGAACTTTGACGTGGGACTGTCAGTAACCGGCACACTGGAACAGATGGATGTGGCCTTTGACCTGAGCACCAACGATGATATCACCGTGGCAAACGAGCTTCAGAGCATGAGTCCCGAACAGCGAGCAAGCCAGGCCATGAACATGCTGCTGTACCGTACTTACACAGGTCCCGGAACCAGGGGCAGCTCCATAAACGGCAACCCACTGTACTCATTCCTGGAGTCTCAACTGAACACCTGGGCCGCAAACACCATCAAGGGCGTTGACCTGTCATTCGGCATTGACCAGTATGACCGCACACGCAACGGCAGCAGCCAGCAGACCACCAGCTACAGCTACCAGGTTTCCAAGTCACTGTTCAATGACCGCTTCAAGATAGTGGTGGGCGGAAACTACTCAACAGATGAAGACCCCGATACCAGCCTTGCCAACAGCCTTATAAATGACATAAGTCTGGAATACTTCCTGAACGCGCGCAAGAGCATGTATGTGCGTCTGTTCCGCCACACCGGATTTGAAAGTATCCTGGAAGGTGAAATCACCCAGACGGGTGTGGGCTTTGTGTACCGCAAAAAGATTCAGCACCTGAGTGACATGTTCCGCCTGCGCCGCAAGAAGCGCCAGGACAGTGAGGCAGACTCAGAATCAGAAACAGACCATAAGGTAACCTCTCCAGAAAAAACAGATGAATAAAACCATAAAATATGCCTGCGGGCTTCTGGCCCTGCTCATCACAGGTGCATGTTCCACCACCCGGCGTATTCCGGAGGGAGAGCTGCTCTATACCGGTGTCAAGAAGATAAACATAGCCCGTGACGCTGACTCAGCACGCATTGCCACCGGTATCACAGAGGCTATAGACGAGGCCGTGGATGTGGCCCCTAACAACTATCTTTCCATTATCAAGTGGCGCTATCCCTTCCCTCTGGGACTGTGGGTGTACAACAACTGGCCCAACCCCGAGAAAGGCTTCAGGCACTGGCTTTATGAGAAACTGGTGGAGGAACCCGTACTGGTTTCAGACGTGCGTCCGGAAGTGCGTACACGCATGATAACGGAGATTCTGGACAACAACGGCTACTTCAGCGGTACCGCCACATATGAGCTGGTGCATCCGCGTAACAAGAAGAAAGCCGCCATTGTATACAACATCAATCCCGGACGTCCTTACCCCATAGACAGCATACGCCTTCTGCCTGACACCACAGCCCTGAACCGCAAGATAGACTCACTGGCACGCCTTGACAGCTACCTGACCTCTCCCGGACGCTATTCAGCCGACTCACTCAACGCCGCCCGCACACGCATCACAAACCGCCTGCGCAACATGGGCTACTACTTCTTCAGACCGGACTACATAGAATATCTGGCTGACAGTATTGCAGAGCCGGGACACATCCAGATGCAGATGGTAATGGCCTCAAACACGCCCCGCTTCTCCCAGCAGCCTTACCGTGTGGGAAATGTTTACATGACCGTGAACCGCAGTCAGGGCGGAGGTACACCTGATACCACCCAGTTGCGTAACACCCAGCTGATACAGATGATGCCCTCACGCCTCAGACATCAGCTTATTCCTGAATGTATAACCTTCCGCAAGGGGCGCCTTTTCAGCGTCCGCAACATGGACCGCACCCAGGCTTACCTGTCACGCCTGGGCATTTTCTCAGGCATCAATATTGAGGCCTTTCCTGACACTACCGCCGTGCAGCCCACGCTGGATGTGTACATAAACGCCACACTTGACGTACCCCTGGAGGCTTCCATTGAGGCCAATGCCTCATATAAGTCAAACAGCTATCTGGGCCCGGGACTGACCTTGGGGGTCTCTAACAAAAATCTCTTTGGTGGCGGAGAGCAACTAAATGTCTCGCTGACCGGCTCATACGAGTGGCAGACCGGCAGCGGCGGCGGACGCAACCGCTCCATTTTCAACAGCTATGAGGTGGGCCTGACAGCATCACTGGCCTTCCCGCGCCTTCTGGCTCCCAAGTTCATCCCCCGCCGCCGCGCGCAGCTGAACTGGACCCGCTTTACCATCAACGCTGACCTGCTGAACCGTCCCCATTACTTCAAGATGGCGCAGTTCAACCTCAGCGCAAGCTATGACTGGCGCTTAAACCGGTACGCCACAAGCACCTATACCCCCTTCAAACTCACTTACACAAACCTGATGCACACCACCGCTGACTTTGACAGCATAATGGCCGCCAATCCCGCCGTGGCCCTCAGTTTCCAGAGTCAGTTCATACCGCAAATGCTTTATACGTACAACTACAGCCGCCTATACGGACGTGACAACACCCTGGACTGGACTTTCACCGTTCAAGAGGCCGGAAACCTCTTCTGGTGCATTTACGAAGCCTGCGGAAAGAAAGGAGAGAAAAAACTCTTCAACACTCCCTTCTCACAGTTTGTAAAGGGAAGCACCCAGTTAGTGTACGGGCGGCGCCTGGGTGGTGACAACTGGCTTGTCAGCCGTGTGGCCGTGGGCGCGGCACATGCTTACGCAAACTCCTCCGTGGTGCCGTACGCCGAGCAGTTCTATGTTGGCGGCGCCAACAGTATCCGTGCCTTTACCGTGCGCAGCCTGGGCCCCGGAAGTTACCGCGCTCCCGCCGGCAAGGATGATGACTACTTTGACCAGACCGGTACCTTTAAATTTGAAGCCAACGTGGAGTTCCGTTTCCCCATTTACGGTCCCCTGCACGGAGCCGTGTTTGTGGATACCGGTAACGTATGGCTGCTCAAGGAAGACCCTCAGCGCCCCGGCGGACTGCTCAGAGGCTCCACCTTCTTCAAAGATCTGGCCCTGGGCACAGGAGCCGGCCTGCGCTTTGACATTGGCATGCTTGTGCTCCGCGGCGACCTGGGTATAGGTATTCACGCACCATACGAGACCTCACGCCACGGATATTATAATATGGAATCATTCAAGAAGTCTCTGGCCTTCCATCTGGCCATAGGCTATCCCTTCTGACCTCTGATATATGAAAGGAATGAAAAAGAGTCTGGTTATATTTGACCTTGACGGCACACTACTGAACAGTATCAGTGACCTGGGAGCGGCCTGTAACCACGCCCTGCGCAGCTGCGGCTACCCCGTTCACGGCATGCAGGCTTACCCCAACATGGTGGGTAACGGCGTACGCAAACTGCTGGAACGCGCCATGCCCGCTGAAGATGTCTCTGAGGCAAATCTGGACCGTCTTCTGGAGCTCTTCACAGAATACTATGACGAGCACTGCACAGACCTCACAGAGCCTTATCCCGGCATCAGGGACCTGCTGCACAGCCTAACTGAAAGAGGGCTTAACCTGGCCGTGTGCAGCAACAAGTATCAACGCGCCACCACCAAATTAGTGCGCCATTTCTTCCCGGATGACAACTGGAAAGCCATTCTGGGCAACACAGAAGGCATGCTGCGCAAGCCGGACCCCTCAATAGTATTCCAGGCGCTGACTCAGTGTCCCACCCCAAAGGCTGAGGTGCTGTATGTGGGAGACTCAGGTGTGGATATAGAAACCGCACGCCGTGCCTGCGTGGAAAGCGTGGGCGTAACCTGGGGCTTCAGACCAGTGCGCGAGCTGCGCAGCGCTTATGCTGACCACATAATAGAGCATCCTGATGAGCTGCTCCGGCTTATAGAGCAATAAGGTATATCGGTAACAAATTCCAGAGGAATAGGGTCTGATGCTGCTATAAACGAACATAAAAAGTGTTAAATCACTTTCAATTCATAACTCCGTATATTATATAATTTATAATGCGGACATGCCATTATACTGAAAAATCTCAGCATAATGGCATAATTATTTAATACTTGTCGCAAAAGATAACATTTACTTATGTTTTATAACATAAAATGGGGGGGGGTAAAATTTTATTAATATTTTTGGCGGTTTGCTTACAATCTAATACCTTTGCATTCAATACTTACTTTGCGTAACTATACCTCCTTGTGGAGCACAAATTATTAACAAGCCGGAGGTGTATTTTATAAAAAATAGAATTTATATAATCATTATCATACTTATTTCGCAAAATGAAGAGATTGTTATTTCTTAGTCTGCTCTTCCTGACGGGCGCCGTCTTCACTGTAAGCCGTGCGGCCCTTCCGGAAGCTCTGTGGTTCAAGGCTAACCTTGGCACAGAATTTGATGAACAGGGTTCATCAAAGTGGTCAGATGCTGTGGAAATGGAGAAAACCGGAGACGGCAAATTCTCCTATACCTTTGAGGTTCCTGACCACCAGGAGTTCTACAAGCAGCAGAACGCCTACATTGGCATCCTGGATGCGTATGAGGACGGAGACAAATGGACCCAGCCAATGTACGCCCCCGGAAATGAGCTCAAAGTAACTCCCGGCCAAGTTGTTCCTCTTTACAGAGGTGCACAGGGCTGTATAGTGTTACCCACCGGCAAGTATCGTCTGGATATCATAGCCAATGAAGCCGGCAGTCTGACCTCAGAGGTTACCTGCCTGGAGCTGCCTAAGCGCCTTTTTGTGTACATGGACCACAATAACGGCCAGGGCTGGGTGCTTCATACCTCCTACCCAATAGATGAAACCGGACATGTACAGATTTCCCAGCAAATTTACAACCCCGGAGAATATATGTGTTTCAGCTATTTCAAAACGCCGGATCACTCCACATGGATATGGGGAGACATTGGTGTGCGAATAGGCTGGGACGGTACAAACGCATACACTGCACAATCATCCAAGGTAAGCAATCTCCCTATGACTTATGGAGATAATGCCCAGACCATTATGCTCCCCTACACAGGAGAGTACCTGATGGCCCTGAATTTTACTGAGTTCGGCAAAGGAAGCTTTGATGTAGACCCCGTGAACATAAACGTACCCGAGTACTACACTCAGATGTGGTACCACACCGCATACGGCAGAAACTGGTCAGATGCCACTGAGATGGTGAAAACCGGCGTAAATAACTTTACCGTGACTCTGAACCTCAGGGCCGGCAGCTACGTGGCATTCACAAGCGTTGACTCCAACCATGGATGGCCCGGCCAGTACCTTATAGGTCCGGCCAAGGTGGGCGGATACTCACTGACCTTTGACAGCAACGGACTTAAGGACGTACCCTGTACAGATGCAGGTGACTGCTTCAGCTGTACTGAAGACGGCAGATACACTTTCACCTTCAACATTATAGGGGATAAGACAGGTGTAATGAATATCAGCGCTGAGGCGTTTCCGGCCACTACTCCCATCCCCAAAGAGCTGCATTTACTTTACACCACATCACAGTATAACGCCACCTGGACTGAACTTCAGGGGGTAACCTTCGTGCGCGAGAAGGCCAACACCTTTACGGCACGCAATGTACCCTTTGACCCCGATTTATATTACAGTATCATAACCGGTGCATACTCCGGTCCCGCGTCATATTCCACAGAGAAAACATTAGGCTTAGCGGTTGAGGATGCAACTCCTGACTTGCTGCGCTCCAACACTCTTCAGAATCCAGGCGGAAGCATGAAGTTCCCCGGCGGAACCTATGACCTTACCGTTACGTTCAGTGCTGACGGCACTCCCACTCTGAGTTACGCACCCCCGAAAGCTGACCACATTGTGGCCACTGACCTGTGGTATAATACTGCTGAGAATGACTGGAAAAATCACCGCCGCAAGATGAAGGCAGTGGAGGACAATACTTTCAAATACACTTTTAGAGTGGAAGCAGAGAATGAGTATGTAGCCTTCTTTATAGCCGCCACTGATGATACACGCCCCGGTTTCAATTATGACGGTGCCCTGTTAAGTACTATAGGTGATGTGGACGTGTATGACGGTACCGTCAGCATGATTTATAATCCGCAAGGCACCGGTGCATTCCACCTCACCACCGGCAGCTGGGAGGCCACAGTGGTCCTCACAGCTGACAATACCGGTTACGTGGTATGGAAAAAGACTGACCCCAGCGCCATGGACCTGACTGACGTGAACATGCCCCTGAAAGTGGCTGACTTCAAGAACGGCAAGAAACATTACTTCCTGGTGGGAACGCGTATGGGCACATGGCGTCTGCAGCCTGAGTGGGAGTTCATGCCTGATGAGAACGGCCGCCTGGTAATCAAGGAAGGTATAGTGCAGGGTCAGGGTAACGTGGGTATTGCCTGCGTGGATAATTACACTGACTATGTCACTCACCGTTACACGCTCTACGGAAATGCAGCGGTCATAAACAGTGAAGGTGAGGAAGAGACCGGGCCTGAGCAGACTACTGATGCCAACGGAACAAACGGGCTTAATTTGAGTATTGACCTTGCTGAGATGGGTGAGGCAAGCGCACAGCGCAGTGACTACACCAACCTGCGCTGGCATGAAACCGGTTATGCCCTGGATTACAACATGCCCGTGGCCATCAAGGAAACAGTGCTGACGCTGGATGAAAATGGCGTTCCGGCTCATCTGGAATTCAATGATATCCTCACAGAGGAGAAAGACGTTCTCCCCTATATCTCACTGGTAATGGTGGGTGAGGAATTAGGTAATGATGACCCCGCCATATATGATTATGACCGCGCATATCTTCACCACTGTAACAATAGTGAGACAGACCGCAACTGGACAGATGCCTGGGTACAGTATGACCCCACTGAGCAGACACCCTATGTGGACGGCTATGGTGACTATCTGTATCACACCAATTACAGCCGCCGCTGGCTGAGCGCGCATCCCTCACTGTTCACCTTCACCCATAACGGAGTGCTGGTACAGCAGGACAGCCGCGCACTGACCTTCCAGCCTTACGATGAATATAGTAAGGAAGACCGTGACTCAGATCCTTATTCAGACTACTATGAGAACGCCTTTGCGGGACGCAAGATTCAGACCGTGGCCTCAGAGTGGAACGGCAAGCCCATCTATGTATATGTTCAGAAGCCTGAGGGCTGGGAGCAGCTGCACGTGCATGCCTTCAACAATACCACAGAGTATCTGATAGGCAGCAGCTACAATGACCCCGCCTGTGAGGTATCATCCTTTGAAAAGGTAATCCTCAGTGACGGAAAAGAATATTACCGCGTGGAAATCCCCGCCATGGAGGCCTGGGTACGTTTCCACGATGCCCTGCGCACTGATGAGAATGGTAATTACCGTCAGTCAGGAAGCATCATGGCCCTGGACGGCGTGGTGTTCCAGCCCAAATATAACTTTGAGCTTAACCGCGACATCACTGACGCGCCACGCGGTGGGTGCGGCATAATTACTGACGGTCTGGAGGATTCAGATGCCAATATAGCTCAGGGCAGTGCCACAGTGGACGGTAACGTGAGCTGGTACTTCCAGCCCCTGGTGGACAAGACAGAGAATGACGCCCCCAGGTACAAGGCTTACGTGCTTAAGAACGTATGGCTTGCAGGCACATTCAAGGTGTTCTCAGGCTTTGGCGGTGTACAGTCAGGCTCAATATTTGACTGGACCCACAGTTATCAGCTTGGACCGGATATCCACAAGCTGAAGATTAACGCCAGCGAGATAGATAACCTCACCTCTCTGGCAGCTCCCACCATTACATTCTACCACATGTCAGCAACCAACGGTCTGGACTACGATTTCGGAGCCACACCGGTGTTTGCCAAGCGTGTGATAATGTGGGTGAATGAGGATGGCAAGCTCACTGACTCTTACCTGCAGATAGTTCTCCAGGAATATGCTCCTGAGATTGTGGCCAGCGTTATGCGTAATGCCGCCGGCAAGAAGTATCTGGGCTTTGACTGGAACATGGACCTGAGCGGTCTTGCCACAGAGAATCACAGCGTGACCAGCATCAAGATAGAGCGCGTGAAGTCAGACAGCATGGAAGTGGTGGCCACAGCGCGTACCGCCAAGAAAGGTGTCATAGACGGCTCCAAGAAGGTGAATATTCCCCTTGAGGAACTGAACCCCGCTGACTGGAGCGGCATGGACCTCAACGCAGATGAGGAAGGTACTTACCGCTATCTGATCAGCCTGGTGATTACTGAATATGACAAGGACGGCAATGTGATAGGCAACAAGCCTGTGCAGACGCTCTCTAACATTGCCGGTTTCTACAACACCGAATCAGCCCTGCGCGTTAACCTGTCACAGGTTATGGCATCCTCAGGTATGCCCACACTGACACTGCGTGCTGACGTGCGCTCACGTTCAGGCCTGCTGTCAAGCATTGTAAGCGGCCAGGCTCTGGCTGACTATGTGGAGGGTGTAAAACTGAGCACCCCCCACCTGCCCACAGCGCAGCTGCTGTTTGGTGACGCTGAGAACTTTTACAGCGAGACAGCCCGGGACGGCACCACCGTTTACACCAGCAAGACCATCCATGAACTGCCTCTGACCAATGAGGCCATCACCCTGGTGAACAAGAACGCGCTACCCAGCGCCATGGAGAAGGCTAACGCTGACGGCAGCGTTGAGAACATAGGCACCTATGAGCTGAAAGCTGAGGTGATGTGGAAAGACCTCAGCCCCCTGGGTGTGGTGGATATCACATCATACGGCCCCGGCTCTGACACTCAGGATGTGCAGGTAAATGACCCCACATTTGAGATGAGTGAGGTATATGCCGGCAAGATTTCCGCAGAAGGCCACTACTACGCCAACAACGGCGACGGCAGTGTGCGTCCTTACTTTGCAGAGGAGCTTCACTACAAGGCCAGTGATAACGGCACCCTCTCTTTCACGCATGCCCCCGTGAACGTACCTTCAGGCAGCTCTGCTTCTCAGCAGTATATTTCAGCATGGGACGCTTCTTACTCATCACCCTTCAGTAACGGTACAGTGTCTTACGTTAACGGCGTAGACCATGAGAGCGGTGCATTTAATCCTCTTATCATAATTGCGGACGCAGAAAACAGCAGAGCTTCAGCCCCCGGTATCCTCCGCGGCAGCGTTAAGGAGAAGACCGTAAATGACTCTGAACAGGTTCATCATAAATATGAGTACCATCCCGTATTCTTTGATGAGGTAAACACCCTGAGCGCTGACATGAGTGTTAATCCCGGCTACGCTGAGGATAAGGCAGACTACGGCACTACCCTTGTGGATTCACGTATAGAGCCACTTACCACAGCGTTAGACTTTGATGGCGGTGAGGCAGCTGACGCCTCTGCGGTAATCCAGACTGTGGAACTCAACGGCAACCTGAGACTGGACGGTTTCCATGCTCCGGAGCCCGGTGAAATGGTACAGTACAGAACCTCAGGAAACCTTGGAAGCACTGACGCAGTGGGCGTACGCGCCACTTTAAAGGCCGGTGACTACAGCTTAAAATTTGACAGAGCTGAGCTTACTCCGGACTACGGTATGCTGAATGAAGAATTTGCAGCACCCGGTGCTTTATTTGACACTGACGGCAGGGATAACGTGCTCTTTACCGGTAAAGCGTCTGCAGGTACAGTTACTTACGCTGCGGCCCTGAAGACACTTTACATAGCGCCTGAGACTAATCTGGTGCATTATCCCGAGTTTACAGCACGCGGCCAGTATTACCAGCTGCCTGATAACCTGCTGTCAGATGACGCGGCAGTGGACCAGGACGGCAACCCCAACATTGAGGCCCAAAACCAGCATGCTGAGTTAATGGCAGGCCATAACTACCTGAGCTGGCACGGCTATCTGGCCGGTGAAGATGACGGTGAGGGAGGCAACTCAACATTCCGGGGCGGCTATAAGAGATTCCGTGACAGCGCTGATAGCAGCACGGAATCATATGACCCTGACAAGAACAACTGGTCACGCATCATCCGTGAACAGGGTCAGGAAGGCTTCCATCTGATAGTGGGTAATGTGGCCCAGTCACCCGCAAACCAGACTCCCAGCAAGGTGAGCGCAACCGTTCAGTTTACCGCCACCTATCCCTTCCTGGTTAATTCCACCAAGCCTTTTGAGGTGACAGTAACAGAGCCTCAGACACGTAGTGTGCGCCGTGCCGCCGCAAGCTATGACGGCAGCAGCGCTCCGGAACATGAGTTCATGGTTATGGCCGTTCCCGGCAAAGCCGTTACCTCAAACGAGCTCAATGTGTATAATACGCAGACCGGCGTTGAAGACGTGATAGCTGACAGCCGGGCATGCGTTACCCTCAGCCCCAACCCCGTGCAGACCACCACCGTTATCCGCGGCGGCCGTGTGCTGGGTGATGTGACGGTGCACAGCCTGAACGGCAGCTGCGTGAAGCGCGTCATGTGTGATGACACAGCGCTGACTCTGGATGTTACTGACATTGCTGACGGTGTGTATGTGGTAAATACCGCAGCCGGTCAGACCAAGATGATAGTAAAGAAATAGTGATTAGTTCCCACTAAGTGGGTAAAGGAGATGTCCGGCCGGACATCTCCTTTTTTCACATAAGAAGCATAAAACGCATAAGACGCATACGTGCACTTACGCTTAAATGATATCAGAACGGGTAACCCACTGAGAAGTGGAAGTTGGCATCGCGTCCCCAGCGGGGATGTATCAGCGGCCACGGTTCCTGATTCTGTGCGGGATTATGGGCCTTCATACCCAGGTCAAAACGCAGAAGGAAATAAGTGAAGTCCATGCGCAGACCCACGCCGTAAGCGGCAGCTATCTCCTTATAAAAGCGGTTAAACTGGAACAGACCGCCGGGCTGATTGGCATAATTATGCACTGTCCAGATGTTACCGGCATCAATGAACAGGGCGCCCTCAAAGACCCAGAACAGTTTGGCACGGTACTCCACGCTCAGATCCAGGCGTATGTCACCGCACTGGTTTATGAAGTCCGTCTGCGAGTTACGGGAGTCATAGCTGCCGGGTCCCAGAGTGCGCACGCCCCAGCCGCGCACATTGTTTGCGCCACCGGCGTAAAAACGCTTCTCAAAGGGCACCATTTCAGAGTTGCCGTAAGGGTATGCCACACCGGCACCCACATGGAAAGCCAGGGCATTTCGGCTGTTAAGGTTGCGTGTATAAGTATAATCCACCTCAGCCTTCACATACTGGGCATACTGTATGCCAAAGATTTTATACGCACCCTCATGGCGTTTCATCCCAGAAAGCTCTGAAATGGCGTAAAGCAGGTTACCGGCCACCTCACCGGCGGCACGCAGGGTGGTAACACTGGGCTGAATGGCAAAGGCGTTAACCGTGGCCGTGGGCACGCGCCTGTTGGTGCGGTAATAAGTGTAACCCATGCGCATGATGAAGTGGTCCTCATAACTATAACGGAGCAGAGGATTATCAGGCGCTATCTCATCTATGAAGTTCAAGGTGCTCCGTGGGAGCTTGACATAGTTTATATCCACAAAATCATAAGTATGACGCTGGGTGAGGTGATTACGCGTGTGGCTCCACTTGTATTTCCATGCCGCGCCGGCTATGATACGCGTGTACTCCGGCCTTTCCTGATAATTAAATGACAGCGCAAACTCAGTGCTGGCGCGCTGGCGGCGCTTGAATGAGCGGCTGATTAAGGGCGCTTCAAATTTAGGGAACGTAATACCCACCTCTGCGGCATACTCGCTGTAACGGTTGTTTATAAGGCCGTCAAGATTACCGGAAAGACTCTCGTAAGCCGTGCGGAACTTGGCAGTGAACAGCTGCGAGCCCTTGGCCAGGTTGCGGTTCTGGTAAGTGAGCCCCACCCCGAAGCCGAGGTCTCCCTCAGAGTTAGTGCCCTCAACCTCCACGCTCACACTCTGCTTACGGTTACGGTTAAGCAGGACGTAAGCATCCAGCCATACCTGACCGTCAGCCTCCAGCACCGGCTGCATCTCAATGTTTATGAAACGCAGTATGCCCAGCTGACTGAGCGCGGAATAAGTCTGCTCCACTGCCCTGGCACTGTATGCGGCCCCGGGACGGATGTAACACTTCTCCTCCAGTATGCCGGGGCGTATGTATCTGTCAGGGCCGTAGAGGACACGTATCCCACGGTAATCCACGGTGTCAGTGGCCTGATACTGTCTTCCGGCGTTCAGACTTCCTGCATCATAGTTTGTGACAAAGGTCACGCTGTTTATGCGGTATCTGGTTTGCGTGCTGGCTGTATCAGCCACGCCGGTGAGTGCAGGAGCCGTGACATCCATAGTGAGCCACACATCATAACTGCCGGCGGCCGTATCTGCCACAAAGGAAATATTTTCCTTATTAAATGTATAATATCCGCGGTTTCGCATGCGCTCAGTGATGAGGGTACGCTCAGCATCCAGCTGGTTGCGGTCAAAGAGGCTGCCCGGATGAACGGTGAAACGCGCTGAGTCTGCCAGGATGATGCGCCTCATGGCAGTGTCAGCAATATCATAATTCAGTCTGGAAATCACATGGGGCTTTCCGGGGTCAATGTTATACGTAACCTCCATGCGCCTGGGGCGGCGCACCACGGTATCCACACTCACGGTGGCATTCATATAGCCGCGGTTTACCAGTGCCTGGCGCAGCTGACGCGCTGAGGCCTCGGTGAGGGCGGAGTCATAAAGCACAGGGGGCTGGCCTATCTTTCTGAGCCAGCGGTTATACCAGCGGGAAGTATCGTGGCCACTGAGACTGTATGTGGCCAGCTGCAGGCGCGCAAAGCCCAGGACCTTATGATTGGGTGCCTGTCTAAGAAAAAGCGCCAGCTCCTCACGGTCAATGGTCTTGTCATCCACCGTTAGCTTTATCTCCGCCTTATCCAGCAGATAACTGTCCTGGGGCACATGCTTTATACTACTGCACGCCGCCATTATCACAGCTGAAGAAGCTGCAACAGCCATACTGCGGAGTGAGTAATACCACCTTGTGCGGTTTCCATGTTTCTGTTTCACAGCGCAAAGGTACAAAAAAGCAGGCAGTGAAATATGGTGTTGTAATAAAAATAGCGTAACTTTGCACTTGCAGGTAGAATCTGCCCTCCGCTGCTTTAACTTGCGGTGTGATAACAAGTTTAGAATCCATTACTATTATATGCAAGACAAGTCAACACCCGCCATCACAGTGATTCTGCCCATGTACGGTGTGGAGCGCTACATAGAGCGTGCCATAAAGAGTGTACAGGACCAGTCATTCAAAGATGTGGAAATCCTGTGCGTGGATGACGCCTCACCTGACGCAAGCGCGCAGATAGTGGAGCGTATGGCCAAGGAAGACCCGCGGATACGCCTGATCAAAAAGCCTAAAAACGAAGGTCTGTATATGGCACGCTTCACCGGCTATGAACATGCCCGCGGGGAATATGTTACTAACCTTGATTCAGATGATACACTGGCTCCTGAAGCGTTGCAAAAACTGTATGAGGTGGCCCGTCAGACTGATGCCGATGTAACATTAGGCGAATTAAATTATCTGAAGAAGGATGGTTCTGTTGTAATCATCAAGAGGAAAAGTGAACTCATGTCCACTCCTGACGGATATCTAAAGGCCATCCAGAACTGGACCTCATGCTCCGTATGCGCGGCACTGTACAAGCTGTCTTTCATCAAGGGGTGTCACCTCATTTCATGCCCGGGACTGAATAATGCTGAGGACCGCTATGCATTGACGCAGATGCTGACCTCATCCAATCCCCCAAAAAAAATAGCGTTCCTACCCTACCCGGTGTATAATTACCATACTAACCCTGTATCTTTGTCCAAGAGGAAATTAACACGGGAGAAGGTGGATAATACATTTATAGCCACTCTCAAGTCTTATGATTTGATACATGAGAGAAAGCCTGACATGACTGAAAGTGCCCAGCGCTTCCTTCTGCTTCAAGCAGGATTCTACATGGAACAGGGTGCCCGCAGAGACTGGATGAGTACCATGCACCCAGTAATGGACAGCATACTCACACGCAAACGTATGGTGGAGCTTGTGGGCCAGCGACTGGGACATCACTATTATTTCTGCATGCAGCTGCCTCTGTACAGAAAAGCGGCCTGGGGCGCACGTCAGGTAATCAGAAAATTACAACACAAGATTTAATCAGCTAAATATGAATATACCTCCCGTTTTATATCCGGTACTCGTGCCTCTGGCACGCAAGAACCCTAAAAATATCTTAAGGCTCAGATATTGGCTGTGGACACACAAATGGCTGTCCTTCAATAAGCCCGCTGACCTTATGCAGTACGTTCTTGCGGAAATGATAAAGGGAAAGAAGGATCCTGAGCGCCTTCAGCAGTATGCAACAGCAGCTGATAAATATGGTGTCCGCAAGTTGGTGGAAGAAAGGTGTGGCTCGGAGGTCCTTCCCAAGCTTCTGGGTGTATGGGAAAAGGCTGAGGATATTGACTTTGACGCACTGCCACAGCGCTTTGCCATAAAGACTAATAACGGTTGTGGAACCAACATCATAGTGCGTGATAAGTCAAAACTGGACAAGGATGATGCCCGCGCCAAACTTACAAAATGGCTTAAACTGCCTTACGGCGAACTATCAGGACAGATACATTATGCTGCCATTCCTCCGCGCATTATTGCTGAGGAGTTCCTGGAGCAGAAGGGGTGTGAGAATCTTCCCAATGATTACAAATTCTTCTGCTTTAACGGTGAGCCTCAGTTTATCCTTTACTATGAAGGACGCCAGGTTAACGGCCACATCACTTATAACAAGGTTATGGACCTGGACTGGAATGAGGTTAAGGGAGTTGTGAATCTTCCGGCACAGCATGACATACCGCGCCCGGCATCACTGGAAAAGATGATAGATATTGCAAAGAAGCTCAGCAAGGGATTTCCGTTTGTACGTGTTGATCTTTATGACATTGACGGCCGTCCCGTATTTGGAGAGCTTACCTTTACCCCTGATGTAGTGACTAACTTTACACCGGAATTTCTAAAGGAAAAGATGCCAAAGAAATAATAGAAAAATAAAAGGACCGTGAGAGCTGAGAGGTCTCTCAAGCAGCGAGGCGCCCCGGGGGTTGGGCCCGGGGCGGGGGGGGGGTTTTTTTTTTGGCGGGGGGCCAAATTTTTTTAAGGCCGGGGGGGGCCCGGGGGGGGGGG
>CAMWLS010000009.1 GCA_947175205.1 uncultured Porphyromonadaceae bacterium | reverse complement strand
TAATTCATTATACATGATGCAAAGTTTGCAACATTTTTTAGCATATCAGCTACCCATTATCAATATTTAATAAAGTTTAACATTAATCCCCGCTCTCTGCCCTCATTTCCCTGTGCAAACTAAAATATTTGGATACCAAGTTATAATTCATTCTAAGACCTGTTTTATCAATTTATTTATAATAATATCCACTACATTTTTTGTCAAAGAAAAATGATTTTACAGAGGTCGGCGCAACGTCAAGTTGCTTTCCTCCGGCGAATGTCGCAAAATCCGCGACTGCTGCATCTTCAAAGTCAATGACCTTGAAGTATTCCTTTGATAACTCGCGGATTATTCGTAATTTAGCAAAAATGCTCCTATGGATTATTATTCTCAGTTACGACAAAAATTTGTAAATGATATTGAAGAGGTCTTGCAAGATTGGGACTTCTCAAAAAGAGTATTCAGAAATGAATATAGAGAATTTTGTGTTGATATTACAATCCAGTTTAGAAACCCTATGCTCAAAGAAAAATGGAATGAGTGGTCTAAAGAGGTAACTGAAGATATTTGGAAAGTAGTTGAACAATACGGTGCATTTTTATACATTGAAGATTATACATTCCATTTTTCGTTAGATTCTCAGATTGAATAAGCGTCTTTTCGCAACCGTCATAAGGTCCATAACTTCGCTGCATAAATCAGCAAGTTATGGACTTATCTTTTCCCGACCTCAATTTCAACTCGGTTGTAACCGACAACATCGCTATGCCTCCAAGCATAGAAAACCTGCCCGGCTTAGAGGCGCGCGCAGCGTCAAGAATTCATAAACTCTAAAATTTATTTTGTTGCATTGAGCCTATGACTCATAATTTGGTCGCTATATTCTTCTGCCCATCCTATCAGACTTTCCAAATATGGCACCAATGTCTGTCCTATTGAACTGAGAGAGTATTCCACAGTTGGAGGAACCGTATTATATGATTGTCGTTCCACTAAGCCATCTGTTACAAGCGTATTTAATGTTGCGCTTAGCATACGAGCAGATATATCGGGTATCTCTTTTTTAAGTTCGTTGAAACGTGTCTTAGGTTTGAGTGTCAGGGTATATACTACCAGTAACCCCCACTTTTCCGAAAAGCGAGCAAGTATATTACGGATAGGACATTTGGGATCAAATGCATCTACAAGTGAAGTTCTTTTCATTTTTTTGAAAAAATTTTTTCTCTAAACTATTTGACTTTGAGTAAAAGTAACATTGATGATACTGATTTACAGCAGAATCAATGAGAACCATATCTTGAATTTGATTGTTATATTTGCAAAGATAACAAAAAGTAACTAATAAATTAAACGTAAACTTTATGAAAGATATTGTTCTTTTGGGGGCAACCGGGTATGTTGGTCGCGCCCTACTGAATGAGGCCCTTGAAAGAGGTGAGAAAGTGACAGCAATTGTTCGCAATGCCAAAAAACTTAAAGATGTAACCAACCCCAATCTTAAAGTGGTAGAGGGTGATATTACCGACCCTGCCGTGATTGTAAAATACGCTAAGGGTAAGAACGCAATCATCAGTGCCTATAATCCGGGATGGGCTAATCCCAATATCTATGAGGAAACTTTAGAAAACTATCCGAAGATTCTCAAAGGAGCTAAGAAATCAGGAGTTCCCCGACTGCTTATCGTCGGCGGAGCAGGAACATTGTTCGTGAAGCCGGGTCTTCGTCTCGTAGACACCGGTACGCTTCCCGAAGCATGGATTCCCGGAGTAAAATCTTTGGGTGAGTTCTATTTAAATACTCTGGTAAAGGAAAACGACATTGACTGGATATTCCTGTCTCCTGCTGCCAATCTCGGTAATCTTGAATATGGCAAGCGGACTGGAAAATACCGTGTCGGTAAAGATGATCTTCTCGTAGATGAGAAGGGTGATAGTTTCATCTCAGTTGAAGACTTCGCAGTAGCAATGATTGATGAACTTGAAAATCCGAAACATCACAAGGAACGTTTCACAGTAGCATACTAATCCACGTCTTTTCGCAACCGTCATAAGGTCCTTAACTTCGCTGCATAAATCAGCAAGTTATGGACTTCTCTTTTTCCGACCTTAGTTTCAACTCGGTTGTAACCGACAACGTCGCTATGCCTCCAAGCATAGAGGACCTGCCCGGCTTTGAGGCTCGCGCAGCCTTTCTGTGCCATGGCAAAGCGCTTCGCGTTGATTCCGTCAATTCCGCGTCAGTGTTCCGCTAAGAGGTTGATATTGAGCCTACTGTTGTAGACAATAGCCTATAGTATATTCTCAGGAGCAGCAACGGGATAATAGGCCTTTGGCCGCTTTGTTAGAATGGCCAAGGAAATGATAATGGCTCGGCTGAGTGCGCTATCAGTAAGCATCTTCATTCGGCTTAATGCTGTATCTTATGAGGAGTATCATAAGGCGGACAACTCACTACGCTTCATCAACGGCAAATAAATTGAGACGTTATTTATTACTCCGCAAGCGACATGTCAATTAGCCCCGTAGGTGTACGGAAACGAGAAGAAGCGGCATGTTACTTCTCCTAATATTGTCATTTTAAGAATATTTCGTATATTTGCAGCCTAATAAGACAAAAATCACTATGGCAAATAAAATATTTCGACTTCTTGTAGTTGCCGTTTTCGCGTTTTTCTCCGCGGAGGCATTCGGACAGTGTGAAGCCTTAATAAAAGACTTCTATATTGCTTATATGCAAAATGCTGAAAAAAACGATAGCTCAAATGTTGAGCTTATGAAAAATCATATGTCGCCTGAGCTCATCGCCAAAGTCGCTGAATACACAGCTCAATATGATGCTGACGCTATGATTCATGCCCAAGATGTTTCCAAATACGGTATGGAGTCTCTTGTAGTTGAACCTTTAGGGTCAGAGGACGGCTATATGGTTAAATACAAATGGTCGCCTGAAAGCGATTACACTTGGATTGTGGTGCAAGCAGTCGATAACGATGGCAAACTTCAATTCAAAGATATATTTCCTGTCGGAACAGAAGCCGAGGGTAAGAGCTATATTAAACGTAAATAAAACAACTTACTTTACCGCATAGTGGGCTTTCCCGTACTTTCGTAGTGCGTTAAAGCCCATTTTTTAAACGGATAACCTTTAGCTCATCAAACAATTGATAAAATGTATATGGGAAATAATCCGAACAACCGGAATTATTCTTACTGTTTTCGCGCAAAGATATGGCCTTGTTTCTGAAGATAACTCAGACAAACCCATAAGCTTGCGGTAAAACAGTAACAAAGGCACTTGAATTATTTGTTGAAGATTTTGTCACAATAGCTACATTTTTGCGTCATATATTAGACTGATGCAAAATATTGAGTACTTTTCCCCATTGTGACAGAAGCCAGTGGGAACAGCTTTGTAGAAAAGAAACAAACCACTATAATAACTTGAATATGAGTAAATTTATCTGTTTTTTTATAGGACTGATTTTTTCCGCATTTAATCTGAATGCGGCCAGTAAGTTAACGCCTGCCCAAAAAGCCTCTATTGTTACAAAATTTGGCACGGAGGTAAAGTATAATTTCGCACACCTTGATAAACTGCCATGCAACTGGGATAGCCTCTACATGGCGCATTTGCCCAAAATTGTAGACACTCCAACTGATGAAGCTTTTCTTGACAGTCTGAAACACCTGTGTTTTAAACTTAAGGACGGCCATACTGCTGTTTGGTGTAATACGCCGGCCGTCAAAGACTGGTCACTTCCATTCTTTACAAAAAGATTTGGCAATCGCGTTTTTGTAACTGATGTCATTACTGATGCAATGATAGCGTCAGGATTAAAAATCGGGACCGAGATACTTGAAATAAATGACTTGCAGGTTATTGAATACGGTGAAAAAAACGTTATTCCGTATTTCCCTTCCTCAACTCCCCAGTGGTCGCAATCTGCTGCTTTTTTCGGCGGTCAGTTGTCATATGGTCCTGCTGACAAATCTGTAAAAGTTAAGTTCAGAAACGCACCGGACAGTGTTTTCACACTGAACGTGGAGCGTGATATGAACTGGCAATACAATCCTTATGGCAAACGGGTTATTTCGCACAAAAAATTTCCCGGGAATGTAGGATATATAAAAATCCCTTCTTTCCAGCAGGGCCTTTTTGATCATGAAAAATTTATTGAAGTACTTGATTCGCTTGAAAATGTATCATCGTTAGTGATAGATATTCGTGATAACGAAGGCGGCAACTCTACTTATGGCGATTTTATTTTGAGACTTATCTGCCCTGATACTATCCCGGCTCTTGAATGGTCTTCACCCAAATATATTCCGGTGATGAAAGCATGGGGTAAGGCAGTAGAGCCATATATTGAAAAAGGGGATCTACTTATTCCTTTCTCATCACAACACGCAGAGATCCCCAAATTTGAAATTCCTGTGGTGCTTCTGGTAAACAACAATACATTCTCAGCTGCAGAAGATTTTGCAGCTACCTTCAGAGCAGCTAAACGAGGTAAAATAATAGGCACTTCAACAGGAGGCAGTACCGGCCAGCCTATTACTATAGAACTTGGGTATGGCTATATGGCAAGGATATGCGCACGTGATGAATGGTTGCCAGATGGCACCCGGTTTATAGGAATCGGAATTCAGCCTGACGTTGTAGTTGAAGAATCAGAAAGCATTTTATTTGGCAAAGATAATGTACTTGAAGAGGCATTGAAGTTGTTACAGTAATATACCCGGGTATATATGACCTAGCTTTGTTTAGGCAAAGACGTATTTATGAACTGCGCTCCAAAAGTTTTTATCTAACTTTTGGAGCGCAGTTCATTTTGACTCAGCCCATTTTAAGGGGACTTAATATCTGTGTTTTAATCCAGAGTCTTTATGACTTTTGCTGGGACTCCGCCAACAACGGTTCGTGGTGGAACATCTTTGTTTACAACTGAACCAGCAGCCAGAACGGCTCCATCTCCTATTGTAACACCTTGCAGAATAGTAACATTTGAACCCATCCAAACTTTATTCCCTATTCTTACCGGGGCAGGAAACATATCAGCTCGCTTATCCGGGTCCATGCAATGATTCAGCGTTGCTATAACGCAGTTATGACCAATCAGGACATCATCACCTATTATAATTCCTCCTTGGTCCTGGAATTTACATCCTGAATTAATAAAAACCCGTTTACCTATTCTGATATTCTTACCGCAGTCAGTATAGAAAGGAGGGAAAAGGGTAAAACTTTCATGAATCTCTGTGCCTGTAAGTTCAGACATAAGTTGTATAATTTCTTCATGAGTATGATATGAATTATTCAACTCCATAGTGATTCTGATAGCTTCCTGACTTAGCTCATGCATTTTTTGATGCACAGGGGCACCTCCGGGTATGAGAGCTCCGGAGTTCATGATTGCTATAAATTCCGCAGTTGTCATTTCAGATACTCATTAAAGAAAGCTGTGATCTCATCAAAGGGTATAATGTCTATCTGATCATAAAGGTCACAGTGGCTGGCACCCTTTACTGTCAACATCAGTTTATTATTCCCTTTCAGCTTTGCAAACGTATCTTTACCGAAGTAATATGAATGCGCCTGGTCTCCGTGTACTATCAGTACCGCACTTTCAAGCTCATCGGCATAATCATAAAACTTAAAGTTGATAAAGGGTAAGACTGATGTCACATTCCATCCATCAGTTGAGTTACCTGACCGCGGATGGAACCCCCGCGGTGTTTTGTAATATGCATGATAATCCTTAATAAACTGCAGAGCATTATCCGGGACCGGGTCCACTACTCCACCTGCACGTTTATACTGACCTCCGGTATAGTCTTCTGTTCGCTGTTGAGCAAGTGATGCGCGCATGTGATTACGCTTTTCTATGGTGTTATCCGCATCAAAATAGCCATTGGCACTCACACGAGTCATGTCATACATTGTAGAAGCGCATGTAGCTTTAATACGCGGGTCATTAATTGCTGTCTGAATGGCAATTCCGCCCCACCCGCATATTCCTAAAATACCGATGCGCTCTGAATCCACATTGGGCTGTACAGAGAGAAAATCAACGGCAGCGGAGAAATCTTCTGTATTAATATCAGGCGATGCCACACGCCGCGGCATACCTCCGCTTTCTCCGGTAAATGACGGGTCAAAAGCTATGGTAAGAAAACCTCGTTCTGCAAGCTGTTGCGCATAAAGACCTGAGCTCTGTTCTTTTACTGCTCCGAACGGCCCACTAACTGCTATTGCCGGGAGTTTACCTTCATTATCTTTAGGTATATACATGTCTGCGGCCAGAGTTATACCGTAGCGATTAACAAAGGTTACTTTGCGGTGGTCAACTTTTTCACTTATGGGGAAAACTTTATCCCACTCTTGTACTAAGTTTAACTGCTCCAGCGGAGCAAGAGATGTGTTTGTATTTAAATCAGTCATGTTTTGAGAAGATGTTGTAAGTGCGGTAATAAGAAATATTGTGCAGACTCCTTTTCTCATAATTATCAGATTAATATTAATATCAACCGCGAATTTACAAAAAGATTGGAATATTCTGCGCTAAGAAGAATTAAAGATTGGTCAAAATAATAATACATGTCATTTTTTCAGGTTTGTATTAAAAATTATTATTTTTGTAGTCTGTAAGGAGGCTTCATCCTTTTCAGTTATTGTATTATATAAAAAAATAGATAAAACCGCATAAAATTCATACAAAATGAGTTACGCAATAGGAGATTTTGTTCCAGATGTATTAGGCCTGGATGAAAACGGGAAAGAGGTAAAACGCAGTGACTACCAAGGAAAAAGAATTGCCTTGTACTTTTATCCTAAGGATATGACTTCAGGATGTACAGCACAGGCGTGTAATCTACGTGACAACTATACAGATCTTGAAGATGTGGGATTTCAGGTTATAGGTGTTAGTGTAGACAGCGCTGCATCTCACCTGAAATTTAAAGCAAAAAACTCGCTTCCCTTCCCTTTAATTTCGGATACTGATCATAAACTTGTAGAGGATTTCGGTGTATGGGGAGAAAAAAGCATGTATGGCAGAAAGTACATGGGTACTTTCCGTACCACATTTATCATAGAACCTGATGGCAGAATAAGCAGAATAATACTTCCGAAACAGATAAAGACCTCTAATCATGCTGCGCAGATTTTAGAATAATTTCTGAAAGCAATTAATTCCCCCACTCCTCTAACAACTTTAATCCACTGACATACTATGCCTGTTTAGGGCATAATAGATGTTTTTCATAGTAACTATATATATAGTACTTGGTGAAACAATATTTTTTTACGACCTTTGCACAAAACTGAAAAGGAGATATGGAATTTACAGCTGAAATGATAGCGGCTCACGTTAATGGTGATATTGTAGGTAATCCTCAGGCAAAGGTTCACACTTTTTCCAAAATTGAGGAAGCAATGCCCGGTTCCATTACGTTTCTTGCCAATCCACTATATACACCCTACCTTTATAATACAAAGGCATCTATAGTTCTTGTGCGAAAAGATTTTGTTCCTGATTCCGACAAAAACCTTAACACTACCTTAATAAAAGTGGATGATCCTTACCAGACACTTTCCGCTCTGCTTACATTGATAGACACCTATCTCAATCCCCAGCCCTCTGGAATCGAACAGCCATCATATGTGGCTGAAGGAGTTCATGTAAATGAAGATTGCTACATTGGTGCCTTTGCCTATATAGGGAAAGATGTAAAGCTGGGGAAGAATGTTAAGATTTACCCACAGGTATACATAGGCCATAATACTGAGATAGGAGACAATACCATTATCTATCCTGGAGCTAAGGTATACCATGGATGCAAGATTGGAAAAAACTGCATACTTCACGCCGGCGTTGTTATCGGTGCGGATGGCTTTGGCTTTGCACCCACTGAGGATAAAACTTATAATAAGATTCCTCAGATAGGAGCTGTAAACATTGAGGACAATGTTGAAATTGGAGCCAACACAACAGTAGATAGAGCCACCATGGGTGCTACAGTAATTAACAGAGGCGTTAAACTGGATAATCTGATACAGATAGCTCACAATGTTGAGATTGGAGAGCATACTGTAATTGCAGCACAGACTGGTATTGCCGGATCGGCTAAGATTGGTTCTCATGGCATGATAGGAGGCCAGGTTGGGGTTGCCGGCCACATTCACGTGGGTGATAATGTAACTGTTGGCGCACAAACCGGAATCCCCGGTAACATTGACAACAATAGTCGTATAATGGGCTATCCCGCTGTTAATGCCGGAGAATTTGCCAGAAATACTGTACTAATTAAACGCCTTTCTGGACTTTTCAAACGAGTTTCAGCAATAGAAAAACATATAAACCAAGATAATTAATCCTCTCTTAACAATAACGATGAAACAGTTAACACTAAAAGACTCTTTTTCTGTCTCCGGCAAAGGTCTACATACCGGACGGGAAGTAACGGCAGAATTTTTACCGGCTCCGGATAATCATGGCTACAAGATTATGAGAACAGATCTTGAAGGCTCTCCCGTTATAGATGCTCTCGCTGAAAACGTAGTTGCCACAAACAGAGGAACGGTTCTGGGGAAAAAAGATATTACCGTTAGTACTGTTGAACACTCGTTAGCCGCCCTTTATGCTGCAGGTGTTGACAATGTACTTATAAAAGTCAACGGCCCAGAGATTCCTATTCTTGACGGCAGCGCTATGGCTTTCGCTGAAGAAATAGAAAAGGTTGGCCTTCAGGAACAGAAAGATGATAAGGACTTTTACTATATAAAGCATAAAATTGAGCATACTGATCCTGAGACTCGTTCAAAAATTATTATTTTACCTGATGATGAGTTTTCTGTTGAGGTAAAAATAAACTTTGACTCACCGGTTCTTTCCAATCAGTATGCATCCATGGAGCATATGACTGAATTTAATCAGGAGATAGCTTCATCCCGTACATTTGTTTTTGCACGCGAGGTTGAGGCTCTCTTGGCAGCCGGGCTTATCAAGGGTGGTGATTTAGACAACGCCATAGTTATATATGATGCTCCCATGTCACAAGAGAAACTTGATCAGGTTGCCGATGAGCTGGGAGTGGCACGCCGTCATGTTGACTCATTCGGCTATATCAATGATTTTCCCTTGAATCATGATAACGAACCCGCAAGGCACAAACTTCTGGATGTTATAGGTGATTTAGCGCTGATAGGCAGACCTCTCAAAGGTAAAGTTATTGCAACGCGCCCGGGTCATGCCATTAATACAAGGGTTGCCAAAGATATCAGAAATGATATCAAAAAACAGGACGTTCAGGCCCCTATCTATAACCCCAACGTAGCCCCGCTAATGGATAACAATCGTATTCGCGAGCTGCTTCCTCACCGTTATCCGTTCTTACTTGTGGATAAGATTATTGACAAGGGTACTAACTACATAGTAGGTGTCAAGAATGTTACCACCAATGAACCTTTCTTCATGGGGCATTTTCCACAGGAACCGGTTATGCCCGGAGTATTACTGGTTGAGGCTATGGCACAGACCGGCGGCCTGTTAGTATTAGGCGCCGTTGAAGACCCTGAGCGTTATTCCACATACTTTATGAAGATAGACAATGTGAAATTCCGCCAGAAGGTAGTTCCCGGCGACACACTTCTCTTCCATGTTTCCTTTGTTACAGAAATGCGTAGAGGTATGGCCGTTATGAAGGGACTTGCCTTTGTTGGAGAGAAGGTGGTATGTGAGTGTGAGTTCATGGCACAGATAATTAAGAATAAATGAAAAAAGGAAATCCCGAAATAGGGCCATTAGCTTCAGTTCATCCGAATGCTAAATTAGGCCGCGGTGTCATTGTTGAGAACTTTGCCACTATACACGGCAATGTTGAGATAGGTGAAGGGACTTACATTTGTTCCGGAGCTGTTATTTTCCCCGGAGCACGCATAGGTGCTAACTGCAAAATATTCCCCGGAGCCGTAGTAGCAGGTGTACCACAGGATCTTAAATTCAGGGGAGAAGAAACCCTGGCTATAATAGGCGATAACACCACCATCAGAGAGTGTGCTACGGTGAATAGAGGTACAGCCTCCAAAGGTGAAACTCGTGTGGGCTCTAACTGTCTTATTATGGCATACAGCCATGTTGCACATGACTGTAAAGTAGGAAACAATGTCATCATGTCTAACTCTACTCAGCTTGCCGGTGAAGTACAGGTAGATGATTTTGCTGTAATTGGCGGGGGTACCCTCGTACATCAATTCTGTCATCTTGGTTCTTATGTAATGATTCAGGGAGGCGCTCTGATTAATAAGGACATACCTCCATATGTTAAAGCAGCCAGAGAGCCTATTTCATATGCCGGCGTTAACGTAGTAGGCTTGAGAAGACACCAGTTTTCTGATCAGCAGATAAGTGATATACAGGAAGTATACAGATATCTTTATCTGTCCCGATGGAATATAACAGATGCTATTCCCCATGTTATAGACGAACTTCCCGATACTCCGGAGCGAGATAAAATTGTGGATTTTATACGTAATTCCAAGAGAGGAATTCTAAGAGCAGGAATTTAATTTTATATTAGTAACATACAGGAGATTAGCTGGCCTGAAATGAATGTGGATCCGTCGCTTGTCTCAGTTTTAAGACTTAAGAGGCAAGAGGAAAGTCCGGGCAACACAGAGCACTATATTTCCTAACCGGAAGTTATCGGAAACGGTAAGGTTAAGGTGACAGAGAAAAACCGCCACGCATGTGGTAAGGGTGAAAAGGTGAGGTAAGAGCTCACCGGAGCATATGGTGACATATGCTGCCGCACTACCTATGGGTTGCAAGGTCAAGTATATCGGCGCATGAGGCTGCTCGCTTCTTGCCGAGGGGTAGACTGCTTTAGTGTGTTGGTGACAATACACATAGATAAATGACGGATTCCGGGGCTTTCCCCGGAACATAACCCGGCTTACAAGCAATCTAAATCAGGCCAGCTGTCTCTTTTTTATATCATGGATAATCAGCATTGGTGGACAACCCCACTTGAAGATGAAAATGGTGAGCTAATTATGGTAACAGGCAGGGACGATGTCAGTACGTTCCGCAATAACCCGCGTTTCCATATCCGTGTCACCGTGAGCTGGCAGTACGGTTCTTGCGGAATGCCATCAGAAACTGATGCAAAAACTATGGAGATAGCGACTGATGCTTTCCACAGTATCTTAACCAAAGATCCGGTGGCCGTTATGACAGGAATATATACCGGCGCCGGTCGCCGAGACTGGGTATTTTATACTTTAAGTACAAATATCTTTAATAAGAAACTTAATGAAGCATTCAGCACACTTCCCCTACTCCCATTGGAAATAACAGCAGAGAATGACTCTTCATGGGAAGAATACCATGAGATGTGCACACTAAGCAAGCAAGAGGACTAACTTTTTGTGAGTATTTCTGATTGTTGGCATACTTAAGGACAACATAACAGAGGCGATGTGTCATAACAGGCCATCTGCGGCGTTACTTTCGGAATCCAGCTTCGGTAACATATGTTTGCTCCCGGCAGCCTTATCCTCAGTGCCTTGTTTCTGACCTATTTACACACCCTTTTTTATTTATAATCTGATAACATTTCTTGTAAACGTTTACGCGCAAAGAATATTCGACTCTTAATGGTCCCAACCGGGAGAGACGTGTACTCTGCTATTTCTGCATATTTATAGCCTGCAATATGCATTCTGAATGGCTTCCGTAATTCCGCGGGAAGTTGTTCCATCATACCTGTAATCTCAATGACAGATAGAGATCCCTCCGGTGTCTCCGGAGACAGATCTGCGTTTGAATTCATCAGGTATAAATCCTCTGAACTGTCTACTAAGCTTCCTGAGCGCATCTCCTTACGGTAATTGTTAATGAACAGGTTCCTCATTATTGTAAAGACCCATCCCTTGAAATTTACGTTTTGAGTGTACTTGTCTTCATTATCAAGAACCTTCAGTGTGGTATCTTGAAGTAAATCTTCCGCCGCAGTTTTATTTAGCGTAAGTGAATATGCAAAATTCAGTAGATTTGTCTGCAGTGCCACTAACTGGCTTTCTATTTTTTTGTTTCCCATATTCTTATTACATCATAGGTTAGTTGAATATTGCTTATACATGAAACAATATGCTTTGATGTAAGGATGTCTCATTTAAATGGTTTTAACAGTATTAATATAATTTTTGAGAAAACAACCGCCGCTATAACTTATGTTAATCTTAGTATGAACTTCTGATTATCCCATGTGTTATAAATGTAAATTCATTATACAGTTATGCTACAACTTAGATCCAATGATAAAATGCCTGAATGGAAGAGTAAACTCTTACTCTACATGCGCTTGCTTGTATTGGCCGGAGCACTGGCATTAGTACTTATGATATCCGCTGATGTCTTTAGGCACGTATCATATTTTACAGATTCATTATATATAAAGATTCAACTATGGATTTGTATTTATTTTATTTTCAACGTGATTGTTGAATTCACCCTTTCTCCCAAAACACTGAGATACACCATAGAACTGATAATATTCCTTATTGTCAGCATACCCTATCTTAATATTGTTGATTACTTAGGTATAGATCTTACTGGCGAGCTTAGATTCCTTCTCCGTATAGTACCCATGATTCGTGCCGCTTACGTTTTGGCTCTTGTAAACGGGAACATAAGATCAGACCGCTTTACCGGTATGCTTACTGCTTATCTGGTACTTCTGGTTGTGGTATTATACTTTGGAAGTCTGATGTTCTATGTTTCCGAATATGATATAAATCCTGATATTACTGATTACTGGCAGGCATTATGGTGGGCTGTGATGTGCATGACCACAGCCGGCTCATATATTAATGAGTACACCACCGTTGGGCGTGTATTATCTGTAATACTTTCAGGCGGAGGTCTCATTCTGTTCCCCGTATTTACCGTATATATAGCACACGCCATAGGGGGATTCAACCAGGATTCTGACAAGACGGCAAAAAGCACCGGTCAGAATTAGTTCATTTTAACAGTCTGAATAATTGTATTTTTTGTATCTTCGTGGAATATAATCCATAAAGATTTCATACCCATGTTGAAATATAACCTAAGACTTATTCCCCTCAAGCTTTTTATACTTTTCAGCCTTTGCCTGGCATCAGTTTTTAATGTTTCTGGTCAGTCATTAGGTATTGCCGGAGAAGAAGCTACTTCAGTTGGTATCTATATTAAAGACATTAAAAGGAACAAAGTTCTTGTTGATGTAAATTCTAAATTAGCACTGACTCCTGCTTCCATTCTCAAGAGTCTCACTTCTGCCACAGCTTTGTCCATTTTAGGGCAGGATTTCAGATTTGAGACAGAAGTTCGTCTCCGTGGCAGTCAGGGTTCATCAGGCGTCTGGAATGGAGATTTGGTTATTGTTTCTTCCGGAGACCCCACCCTTGAAAGCGCAAATTTTAAGAATAATTGCGGTTTCCTATCAGACATTGCAGCAGCTATTAAAAAGAAAGGTATAACCAAGATAACAGGGAAAATAATTGTTCAGGAAACTTTAAAAGATGCCGGCCCTGTGCCCCAATGGGAAGTTGAAGATTTGGGATGGAGTTACGGTGCCGGGCTGTTTGGCCTGAATTTTAAGGATAACATCTTCACAGTTCATCCGGCCACTAAGAAAACAACTCCTGAAATCCCCGGCTTAAAGATTACAGTTAAGAGTGGACTTTCCAATGACGTTTTAAGAGGTATATACTCAGATAATCTCGTAATTTTTGCTCGTAATCCTTCAGACAGGAAATGGACGGTAAGTTCCACAATGCCGGACCCATCCGCTGTATTTGTAAACGAGCTAAAAAAGACCCTTTCTGAAAACGGAATCAGCTTAGGCGGACAGAAATCAAATGCAGGTACGTCATACACCAAACTACTTGTACACAAATCGCCATGCGCTTCTGACATCCTAAGAAGCCTTATGGTAAGAAGTGACAATATGTTTGCGGAAGGTATGCTGAGAGCCATAGCACCTGCAGGAACCCGCGCAGAAGCCATTAAGATTGAGAAAGAGCTTTGGAACGCGAGGAATATCTCCACACAGTACACCATCTTACATGATGGAAGCGGCCTTACACGCGCAAACCGTGTATCTCCACGTTTCATGGGAGACATGCTCGAATGGATGGCAAACAGTGACATGTCCCAGACTTACACCTCTTTCTTCCCTAAGGTTGGTAAAGAAGGTACAGTCAAGAGTTTCCTGGCTGATAGCGAACTTAACGGACGTCTGGCTCTTAAAACCGGTAGTGTAAGTGCAGTTCAGTGCTATGCAGGCTACGCACTAAACGCTGATGGTCTTCCAACTCATGTAGTCGTAATTATGATAAACGGATTCTTCTGTCCGCGCACTCAAATAAGAAAAGCCGCTGAACAACTGCTTGAACGTACATTCTGTAACTGATAAAATTATATATCATGAATAGTAATGAAACTCTTGATAAGCTTATAAGCCTTAATGTGGAACTTGAAGGCATTTTACGAGTCCTTTCTCATCGTGATAACGCGGAGGCACGAAAACTGGCTGAAGAGAAATTTAAATTGTTTGAGAGGACCTTTCAAAGCTACATCGCTTTAAACGAAGGAGATGACAATGAGATACACTCTTCCATATATGACATCCAGTCATCCATACCGGAGACAACAAATAGCATTAACATGGCACTTTCTGAGGCCAAAGAAATAATTGCAAAAGCTGAAGCCGCAGAAGTTAAAGATCAGGAAGCCGTAGATGCTGAGGTTGAGACTGAGATGGATGCTGCATCGGAAGCTATATTACATGAAGAAAAGAAAGAAGCTCAAGAACAGCACAACTTGAACGTTGAGCAGATGCTTGCCCGCAAAGCCGGTGAAGATTTAAGGAAGCTGTTTACCATTAATGATAGATTCAGATACGCCCGAGAGCTGTTTAACGGCAACATGGAATCACTCCTCAGTACCCTTGAAAAGCTGAATAATTACACCCATATTTCGGAGGCAGAAAACTATCTTAGGGATAATCTTTATCTGGATACAGATAATGAAGAAGTAAAAGAGTTCCTTGAAGTTATAGCACCACATTATAAAGATTGACAGTGAATCTATGTCTGGAATTCTTTACATAGTCCCTACACCGTTAGGGAACCTGGAAGATATGACACCTCGTGCAGTGAAAGTTTTGCATGAAGTATCATTGATTTTGGCCGAAGACACACGTACTTCAGCAGTTTTGTTAAATTTACTTGACATTAAAACGCCCGTTATCTCTCATCATAAATATAATGAACACTCCACACTTAACGGTTTAATTGACAGATTATCTACCGGGGAGTCCATAGCTTTAATTTCTGATGCCGGAACTCCGGGAATTAGTGATCCGGGATTCATGCTCTCTCGCGAATGTAGACGTCAAGGTATAGAGGTAATTGCACTGCCCGGCCCAACTGCATTTGTCCCGGCGCTTGTCAGTTCCGGATTACCATGTGACAGATTTATGTTTGAGGGCTTTCTACCTCCAAAGAAAGGAAGAGCCTCAAGACTGCAATGGCTTTCAGAACTTCCATGCACTTTTATAATTTATGAAAGTCCCCTGAGAGTTCAAAGGACTCTGCTTCAGCTATGTGAAGTTTGTGGCCAAAACAGAGAGGCTTGTGTCAGTAGAGAAATTTCAAAAATCCATGAGACCCATCACAAGGGTACCCTTCAAGAGCTATATCAATACTTTTCAGTGAACCAGCCGCGCGGAGAGATTGTTATTGCTGTAAGTGGTAAGCCGGAGGAGGTTCGCGAACACAAGAATAAGTTCAAGAATCCGGAAAACACGGAAACAGACATTGATTAATTCATCATATAACCGTGATAAAGTGTTATGAAAAAAAGACTCAAAATTTTGGCCACCGGTGTCTGCCTACTGATGAGTGGCATTATTATCAGCTGTTCAGATCAGTCTGATAAAAAAGCGACAGAAAGCGATGTTACTAATGATGAGACAATAAAGAAGGCCTCCCGAGAAGAACTTGAAGCAGCTGTTAAGGAGCGCGATCAGCTTCTTGAACTTGTTTCCCAAATTAATCAAGATGTCAATGATATAAAACATATAGAAGGTCTTCTGAACAATCCGTCACAGGGCGAGACTCCTTCAGCTAAAGACCAGCTTAAATCTGATCTTGGAACAATAAAGCAGCGCCTTGAAGAACGTAAAGCAAGATTGGCAGCATTAGAAGAACAACTAAAAAAGTCTAATCTTGCAAACAGTAATATGAGAAAAACAATTGCTGACCTGCAGGCACAGATAGACACCCAGAGAAAGGATATTGAGAGACTCAATACAATGCTGGGAGCCGCACAGAACAGAATTGCCGGACTTGAAGCATCTACAGATTCTTTGAACACCGTAGTTACAAACGTTACGGATGAGCGAAATATAGCACAACAGGAGGCAATAGACGCAGCTAATGAACTTAACCGGTGCTATTATGTGATAGGAACAAGCAGTGAGCTGAAAGCTTTGAAGATTCTTGATGGCGGAGGTTTATTCAGTAAGACCAAACTTACAAAGGAAGAACTGAACACTGCAAACTTCACTTCTTCAGATAAACGTAGTCTTGACCGCATTACAGTTCCTTCAAAGAATATCAAGATATACACCACACATCCTGAAGGTTCTTATACTATTACAAAATCAGGCAATTCAACAATCCTGGAAATTACAGATCCATCAGCATTCTGGCAAAGAAGCAATATACTGGTAATACAGCAAAACTAATATAGATTTAGAAAAATGGCAGAAGGTTTATTTCTGCCATTTTTCTTTTATCCTATATATCTATTCTTTCCAAAAGCTTGTTTACATATTTTAACAATTAAACAAATTTTGAGCCGAGATTAGTTTGTAACTTTGTAATTTAATTAGAAATTTAACAATGGGATTCTTCAGTATCTTTTCACGAGAAAAAAAACAGACCCTTGACACAGGGCTTGAAAAAACGCGTAAGAATGTTTTTCAGCGCATCAAGAATGCCTTCTTGAGCAAAAATACAATAGATGATGACTTTCTTGATGAGCTTGAGGAGATTTTCATGACTTCCGACATTGGAACTGAAACCTCCCTGAAAATTATTGATCGCATACGCGAACGCGCTAAAAAGGACCGCTACTCAGGTTCTGATGAACTGAATGAACTACTACGTGATGAAATAACTAAGTTATTGGCTGAAAACGAGAGCGGAGTAAATTTGCCTGACTTTGAAACGCCTGCTGATAAGAAACCATATGTAATTATGGTGGTTGGTGTTAATGGAGTGGGAAAGACTACAACAATAGGCAAACTCGCTGCCCAATACAAGAATGCTGGTAAAAAAGTTCTCTTAGGCGCTGCTGACACGTTCCGTGCCGCAGCCATTGAACAGCTTGACGAGTGGGGAAAGCGCGCTGATGTTTCGGTTATAAAACAGAAATTAGGTTCAGATGCAGCGGCTGTTGCATTTGATACTGTAAGCTCAGCAGCCGCTAATGATATTGACGTGGTTCTCATTGATACAGCAGGACGTCTTCATAACAAGAAGGGCCTCATGGATGAACTAAGTAAGATAAAACGAGTAATGGAAAAGGTTGTTCCCGGTGCTCCGCATGAGGTAATGTTGGTTCTTGATGGCTCAACCGGACAGAACGCATTTGAACAGGCGCGTCAGTTTTCTGAAGCAACCCAAGTTAATTCCCTTGCCATTACAAAACTTGATGGTACAGCTAAAGGCGGTGTTGTAATAGGGATCAGCGATCAGTTTAATATTCCTGTAAAATATATTGGCCTGGGTGAGAAAATTTCTGACTTACAGGTATTTAACAAGCGTGAATTTGTTGATTCTTTGTTTTCAGACCGTAAAGCATGACCAAGCCAAAATCTGATTCAGTAAATATCATAACCATGGGCTGCTCCAAGAATCTTGTAGATTCAGAGCAGCTCATGAATATGCTTGCAGACTGCGGTTGTACAGTCACCCATGAAAATGATAACTTTAAAGGTGATTTGCTGGTTATTAATACCTGTGGATTCATTGGTGACGCTAAAGAGGAGTCCATTGAGATGATTCTTAATGCAGTACAGCAGAAAAAAGAAGGGAATATAAAGAGAATCGCCGTCATGGGCTGCCTGTCCCAGAGATACGCTCAGGAGCTTAGGAAAGAGATTCCTGAGGTTGATTTATGGTACGGGAAATATGACTGGAAAAAACTTATTACAGATATAAATGCTTCTAATCCGGGTAGAAGACCTTATGGCCGGATTATCACTACGCCCCGACATCACGCATATATTAAAATTTCAGAGGGGTGTAACAGATTTTGCTCATTCTGTGCAATTCCTCTTATTACGGGAAGACATCACTCAAGAGAAATTGAGGATATTCTGAATGAAGTAAAAGAGCTGTGCGCAAAAGGAGTCAAGGAATTTAATATAATAGCACAAGACCTGTCAAGTTATGGACGGGATATATACGGAAAAAGTAAATTAGCCGAGCTCATAGACCGCATGGCTGATATTGATGGCGTCAGTTGGATAAGACTTCACTACGCATATCCTGCAGACTTCCCTTTGGATGTACTTGACGTGATGGCAAAGCGTGAGAATGTATGTAAATACCTTGACATTGCCTTGCAGCATATTTCTGATACAGTTCTCACCAACATGAGACGTCATATCTCGTCAGAGCAAACCTTAAAACTGTTATCGGAAATTAGGAAGCGTGTACCTGGAATACATTTACGCACAACTCTTATGACCGGCTTCCCGGGAGAAGGCGATAAAGAATTCTCAGAGCTTCTGGATTTTGTAAATCAAATTAAATTTGACCGCATGGGAGCCTTTGCTTACTGTGAAGAAGAAGACACCTATGCCGCAAAGAATTTTGAAGACTCAGTCCCGGCAGATATTAAGCAGCAGCGACTGGACCGACTGATGGCATTGCAAGAATCTATCTCTGAAGAACTTAACGCTGCTAAAGTCGGTACGGAACAGTTAGTTATAATAGACAGAGTAGACAGAGACTATTATATCGGACGCACACAGTATGACTCTCCGGAGGTTGACCCTGAGGTTCTGATTAAAAAAGACAAAGATATATCTTTAAAAATTGGAGACATGGTCAAAGTCCTGATAACAGACTCTGCTCCATTTGAACTTTACGGGACCCTTAAATGAAATATTTGACTGATGAGGGCCTTGCATTTTCGGCTGCCGGTAAATGCTTGGATTATGCTATACCCTTCATTCTTTACAGGCATCCGGGAGAAAGGAGCTTTTACTTTTGGGCGCACGATGTCAGCAGGAATGATTCACGGGATACTGTTTATAAGGCGGTAATTCATCCCTGGTCAGGCAAGGAAGAAACCATCAGCGCTCACTATACGGCTGAAGAAATTATCAATAAAGGGTTTTCATCCGTTAACTCTTGTCTAAAAGAGATTGAAAATCTGCAGACATCTAAGGAGGTTTATACCACCGGTATAAATGAAATAATACAACGGCTGCGGTCAAGAGGAGGCAAGACTGTTATCTCACGAGTCATTACCCGCCCTCTTTTAAAGAAGGACATAACATCAGTCGCTAAATCATTTTTTGAAATCATAAGCAACGCTTACGCTTTGCTTTATCTAACACCTGACGGTATATGCTGGCTTACAGCTTCGCCGGAGTGTCTATATGATGCCTGTTCACATAATGTCAGAACCATGGCTCTTGCAGGAACTCGGTCCCTGAATAACGCTGAAGAACCTTGGGATAAAAAGAACATAGATGAGCATCTGATGGTGGCTGATTATATTGAGGATAAACTGCAGTCCATCCAGGGATGCGAGTATCATAGGTACCCATTAACAAACTTGAACTATGGCAGAATCCAACATCTCCACACTCCCTTCAAAGCCGTCTGCAAGAAACCTCATATTATAGGGAAAGTACTTCACCCTACTCCCGCGGTATGCGGCTTTCCAATTGAAAATGCCCTGACTGATATTGCAGAGGTAGAGCGTCACAATAGGCTACACTATGCTGGCTATGTTGAATTAAAGCTTGCGGAGAGACAGATAGGAGTGGTTAATCTGCGTTGTGCCCAGTTGAGTGAGACTCGCGCCTGCTTGTATTCTGGGGGCGGTATTACTGCTCTCTCTTCTCCGGAAAAAGAATGGGAGGAAACAGCCAGCAAAGCATCCGTTCTGATAAAAGTAATTAAACAGGTAAGCGAACCATAGAAAGTTTGCGGCTCTTAACTTTCAGGACATAATTGTATCAAACTTTGCATTGTAATTTAAAATCCGTATCTTTGTATTTCTAATCAGTAGTCCACTTATGATTAACAAGATACTAAAAAGTATAGCTGACTCAAGACCTGTAATGCACTTTATGTCAGCTCCCAGTCCCCGTTGGCTGGTACTCTTAGCAGATGTATGTACAGTAATATTCAGTTGTCTACTTGTATATCTTTTTAATAAACCTTTCCAAAGTCCCAACCTTGGTATTCTGGCTTCAAGCTATCTGCAAATTGCATTAATAACTTTTACATATGGTATAGTTAGCATAGCTCTCCGTACATACTGTTACATAGTTCGCCTCAGCGCTATAGAAGACGTATATCGGCTTCTTACTCAGGTAATACTATCCTCTCTCATCTTAGGAGCTGGTAGTGTTATAGTGTACTTTGTCCGAGATGCAGAATGGATTTCTTTATGGAATATATTCACCATAGGCGTTATATCATTTGCCATAATGATGATTGTACGCCTTACTATAAGATATTTCTTTAACCGTATCCGCGCATTGGACCACGAGAGGGAGAGAGTCATCATATTCGGGTCTGCAATGAACAGTTTTGTACTTGCCGCTGCTCTTGCCGGCGAGGTTGACGGACGCTATAAACCGGTTGCTTTTCTCAGCCCGAGCGGTCATAAAAATCCACCGGCTGTTGGACAATTACCTGTGATAGAATATAATCCCGAGACGGTTAAAGAGGTTTTTCACCGTTTTCGCTCAAACAGCCTGCTATTTCTTTCTACTCAGATGGATTACATTCGTAGTGGTGTTGCTGATATTTTTCTAAAGAATGGAATACATCTTCTGATGCTCAATCAGATAGAGGAAATAGATGGTAAAGCCAACAATAATCAGAATGTATCCACATACGTAAAGGATATAAAGATTGAAGATTTGCTCGGCAGAGAGGTTATCAAAACAGAGAACCCTGCTGTAAGTCATGGCATTAAGGAGCAAGTGGTCCTTATTACCGGAGCAGCCGGAAGCATTGGCAGCGAAATCAGTAATCAGGTTGCAAGCCTGGGTGCAAAAAGAATAATCTTAGTGGATCAGGCAGAGACCCCAATGCATGACCTGCAACTGCAGATGACAGCATCTTTCCCTGATATTGAGATTGTAATGGCAGTAGGTGACATTACTAATAAACGCCGCATGGAGGATCTGTTCAGCGTTTACCGTCCACGGTATGTCTTCCATGCTGCTGCATACAAGCACGTTCCCATGATGGAGATTAATCCTTGCGAGGCAGTGATGACCAATATCTTCGGGACAAAAAATATAGCCGATCTTGCGGTTAAATACGGGGCTGACAAATTTGTTATGATATCTACTGACAAGGCCGTAAATCCCACAAATGTGATGGGCGCGTCAAAACGTATTGCAGAGATATACGTTCAGTCACTTTTCTATTATAACAGAGCCGGCAATGCGTCTCAAGGCACACGTTTTATAACCACCAGATTTGGCAATGTATTAGGTAGTAATGGCTCTGTAATACCACTCTTCAGGAAACAAATTGAGAAAGGTGGTCCCGTAACCATTACACACCGTGACATTATCCGCTATTTCATGACCATCCCGGAGGCTTGCTCGCTGGTGCTTGAAGCCGGTATTATGGGTAATGGCGGTGAAATATTTATATTTGACATGGGACAGCCTGTCCGCATTTATGATTTAGCCTTACGCATGATTTCACTTGCAGGTCTTAAGGTTGGTAAAGATATTGATATTGTTGAAACCGGACTACGCCCCGGAGAGAAACTTTATGAAGAGCTTCTTAACAATAAAGAAAACACCATACCAACGCACCACAGCAAGATAATGATTGCCAAAGTAAGAAGATACAATCATGATGATATCCTTGCACATCTGGAAAGGCTTTATGAGCTTCTTATATCCGGCGCTCCATTTGAACTTGTAAAAGAGATGAAAAATATTGTTCCTGAATACAAGTCAAATAATTCTGTATTTGAACAACTTGATAAAGAGGTACAAACTGTATAAACGCATAAAATGAAACTTAGCAAACGGATAATACTCTGCATATGCTTATGCATCACTGCCACCGGTATCTGGGCATTTGACCTTAAATCTGCACTAAACACACTTGCGGAAAAGAGCGCTGATTCCGGTTCCGAAAATGATAATACGTCACTAACCAACTCCATTGGATCCTTGTTTAACAACCTTACAGGGAGTACAACCTTTGATTTAGCCCAACTTGAAGGCAACTGGTCATATGTATCTCCCGCCGTATCCTTCAGAAGTGACAATGCGTTACAGAACATTGGCGGTGCAGCGGCTTCAGTTGCTATAGAAAACAAGTTAGCGCCTTACTATAATAGTGCCGGGCTGACTTCACTTAAATTATCCGTGAATCAGGCAATGGAATTTACACTGTCTGTCCGCGGAGTTAAACTATCAGGTACCGTAACTCGCGGGACTGATGATGAAAGTGACCTACTGTTCTTTAATTTTAAGGCATTCAAGAAAGTCACTTTGGGTAACGTTAAGGCAATGGCCAGCAAGAGTGGGAATCAGCTTTCTGTCACATTTGATGTCCAGCGTCTCATGACCATTCTTCAAAAAGTGGGAGGAATTATTAATAGCTCCGTTATTAAATCTGTAAGCGGTATTCTGGAGTCTTATGACGGTATATATGCCGGATTCAGATTAAAAAGGCAGTAACCCAACTGACAAATGAAACTGTTAAAACAGATTCAATATAATTTACGGCTTTCCCAGTATCGTATAGGACAATACAGACAGGAGTGGCAACCCATCATTAAGTCCGTGTCGCAGGCTTTGTCGGTTGTTACCTTCATTATGTCAGTACTCTGCCTGGTGGGCATAATGGTTTATATCGGATTTGATCATGACGCCACAGAAACACTCAGGATACGCTATATGCTGAGAGTTGTGCAGGGGATGTATGCATTTAATGTTATTTTTAACCTCCTGCTGAATTTCAGAGATACCATTAGGGATGCAAGAGTATTACGCTGGATTGTAGACACATCTATACTTCTAACCCTTGTCCCTCTTATTTTCCCACCTCAATCTTTCTGGTGGGCGCCAAAGATATATGGGCTTATCTCAAGTTTCCGGTTCCTGTTTATTGTGCTTATGGCATATGCCGTTGTGGCGCTCAGTTCGGGACTCAGCAGACTAACCGGTAAACGAACAAATCCCTCCATACTTCTCTCAGGCAGCTTCCTGTTTTTCATTCTGCTTGGGTCAGTATTATTAATGCTTCCCAAATGTACTGTAGGTAGTATATCTTATTTGGATTCACTTTTTGTCTCCACATCAGCCGTTTGTATTACAGGTCTTACGCCTGTTGATGTAAGTGAGGTATTCACACCTCTTGGCCTTCTGATTTTAGCTCTGCTGATACAGATAGGAGGTATAGGAGTAATTACTTTCACAAGCTTCTTTGCTCTCTTCTTCAGCGGTACCAACTCTATTTACAATCAGCTGTTGGTTCGCGATATGGTATACAGCAAAAGCATGAATTCCCTGCTCCCCACTCTTCTGTACATTCTGGGATTTACTCTTACTGTTGAGGCTCTGGGTGCTGTAGCAGTATATTTCACCTTACCTGACACCCTTGGACTGGATGCTGATGAGAAGATGATTATGGCAGCTTTCCATAGCCTTTCAGCCTTCTGTAATGCCGGTTTCAGCAGCATCCCCGGAGGAATGTCCAACGCGGCCCTTATGCAGGGAAATCAGCTGATTTATCTCATATCTTCCATACTGATTTTTGCCGGAGCCATTGGTTACCCCATACTCGTAAACTTCAAGGATGCCATAGCCAATCACTTACATTGCATGTGGATTCGCATACATACAGGCGTTAGACCCATGCGCCAGGTTCATTCTTATAATCTTAATACTCGTCTGGTTTTATACACAACGGTTATGCTTACGGCTGTAAGCTGGCTAATTTTCCTGTGTCTTGAGTTTAATAATTCTCTTGCCGGTATGACATGGTGGGAAAAAATTAATCAGTCATTATTTAATGTAATGGTTCCACGCTCCGCCGGGTTCGCATCTGTTAACCCTAACGGATTTCTGCCTGTAACCTTACTGATAATAATGGTATTGATGTGGATTGGCGGCGGATCACAGTCCCTGGCCGGCGGTATAAAGATTAATACTTTCGCAACAATGTTACTTAACCTCAAAGCCATTGCCCGAGGAGAAAGTGGAGTAACGGCTTTTCACAGACGTATAAGCTCTGATTCAGTTCGCCGTGCTCAGGCCGTAATTGCAATCTCCATACTGAGTGTTATTATTTTTACAGTGCTTCTTTTGTTACTGGAACCGGAGCTTTCAACAAAGGCAGTTTTCTTTGAAACGGTTTCAGCTGTATTCACTGTGGGGTCATCGTTAGGTATTACCTCTCAGTTAGGCATATGCTCTAAGCTTTTACTCTGCCTTGCAATGTTCCTGGGACGTGTTGGCCTGATATCTATACTTGTAGGTTTATGGGGCTCATCACGAGATACCTCTGTTCATTTACCCACTGAAAACATAATTATTAACTGATTTATGAGATATCTTATTATTGGATTAGGTATATATGGCGCAAATCTTGCCCGGGATCTTACGGAAATGGGGCATGAAGTTATAGGCGCTGACAACCACCAGCAAAATGTTGATAATATAAAAGACTATATTAGTACGGTTTATTTGATAGACTCCACTGAAGAGTCTGCACTCTCTGTACTGCCGCTAAAGAATGTTGATGTTACCATTGTAGCCATTGGTGAGAACTTTGGAGCAAGTGTTAAAACCGTAGCATTACTTAAAAAATTAGGACAGAAGAATATATTTGCCAGAGCCAGTGACCCACTCCATGAGGCTATACTTCAGGGGTTACAGATTCAGCGAATTCTGACTCCGGAACAACGCGCGGCCATGGATCTTTCCCATGAGATGGAAATGGGTACGGATGTTGAATCCATGATGGTTGATGATGATTTCCGTATTCTCAAATTCGCCGCGCCAAAATTCTTTTACGGAGTCGCTTACCAGCATCTTGACCTCAAAAAAAATTATAGTTTGGAATTAATTGCTGCAGCACGTCCAAAAGGAAAATCCAATGTGCTTGGCATTAATCAGAATGTCATGCGTGTCATAGACATAAATGATGCCTCAATGGTTGTTGAGAAAGGTGACACTATCACTGTGTACGGAACCCGTAAGGCTTTTCATGAGTTATACCGCCAGTTAAACTGATTTCTTTGAAGATATACATTTATCTGCTGGAAAATCCAACTTGGTTTTGTATTTTAATCTTAAAAAGATTTCAGTATCTTTGCGCAAGAATAATAAGAAAATATAATACTTGAACAATGGAAATAGTAGGAAAAATTATTTTAGCACTCCCTGAGGTTTCCGGAACCTCAAAAGCCGGTAATGCATGGAAAAAGCGTGAATACGTGCTTGAGACATTGGACACATATCCCCGCAAGGTAATGTTCAACTTCTTTAACGCAAAAGCTGACCAGTATGCACTTACTCCCGGTCAGACCATTCGCCTAACCTTTGAGCTGGAGAGCCGTGAGTTTAATAATCGCTGGTACACAGACGTTCGCGGAATAGACGCAATGCCTGTTGAGACCAATACTCCCCCGGTTAGCAACGTTAGCACTGATCCCTTCCAGCCGGTTGCACAGGCTGCAGCCAATATTCCCCCGGCTCCAGCCATGGAAGGTAACGCTGAAGAAGATTTACCCTTTTAACTATTAATCTATTTAATGCTACTTAATAAAGGCGTAGCGTCATATTGAATAATTACTCGGCACCGTTATTATTTCTATATGGCTCACAAATAGAAGAGGGCCCCGGAAACATCTATATGCCTCCGGGGTCCATTTTAATTATATATGTGCAAAAAATCAGTTCTCAGGCAGGTCTGAGACATCGTAGCTGCTTCCATCAAAGCAATGAGTACAGATGCATTCCTTGGGCAGTCCTATGGCCTTTACAACTGTTTCTAAGGGGCTGAACTGCAGGCTATCAAGATTCAGCTGCTCACGAATCTCTTCCACAAGCGCTTTATATCTCTTAGAACCTGTAAGCGCATATTCTGACAAGTAATTATCTCCCTGCTCTCCTTCAAGCTTATATATCACTCTACGCCCTATTAGTTCCATCACTCCCTTGGAGGATGTAAAATTAATGTACTTACAAGGGTATATAAGAGGAGGACAGCTAATGCGTATATGAACCTCACTGGCACCCGCATTTCTTATGTCTGTAACATTGTCCCTTAACTGCGTTCCACGGACAATAGAGTCATCACAGAAAAGGACTTTCTTACCTTTAAGCAAATCCCCGTTAGGAATAAGCTTCATCTTTGCCACAAGCTCTCTTCTGAGTTGAGTTCCCGGAGTAAAGCTTCTGGGCCACGTGGGGGTGTACTTAACAAGACCTCTCATGAACGGTTTTTTCATACCGGCAGCATAACCAAGGGCCATTCCCGTACCTGAGTCAGGAACAGGGCTTACAAAGTCTATTTCTGTATCATCTTTTTCACCTTGCCACAGACCTGACTCATAACGCATTAAATCCACATTTTTGCCTTCATAAGAGCAAGGCGGATATCCGTAATAAGTCCATAAGAAAGCACATATCTGCATCCTTTTTTCCGGCTTACGTAGCTGTTTATAACCATCAGCTGTAATCAGTACCACTTCACCGGGGCCTAACTGATATTTCAACTCAAACCCAAGATTAGGGAAAGCTGAGGTCTCTGATGTTGCAGCAGTTGCCCCTTCTTTAGTTCCTATAGCTATTGGTGTACGGCCAAGAAAATCTCTGGCAGCTATAATACCGTCCTCAGTCAGCAACAGCATGGAGCAACTTCCGTGTACACGCTTATACACATTCTCTATACCCTCTAGGAAGTCCTTCCCTTCTGAAATCAACGCACCCACAAGCTCTGTAGGATTCAGCGAATCATGACCATGTTCACAGAAATGTATGCCTTTGTTAAGAAGCTCGTTTTCCAATGATTTTATATTGTTTATTTTAGCTACTGTAACTAAAGCAAATTTACCCAGGTGACAGTTAATTATGATAGGCTGAGCATCTGTATCAGATATAACTCCAATACCCATATCTCCATCAAAATCAACAAGATCACCCTCAAACTTGGTCCTGAAATAATTATTCTCTATATTGTGAATCTGTCTTGTGAAATGGCCCTCTCTGCTTACAGTGGCCATACCGGCACGACGTGTTCCAAGATGTGAGTTATAATCCACTCCGTAAAAGAGTTCTTCTACACATCTTTCCATTTTGGCAATACCAAAAAAACCTCCCATATTTGTTCTCTTATACCTGTTATTTAATCAGCACCGACATCTGAATTCCTTTAAGGAATCACATGCCGGTGCGTGTATTACTATTATTTTTCAGTATTATTCTCAATCCATTTACGTGCATTCACAAATGCATCTATCCACACAGTTACCTCATCATTTCTGCGGGCGTACGGATAATATGCACACTGCCATGGGAATATGGCGCGTTCCAGATGTGGCATCATTGCCAGATGTCGGCCATCAGCTGACGCAAGACCGGCCACTGACTTAGCTGAACCGTTGGGATTTCCAGGATATTCTTTATATGCATACTTAGCAACTATATTATAGTCCTCTGCCTTCATGGGAAGATTGAATTTACCTTCTCCATGCGCTACCCAGATACCGGTCTTAACACCTGACAGGCTGCCGAACATGACGGAATTATTCTTAGGTATGACAACAGATATAAACTCACTCTCAAACTTATGTGAGTCATTATGCAACATCTTAACAGGCTTTTCATGCTCCGGATATAGCAGATTGAGCTCCATCATAAGCTGGCATCCGTTGCAGATACCCAGTGACAGTGTGTCATGACGACTATAGTAGCGCTTAAGCGTCTCCCGGGCAGTCTCATTCCATCTGAATCCACTTGCCCATCCTTTTGCAGAACCAAGTACATCGCTGTTAGAGAAGCCTCCGCAGAAAACTATCATATTAACATCATCCAGAGTTTCTCTGCCGCTCATAAGGTCAGTCATATGAACATCCTTGACATCAAAACCAGCAAGGTATAATGAATAAGCCATCTCACGGTCTCCATTGACACCCTTCTCTCGGATAATGGCTGCCTTTATACCGCTTCTTTCTGTACGATCCAAAGTAAGTTCGCGGTCTGACAGTTTCCCGCTGAAACCTTTAGGCAGGGTGTATTTCACAGGCTGAATAGCGTAATTTTTATAACGCTTTTCAGCACATGCGAGATTTGTCTGCAGTGAGTCAAGCAGATATGAAGGCTTGTACCATATATCTCTCAGAGTATCTATTCCCAACAGATATTCCCTTTCTCCATGAGTAAGTTGTATTACTCTTTCAGGTGCATAGGTTGCAATGGGACAATACTTAACCTTAGCGTCATCAAGGGCACGTTCTACACTTTCTTTCTTAGAATCCTCCACCTGTATGAGCACCGCCGGATTTTCAGCAAAGAGAATCTTTATAAGATCCTGTTCATTGAAAACCATCTTGAAACCGTCTGTATATAACTTAATACCTCCTCGTGTATTGGCAAATGCCATTTCAAGTAACGCTGTTATCATACCGCCGGCACTTACGTCATGCAGCGCCGCCAGCTTACGCCCTCTGACAAGTTTCTGAATGGTATTGAAAGCAATTTTGAAAGACTCCGCGTCCTTTACAGTTGGAACATCAGAACCAACAAGCCCTAAAGTCTGTGAAAGAGCCGAACCGCCTAATTTCATGCTGTCACCACTGAAGTCCACATAATACACTGTGGTCTTCTGCTTATTAAGAAGCACTGGGCTAACCGTTCTTCTGATATTAGCTACCTCTCCTGCAGCAGATATAATTACAGTCCCGGGAGCAAAAACTTTCTTGTCTCCGTATTTCTGAGTCATACTTAAGCTGTCCTTACCGGTAGGTATATTTATACCCAGTGCACACGCAAAGTCACTGCAAGCCTCAACTGCTTTATAAAGAGAAGCGTCAAACCCTTCATTCTTGCAGGGCCACATCCAGTTAGCACTCAGTGATACACTCTTGAGACCGTCTTTTAAGTCAGCGCCCACTATATTTGTAAGAGCTTCTGCAATAGACATAACTGAACCTGCTGCAGAATCAGCCATAGCTACCTGAGGGGCATGACCTATTGATGTAGCTATACCTTGTTTTCCGTGATAATCCAGAGCTACAACTCCACAGTCACTAAGCGGCAACTGAAGCTCACCCTGGCACTGCTGACGCGCTATCTTGCCTGTTACGGAGCGGTCAACCTTATTTGTAAGCCAGTCCTTACAAGCCACAGCCTCCAATGACAAGACATTTTTAAGATATTCCTCAAGTTTTGCATCCTCTGTAACGACATCCTTGAAATGCACCTGAACAGTCTTATCTGTCATTACAGTTTTGGGTGAGCTGCCGAACATGTCGCTCATTGCAAGGTCTATAGGCTTGGTCCCGTCCTGGCTTCTGAAAACAAATCTGTCATCACCCGTTGTTTCACCCACAACATACATTGGAGCTCTCTCACGCTGCGCAATGGCTTCCACGTAAGGTATATCCTTAGCGGGCAATATCATACCCATACGCTCCTGACTCTCATTTCCAATTATCTCCTTAGCGGATAAAGTCGGGTCACCAATGGGAAGGGCATCAATATCAATGACACCACCGGTGGCCTCCACAAGCTCTGAGAGTGCATTCAGATGTCCACCAGCACCATGGTCATGAATAGAAACTATAGGGTTATTATTACTCTCTGCAAGTGCTCTGATAACATTGGAAACACGCTTCTGCATTTCCGGATTAGCACGCTGAACGGCGTTTAATTCTATTCCACTGGCGTATTGACCTGTAGCAACTGAAGAAACAGCGCCGCCGCCCATACCTATTCTATAGTTATCACCACCCTGCACAACAACCTTCTGACCGGGCTTAGGAGTACCTTTAATTGCATCTTTCTTAGCGGCATAGCCCACACCGCCGGCAAGCATTATTACCTTGTCGTATGCATATAGAGTACCATCATTGTCATGCTCAAAGGTCAAGACAGAACCACAAATCAGAGGCTGTCCAAACTTATTTCCAAAATCTGAAGCACCATTTGACGCTTTAATCAGTATTTCAGCAGGTGTCTGATATAACCACACACGGGGATTCATCATAGCCTCCCAGGGACGCTGCATATCAATTCGTGGATATGATGTCATATACACAGCTGTTCCCGCAAGCGGAAGACTGGCCTTTCCTCCACCCAGACGGTCACGTATTTCTCCTCCGGTACCGGTGGCCGCACCGTTAAACGGCTCTACTGTAGTGGGGAAATTATGAGTCTCAGCCTTTAAGGACAATACTGTATCTATTTTCTTCTCAGTAAAATAGTCAGGACGGTCAGGATTTTCAGGATAAAATTGATTTATTCTGGGCCCTTTAACAAATGCCACATTATCTTTATATGCAGAAACAAGACCATTAGGATTCTCCTGTGACGTTTTCTTTATCAACTTGAAAAGAGACATGGGCATCTCCTTGCCGTCAATAATGAATGTACCATTAAATATTTTATGTCTGCAGTGCTCTGAGTTAACCTGAGAGAATCCAAACACCTCACTGTCTGTAAGAGGACGTCCCAGACGCTCTGAAAGGTCTGAGAGATACTTTTCCTCTTCTTCACTAAGAGCTAAACCTTCAGCTTGATTATAAGCATGAATATCCTCAATATATACTATTTCATCCGGAGTTTTATCTGTTGTAAGTATGCTCTGGTCCAGACCATTATAAACCCTCTGCAACATCGGGTCATACTCCGGGTTCTCCTTTGGACTGCGAGTATACTCTTCTATACGGAAAATGCCGTCAAGACCCATATTCCTGGTAATCTCTACGGCATTAGTACTCCACGGGGTAAGCATCTCCTTTCGTGGGCCAACAAAAATACCATTTACCTTAGTGGCCTTCAAAGGAGTGGCACCATCAAATAACCACACCAGTCTGTCCACTTGACTCTGAGTGAGGGAATTTTTAGTACCTACCGCATAGACACTTGATGAATTTTTTTTAAAGAAAACAACCATAATGTGCTGCTGGATAAAATAATATTTTAAAAATAAAATCAGCTATAATTCTGAGTTCACAAAGGTAAGGAAAATTTATGTTCCTCCAAAATCCAAAATTGTTAAAGGGACAGAGGAATAATCATCTTAAGCCTGAGTGAGCTCTCCAGAAAATTAGAATCTGTACAATAATAAGACAATATCTATATAAATGAGAGTGCACCACAGAATTTTATCTGTAGTGCACTCTCATTTTCTTATCAGTAGCCGTATTACTTGCTTGCTATTGAATCAGAAACGGTCAGACGCGCACGCCCTTTAGCGCGACGGCGAGCCAGAACTTTGCGACCATCAGGGGTTGACATGCGTTCACGGAAACCGTGCTTGTTTACTCTTTTGCGGTTTGAGGGTTGGAATGTACGTTTCATTGCTCTATTTTTAGTTTTATTTTATGTTCACAATTCGGACTGCAAATTTATATATTTAAAACGGAGCTTGCAAGTTTTTTGCCTCTGTTTTTTAGACCTCATGCAATTTTATCACCCGAGTGGTTAAGCAAGACCCGATTTCATAAAATCAGCGTCCTATGCAATTACATTATTTTGTGAAGATGGGTCTATATATCTTACGCTGAAAAATCCATCAAGCTCAATAAGTACTGAAAGCGGCCCTTAATGGAACAAAAAGTATTCCGCAACACCGTTACCGCGGTCTTACGGAATACTAAAAATACTTATTGATTAAACTGGTCTTATCAGATTACACCCTGCCCCATCATGGCGTCTGCAACCTTCATAAAGCCTGCTATATTAGCTCCCTTCATATAGTTTACATAACCGTCAGGTTCTTCACCATATTTTACACACTGCTCATGTATGTCACGCATAATGGTGTGGAGTTTTTCATCCACTTCCTCAGCGCTCCACTGCAGGTGCATTGCATTCTGGCTCATCTCAAGGCCGGAAGTAGCAACACCACCGGCGTTTACAGCTTTACCGGGAGCATAAGTGACATGGTTTTCAATGAAAGTATCAATTGCCTCAGGAGTACAGCCCATATTAGAAACTTCTGCAACAAGTTCCACTCCATTAGCTATAAGCATCTTCGCATCATCGCCATTAAGCTCATTCTGAGTAGCGCATGGAAGTGCTATATCCACCTTCTGTTCCCAGGGTTTACGACCGGCAAAGAAAGTAGAACCGGGAAATTTCTCAGCATAAGGTGCTACGATATCATTACCGGAAGCACGAAGCTCAAGCATATAGTCAATCTTTTCTGCGTCAAGACCTGCCGGATCATAGATATAGCCGTCGGGGCCAGATAAAGTAACAACTTTACCACCGAGCTCTGTCGCTTTAAGAGCAGCGCCCCAAGCGACATTACCAAATCCTGAGATGGCTATGGTTTTACCCTTTACTTCCTGATTCTTTCTCTTAAGAACACTCTGAACAAAATATAGTGCGCCAAAACCGGTGGCCTCAGGACGTATACGACTACCACCAAATGACAGACCCTTGCCGGTGAATGAACCGTCATGTTTGTTTACAAGCTTCTTGTACATACCAAACATGTAACCTACTTCACGGCCACCAACGCCTATATCACCTGCGGGGACATCACGGTCCGGACCAAGGCTCTTCCATAAGCCAAGGATAAAGGCCTGACAGAAACGCATGATTTCACGGTCACTCTTACCTCTGGGAGAGAAATCTGAACCGCCTTTAGCTCCGCCCATAGGAAGTGTAGTGAGAGCATTTTTGAATGTCTGCTCAAATCCCAGGAACTTCAGGATTGAGAGGTTTACACTTGCGTGGAAGCGGATACCACCTTTGTACGGGCCAATGGCATTGTTAAACTGTACACGATATCCTATATTGTTCTGAACCTCACCTTTATCATCCAACCATGTAACTCTGAATGTTACAATACGGTCAGGCTCTACCATTCTTTCAATAATCTTATTTCGCTCAAACTCAGGATGCTGATTATAAACATCAGCAACAGAGAGAAGAACTTCTTTCACGGCCTGCAGATATTCTTTCTCACCGGGATGCTTAGCCTCTAATGAGGTCATAATACTGTTAATGTCCATAATGGGTCAGTACTTTAGAAGGTTAGTTTTAGTTGGTTTAGTTAGATTTCAAGTTGTGTTTAGGGCCGCTTAGGAAAGGGCGACCTTCAAAGGACAAATATAACACTATTTTTTAATTCCATGAATTATAATTGAAATTTTTTATCCCAGCTCTAAAAATTTGGTCTTCAGGAGTACATCTTTAACCGCGCATTTCTAAAAGCATTCTGGTCTAACATTCTTCTTCGCGTCCAATAAATACTTGAGAGGGCGCGCATGAAAATCACTCTCATGCACGCCCTCTCAGGAATATTTTGTATAGGACTTTAAGCCTTTATGCGCTCAACGTAACTACCATTACGGGTATCAATGCGAACCTTATCACCAATATTGCAGAACAGGGGCACACGTACTTCAGCGCCTGTTTCTACAGTAGCGGGTTTAAGTGTATTTGTTGCTGTATCGCCTTTAATACCGGGCTCTGTATATGTTATTTCAAGCACTACGGATGTAGGCATCTCACAAGTAAGGATAGTATCAGATGCTGCATGTACCATAGCCTCACAGATATCACCTTCCTTAAGGAATTCAACGCCGTCAATACTCTCGCCGGGGATAGCCACCTGCTCAAAAGTTTCAGTATGCATGAAGTTGTAACCCATATCATCCTTATAGAGATACTGATAGGGGCGACGTTCAATACGTACTTCATCAACCTTAACTCCGGAGTTCCATGTTTTGTCTATTACACGGCCGGTCTTTACATTCTTAAGTTTTGTACGTACGAAAGCCGGACCTTTTCCGGGTTTAACATGGAGGAATTCAACAATGAAGAAATAGTTGCCATCTATATCCAGGCACATTCCGTTTTTAAAATCAGCTGTAGTTGCCATAAATTATTATATGAGATATTTATTTTTCCACTTTTAGACCGCAAAGATAATGATTTTTACTGACATATAGATTGTCAGGAACCATTTTATGTGTTAAATCATGAAACGCGCGGCCAAAGCTGGATGCCTTGGTCGCGCGTTTATAAAATTCAGTCCATTTCTGACATTAACGGCCTGAATGACTTATCTTGTCCTGCATACGAGCATTGAAGTCTTTCTGAGCCAAGAGCTCTTCCATGGTCAGATGCATGCGATAGCGCCAGTAATGACGGGGATTAGCAGGAACATTAATCTGCTCTTCCTGAGGATTGTGCCTACGCAGTTTTCCGTCCGTAGAGAGCCAGTCCTGTAACGGAAGTATGCACAGCATGGAAGGAGACTGAAGATGCAGGTCAACAATCTTATCACATACCCAAGGTTCTGCATAGAAGGGAGCTTCCCCGTGCTGATGCAACACATTATTATAGAAGTCCTGTGTAGCATCGCGGTTTTCTTCCCACCATTGACGGATTCCGCCCATATCATGGGTAGATGTTGTACATACGCTGTAATAGGGATAATTCCATGTATTGCCAAAGCGGGTTCTGGGATCCTTTGGCATACGCTGTATTTCCAGTGAAAGAATCTCAAGGGCGTGCATGACTGCCGGAACACAATCAGGAATCATACCAAGATCTTCTGCACAGACAAGCATATCTGTAGCATCAATCAGAGGAGGCAGCTTCCACATGGCCTTACCATACCAGAAGTCATTATGACGGTGATAATAGAAATCATTGTACAGACGGTCAAAACACCAGCGCTCATAATCTGTAAGAGACCTATATATATAGGTAAACTGAGCAGAGATACGGGGATGATATTTACCTTTCTCATACGGGTCTTCTATAAACAGAACATCATCAATGAGTCCCAGAAGGCCATTGCACAGGCGAGTGTTCTTATCATCTTTCTCCTGATTTGCGAAGAAATCAGCCACCCTCCTCTGGGTTGAGAATTCATCCTTCAGCTTATAACGGCCGTACCCTACAGGATACATGAAACGGTCTCGGGCCTCATCAGTGTATTCTCCAAAGAAATCACCAAGGAAATGGTCCATTATATACGGAGTTGTCTGGAGGTCAACATCTAACCAGAAGTCATAACTGTTACGTAATTCCTCTGGCGAGAAAGGAAGTGCCGGATTAAAGACTCCCAACAGACCGTGAAGCGCATCCATAGGAATCTGCCAAATACGGAAGAATCCAAGCACATGGTCAATTCTGTATGCGTCAAAATATTCAGACATCTTAGTAAAGCGAGCTTTCCACCAGGCAAAGCCATCTTTATTCATCTCTTCCCAGTTATAAGTGGGGAAACCCCAGTTCTGGCCAAGGACAGAGAAATCATCCGGGGGTGCGCCGGCCTGACAGTCCATATTGAACAGACGCGGAGATAGCCACGCATCAACGCTTGTACGCGAGATACCAATGGGAATATCTCCCTTTATAGCTATTCCCTTTGAGTGTGCATAATCACGGACATGGCGCATCTGTTTATCCAGATTATACTGAAGGTAGCACACATAATCTATTGCGTTCTGATTCCGGCTAATAAAATCCTTAACCTTTCCTGCATCATACTGTGCATATTCACCCCACTGACTGAAGTCCGGTGTGTGATACATATCACGCAGGACACAGAAAGCAGCATAAGGCAGCAGCCAGTCAGCGTTTCGCTTTACAAAGTCTTTATACTCTTTACTATTGATAACAGCAGGTCCGTTCTGTGCAAAAATCTCACGGAAGAATTCTATCTTTCCGTTATTTACACGTTCATAATCAATTTCAGCCAGAGAATTCAGCTCTTTACCAAGATTATCATAATAAGCCTGACGGTCAGGATTATCCAGTGTGCCCAGCTCTGAAAGACGCATAAACATGGGATGTAACGCAAATGTTGAGTTAGCGTTATACGGATATGAATCCGTCCATGTATGAGTCATTGTGGTATCATTGATGGGGAGAATCTGTAAGAAAGTCTGACCGGTCTCTGACGCCCAGTCAATAACTTTCTTGAGATCATAAAAGTCACCTACTCCAAAATCATCCTCTGTACGCACTGAGAAAACCGGAATTGCCACGCCGGCACCTTTCCAGGGTGCAAGGGGATTGATAAAGCGCATTCCTGCCAGCACTGTAACCCCATCCTTTTCAGGCGTAATACCCATACTGCGGTTATTACCGCCCTCCCAGGCAACCACCTCGCGGGTCTCACGGTCCAGAATAAGGAACTTAAATTCAGTCTCAGGTGTTATATCTTTATTTTCTATATTGATGGCCCATTCTGGGAAATTAGCATCATTAAGCACAAGAGCCTTATTCACATCCCATTCTCCCATGGCAGCTGTAGCGCCGCTCACGGCCAAAACCTGATTGTCTTTTATCATGGGAGCGCTTATGCGTATATTTACACAGCCCACTTTGGGAGCCTGCTCCTTCTGACGGTCAGTTCTGTGACAGATACACTCCGTAAAAGCTGAAGAGTAATACGGCTTATCCCAGGGCTGGTCCTGCCAGCGGTCATAAACTGCAACTGGCTTTGCTGAGCGCCCCGCAACATACTTATGTCCCTTTCCCCATTCATTCTTGACGGCTCCGCTCTCATGTTTAACCATGTAACGGTATTCAAAACTGGGCTGATTATCTGGGACCTCAATACTTGCTACCCAAGTTTCAACGCCTTCAAGTCTCATGGGTACGGCGCGATTAAATTCATTATCTCCTAACTGCGGAATGTTGCCTATGATATAGACATTTTCACCCCAGTTAGTACGATAATCCACGCTGAATGTTATCTTCATGATATATTGGTATAATTATTGTAATTGGGTTATTCAAATTTTGGTGCTAAATTACTTATTATGAGCTGGTGTTACAAATATTAAGTGCTAAATTTAACATTCCACACACATGTTATACAACATTCTTATCCCGTATCACCCGCATTTAGACGTACCGCAAGATGTACATATCAGACATCCTTCCTGATATACCAGGGTCTCGTTACCACAGTTGGGACAGCGCTGCCCCTTTGCTTTCATTCCATTGGGAAGATACTTTTTAAGAGCTCTTTCCACACCCATTTTCCACGTATTGATACTCTGGGAATCAAGTTCAAGGCCTCCTACAAGTTTCAGCACCTGATCTATGGGCATTCCATATCGTAGTACTCCGGATATAAGCTTGGCATAATTCCAGTACTCCGGATTAAACTTGTCTGAGAGACCCTCAATGGTGGTCTTGTATCCGCGTTTATTAACAAACTGGAAATCATATCTCTTATTCCCCTCTGCATCCACAGCCTTGATAATTTTTCCATGGGTCACACTCTTAGGGCAAAAAATACCATCGTCATCATCAGCCAGACCGGTAAATATCTCGTAAGGTTCTCCGTCTATAAGGCCCACAAATGCAATCCACTTCTCTTTATTATTCTGGAAACGGACCACATCTGCCTCAAGTTCTATGGGACGTTTAGCAACATGGGGCTTTATCTCAGGCGACTTGGGCTCTGCTGGTTTCTTCTCTATGGAAACCAACACTCCTGAGCGAGAACCATCTCTATAAACCGTACAACCTTTGCAGCCGCTTCTCCAGGCCTCTGCATACAGATCTGCAACGGTTTCCTCAGAAACATCAGACGGTAAATTTATAGTTACTGAAATTGAGTGGTCCACCCATTTCTGAATACGTCCTTGCATACGCACCTTCTCCAACCAGTCAATATCATTGGCAGTAGCTCCTGCGTAAGGCGACATTTTAACAAGTTCATCTATTTCTTCCTGGGACATATTCTTATGGACTTCTAATCCTCTGGTCTTCATCCATTCCAGGAATTTAGGATGATATACTATATACTCTTCAAAAGCATCTCCATTTTCATCCATAAAATCAACGTGAACATCTGCGTCACCCGGATTCACCTTTCTTCGTCTTTTATACACCGGCATAAAAACGGGTTCTATTCCGGAAGTTGTGCGTGTCATAAGGCTGGTGGTTCCTGTGGGAGCAATGGTCAGACATGCTATATTGCGGCGACCTACACGCTCCATTTTCTCCACCAATTCCGGCTTTTGCTCTTTCAGACGCTGGATAAAAGGATTATTATGTTCTCTGGAAGCATCATAGACCTCAAACGCTCCACGTTCTTCTGCCAGATTCACAGATGAAGCATATGCGGAGAGAGCCAACTCACGGTGAACTTTTTCTGAAAAGTCAGTGGCTTCCGGAGTTCCGTAACGCAGATTCATGGCTGCCAACATGTCTCCTTCTGCTGTAGTACCTACACCGGTACGACGCCCCTGAAGAGTCTTGGCCTTAATCTTCTCCCAAAGATGACGTTCAGCGCTCTTTACTTCTTCTGTTTCCGGATCCTTATTAATCTTTTCCAGGATAGTGTCAATCTTTTCCATCTCAAGATCAATAATATCATCCATTATGCGCTGAGCCAGCCCCACGTGCTTACGGAATAATTCAAAATCAAACTCCGCCTGAAGGGTAAAGGGATTCTTTACATAACTATACAGATTAATGGCAAGCAGACGGCAACTGTCATAAGGGCAAAGCGGTATTTCGCCACATGGATTTGTGGAAATAGTACGGAAGCCAAGATCTGCATAGCAGTCAGGTACACTCTCACGAATGATGGTATCCCAGAAAAGGACTCCAGGCTCTGCTGACTGCCACGCGTTGTGAATAATCTTTTTCCATAACGCAGCTGCTTCAATATCTTTCTGCACCAGAACATCTTCACCGCTAACCGGATAACACTGAGTATAATTTTCTCCGGCCAGGGCTGCTTTCATAAAGGCATCGTCTATACGTACTGAGACATTGGCACCCGTAACTTTTCCCTGTGTCATCTTGGCGTCTATGAATGCCTCGCTGTCCGGATGCTTGATTGACACTGTCATCATAAGCGCGCCACGCCGTCCATCCTGAGCTACTTCTCTTGTTGAGTTACTGTAACGCTCCATGAATGGAACCAGACCTGTACTTGTAAGCGCGGAGTTCTTCACAGGTGTGCCTTTTGGTCTTATATGACTCAGGTCATGCCCTACACCTCCGCGACGCTTCATTAACTGAACCTGCTCTTCATCTATCCTGATGACGCCTCCGTAAGAGTCCGGTGTCCCATCAAGTCCAATTACAAAACAATTTGACAGAGAGCCTACCTGCCGGCTGTTACCTATTCCGGCCATAGGCCCCCCCTGAGGTACTATATACTTGAATTCATCAAGTACATCCATAACCTCCCTATGAGTAAGTGGATTGGGATACTTATTTTCTATGCGGACTATTTCATCTGCAAGACGGTTATGCATATCTCGCGGCGTAAGCTCATAAAGATTACCTTCAGAATCTTTAAGGGCATATTTACTTACAAATACTTTTGCGGCAAGATCATCTCCGTCAAAATAGTTTAATGAAGCTTCAGTCGCTTCATCATATGAATACTTTTTATGTGAGTCTGACATGGATAGAATGGTAAATTACTTTCTAAAAAAAATTGCAGGTGCAAAAATAATTAGCTCCATCCGGTTTCACAAATTTATTCACATGTTTTTAAGCCACAAAGCCAAAGTTCTCCAAAACTTAGCATCAATTAATTGACACACAGCGTATTAGCTATATATCACCGAGATAAAAGTTAACCAAAACATCACACTATCAATCACTTACAGCAATTATTTCATTGTCCATAATGAGTAATTTGTGTTCTTTATACAGTTTCCCTAATGCACGTTTAAAATCTTTCTTACTGCAGTCAAACACAGCTTTAATTTCCTCCGGAGAAGAACTCTCATGCACACTCAACCGTGACTTCTCTTTCAACATGGACATTATTTTTTCGGCAACGTCCTCCACCCTGCCCTGCGTACTGCCGGCAAGGGTAAGATCAAGTTTTCCGTCCTCTCTCACCTTACGCACATAGGCATTAACATTCTCGCCAATCACAAGATTACGCTTTATCTCATTAAAATAAATCATGCCTTGATGAAGATTGTTCACAATCACCTTATACCCTATCTCTGTCTGTTTCCACACAAGAACATTTACTTCCTGCCCAACACTATAATCCGGAAATACATTTCCAAGATATTTTTCCAGCCTTGCTGATGCAGCCACACGTTTGGTGGTCATATCAAGATATACATACACCGGATAAACACCACCGGATACCATTTTAGACTGCTGCTCCTTAAATGGCACAAGTAAATCTTTGGGTAAGCCCCAGTCCAGAAATGCCCCTACTCTGTTGACTGCATTAACCTGAAGGAAAGCAAACTGACCTACTGTTGCAAAAGGTTTCTCAGTGGTTGCAATCAGACGGTCTTCAGAATCAGTGTAAATGAATACCCGTAAATCAGTTCCTACGGTTACATTTTCAGGCACATATCTTGCCGGAAGTAATATCTCTGTACCATCACCGTCAGGTTCTACAAGATAAACGCCAAAATCCACATCACGCTCAACGCGCATAATATTATAGTTACCTATCTTTACCATATCTGTTTACTTTATATATTAACGTAATTTAAAAAATATTATTGTTACCTTTGCGAATCACAATTTGAGAACAACCTGACACCAGTCCTTGTTCTATGAACAACAGAAAGCCTTGACATGCAGTTAATAGAAAAATACTTTCCGACACTTGACCCTGAGACAAAAGAAAGATTCATTCTCATGGGGAAACTCTATCCTGAATGGAATGAAAAGATTAATGTAATATCTCGTAAGGATATTGATAATCTTTATCTGCATCATATACTCCATAGCCTCGCCATAGCCTCCTTCCTGGGCCCGTTGGATTCCGGGACATCATTTCTTGACATGGGAACCGGTGGAGGCTTCCCGGCTATTCCTCTTGCCACTATATATCCGAAGTGCACCTTCCATCTTATAGACAGAATAGGGAAGAAATTACGCGTGGCAGAAGCTATAGCAAAGGAATTGGGCCTTACCAACATTACGCTTCAGCATGGAGACATAGGAGAGTGCCATAAGAAATTTGATTATGTAGTATCTCGTGCAGTTATGCCCCTAAATAATCTTGTGAAATTAACCACGAAAAACGTTGCCCCATGCCCCGCCTTGTGCAAAAATCGCTACTCCAACGGAATTATTGCGCTCAAAGGTGGAGATATAGAGGAGGAATCAGAGGGAATAAAATATCCCGTATTGGAATATGGAATTAATGAGTTCTTTAACGAACCATTTTTTGATAGCAAGAAAATAATTTATATACCCATAAAAAAGTGACCTATGATAAAGATTACACGTTTTGTCTTTAATCCTTTTAGCGAGAACACACTTCTACTGGTGGATGAGGCTACTCATGATGCCGCTGTAGTTGACCCCGGCATGTCCAGTGATAGGGAAAGAGAAATATTTGACAATTATATCTCTGACCATTCAATTAAGCTGACACAAATAATCAATACACACCTGCATCTGGACCACTGCTTCAGTGACACCTATCTGGCTGAGAAATATAGTATTCCCGTTTTAGCCTCAGAGGCAGATGAAATATATGGGAAAGATTTACCAAGCCAAATGCGCCATTATGGAATCACGGACGCAAAAATACAAGCAGTGTCAATCACAAGAAAGCTAAAGAATGGTGACATAATTGAAATTGGAGACTCCAGACTTAAGGTAATTTCCGTTCCCGGACATACCCCCGGCGGACTTGCACTTTACTGCAAGGAACAGGATTTTGTAATTAGCGGAGACAGCCTTTTTGAGACATCTATTGGTAGAACAGATTTACCAGGAGGAGACCACAGGACATTGATTGAATCCATCAAAAAAGGACTGTTCACTTTACCGGACAATACAACAGTTATTCCCGGTCATGGAGACACCACAACAATAGGTTACGAGAAGAAACACAACCCATATGTCTGCTAAGGACACGCTTCTAATTATTTTAGAAACAAAGAGAACTGCATATTAAAAGTTTTCATAATACTTTTAGCATGCAGTTCTTACTATTATTTACTTGACTGAGATTATTTCTTAACAGTGGAAGTACTTCTGCACCATCTTTAACATTAAAGAGGTATTTTCAAGAGCTTCCTGTGTTTCCTTAGAATCAAAACTACGCAGATAGGTGATAATTGAATCAATGGTTGCTGCAGGGAAGACATCTCCCTGTTCAAAAACTTCCCTTGAGCGCTCCAGACAGTCAGCAGATTCAGAACAACTTGCCGGCAATGAGCTCAAAGCCTTAAGCTTCTCAGCATTTTCACGTGCATGGATATTTACGTCCACATAAGTACGTTCCACGGTTTCCATGATATCCGGATGCATTACTCCGTATCTGATGGCCACCGCCAGTCCCGCTAACAACTGATAAATATTGGCTGAGCCGTCAGCATTTCTGATTTCTACTGTCTGCTTACGTGAAGCATCCATATCATCAGGAGTATGAGAGCCAGGATTAGCCACAGCGCACATATCACTGTCAGAAGTCCATCCCAAAGGTACACGGACTAAGACAGACCTGTTTCTGTCTCCCCAACAGATATTGGTGGGAGATTCCTGATGGGGAACAAGACGGAAATAGGATGTAGGGTTCCTGTTCCCAAAAGCCGTCAATGCCGGCGCCATGAGCATCAGCCCCCCGATAGCCCTTTTAGCAGTGTCACTTAACTTTCCATCTTCAAGCATGACGCTTTTCCCGTTCTTGTCCAGCAAACGCATGTGAATGTGAAGCCCGGAACCTGCTTTCCCTACGGTTATCTTTGGAGCAAAGGTCACATTAAGATTCTCTTTTGCCGCCAGATTCCTTATAATCCATTTAGCCACCATCAGCTGATCAGCAGCATCACATGCGTCCACAGGAAGGAACTCTATCTCATTCTGCTCATATATTTTGTCAGCAAGCGTAAAGTTTCCTACTTCAGAATGTCCATATTTTATCTTTGCGCCTGTGGCGGCAATTGCCATCATACATCTGGTTCTGAATTCGTTATGCTTGGCAAATGGAGCTGATTCATGATAACCCTTCTGGTCTGTTGCGGCAAAATTGCCCGTGTCCTGTGAGATTACATAATATTCCAGTTCACCCATGGCCTGCAATGCCAGCCCGGTATCTTCCGTAAGAAGTTCACATGCACGCTGTAAGGTACGCTCAGGCGCACCTTCCAGGGGCTTTCCATCCTTATTGAAATAAGAACACAGGAACGTAAGCGTGGGAATTTCGGAAATAGGGTCTACAAATACAGTACGGTAACGGGGAACAACATAAAGATCCGAACTACCGGCATTCACAAAATCAAACAGTGACGATCCATCAACGCGCTCACCAAGAGTCAGAATGGTACGTAGATATGACAAATCATTAATAACAAAATTCAGCGTTTTAAGACGTCCGTCTCCCGCCGGATACATAAAATTAATCATCTTTATACCGTTCTCACCGACATATCTAATTATGTCATCAAGAGTGATATCCTTGGGATTCTTCTGTAAGAAACGGATTACCGGATTACAATGGAGAGAGAAAGGATTATTCATGGTTTAGTTTTATATTGGATGTTAGTTATAGTTGGGAGGGCTAAAATAGCCATAGTTTCCTTGATTTGCAAACTTTTTTAAGACATTATCATATAACTTCACTAAAACTTAATTTATCAAGATATAATATGTTTAATAACATGATTTTAATTTTGCATTTACACAATAATTCTGTATTTTTGTATTAGCTAACTTACTGACATAAAACACCATGAAAATACGAATACTCATAATACTGATAATATCTATGTTGGGCTTTACCGGAAGTATTTATGCCAATGTTTCCGAGAAGCCTGAGATTTCTGATATACATACTGAAATTAATTCAATTGAAATTAAAGTTCAGGGGCATCAGCTTGTAATTAACAATACCGGCGAGTTATCTGAACCTATATATGTTTACGCGCTCACAGGACAAGCCGTAAAATCATTTGAAGCGGTCCCTGGGACTACAACATGTGAATTACCTTCAGGTTATTATATAGTTAAAACAGAAAAGAAATCATCAAGAATAATAATACGTTGAAATTAACATTCAAACTCCCAATAAATGAATAGAAAATTTATGAAAATCACTGCCGGCGCCCTATTCTGGGGTGCTTTGCTTTGCGGTTCAGCTGCAGAGAGTGTAGCCTCTGATAAGCGCTTTGATTCTTTTACTGCTTATAACGGTTCAGATCTGGAACTTACCGTAAATTCATCCGGAACCCACTTTGCTGTTTGGTCACCAGAAGCTACTGAGGCTGAAGTACTGCTGTATAACACAGATCGGAATGGCAAGCCATTCACTACCCTTCCCATGACACAAGGCGCGGATAAAGTGTGGCGCGCCTCTGTTTCAGAACAGCTTTACGGAAAGTTTTACACTTTCAGGCTCAAAGTAAACGGCAAGTGGCTGGATGAAACCCCGGGTATATATGCTAAGGCCGCAGGTACAAACGGACAGCGTGCAGCTATAATAGATTTCAGCACTACGAATCCTGAAGGTTGGGAGAAGGACAGCAATCCGTTCAAGGGTAATATTAATGATGCCGTAATTTATGAGATGCACCATCGCGATTTCAGCATTCACCCCAGTTCAGGAATAGCCCATAAGGGTAAATTCCTGGCGCTGACTGAACCCTATACTACTAACAGTCACGGAGATAAGACAGGCATTGATCATCTGAAGGAGTTAGGTGTTACCCATATACATATACTTCCGTCATACGACTATAACTCTGTGGATGAGGCAAATCTTCCGGCTAATGAGTATAACTGGGGTTATGACCCATGGAATTACAATGTACCGGAAGGCAGTTACTCCACAGATCCTGCAAATCCGGCTACGCGCGTAAAAGAAATGAAGGAAATGGTTAAATCCCTTCATGATCAGGGTATAGCCGTCATCATGGATGTAGTTTACAATCATACTGCAAATAATGACAATTCAAATTTTAGCCTCACTGCACCCGGATATTTTTACCGTCATCGCGAGGATGGCTCATACAGTGATGCCTCTGGATGCGGTAATGAAACTGCCTCAGAGCGTCAGATGATGCGTGACTATATCATAAACTCAGTTAAATACTGGGCTAAGGAATATCACATAGACGGCTTCCGCTTTGACCTTATGGCAATACATGATATTGAGACCATGAACCAGGTGGCAGCAGCGTTAAAAGAAATTGACCCCAATATATTTGTTTACGGAGAGGGCTGGACGGCCGGCGACTCACCTCTGCCTGTTGAGAAACGCGCACTGAAAGAGAATGTTTCAAAGATGGAAGGTATTGCAGTATTCAGTGATGATATACGCGATGCCGTCAAGGGTCACTACTCAAATGCGCAGGACCGTGGTTTTGCCACCGGAAAACCTGGCAATGAGGAGACTGTCAAAATAGGTATTGTTGCATCCACAGCTCATCCTCAGGTGGATTATAGCAAAGGTAATAATTCAAAATTCGCTTATGCTACATCACCTTTACAAATCATAAATTATGTAAGCTGTCATGATGACCTGACGCTTACTGATAAACTTGCAAAGTCAATGGAAGGCAGTACAGAAGCTGAACGTCAGCGTGCAGCCCGTCTTGCCCAGACCATAGTATTCACTTCTCAGGGAACTCCATTTATGTTTGCCGGAGAAGAAGTTTTCAGAGATAAGAAAGGCGTCCACAATTCATATAAGAGCCCTGACAGTATCAATGCCATAAACTGGGAACTCAAAAACATCAATTCAGACCAGTTCAATTATTATAAGAATCTGATACGTCTCCGCCGTGAGCACCCGGCTTTCCGTATGACATCTGCCCAGGATATTGCCAAGCACCTTGTTTTTGATGAAGTAAAAGCTGATAATGTTATTTCTTACTCCCTCAAAGATCATGCTAACGGTGATTCATGGAAAGAAATAAAAGTAATATTTAATGGAAATCCTGAAGCAGTAACAGTAAAGATTCCTAAAGGTCAGTGGACTATTGTAGCAAACGACGGCATGATAAATCCTGACGGACTTGGAACATCAAAGGGTGGCCAGGTTAGTGTGGCTCCGACATCTGCGCTCATATTATATAGATAAAAATAGCAGACTAAATCATCCCAATATGGAGACTGTACCGTAACTTCATGGTGCAGTCTCCATTTTTATTCTTAATCATAACATATTTATTATGCATCATGAGTTATTTCTGAATCAAATAAGTAATTTTGGGAAACGAAATAATATACTCGTGAAGTCAATCATCTCTTACAGCCGATATACCATTTGCATTACGGTTATAATATTTGCCGTACTGTTTATAGGGTGCATTGCAACCGTTAAGATAGAATACCTATTTTTTCCGTTTCTGGCATCTTATCTCATTCTCATAAATTACGCGCTCATATACGGGGCTGCATATATTAAGGCGGATAACCAAAATATTATCTTAGGTAGTATTCTTAAGAGTAAGAGAATACCCATAAGCAATGTAAAAAGTATTGAACTTTTCAAACCTACGATGGGCGCAATAATAATATGCGCATCCGGAGGATTTATGGGCTACCGGGGGATATTTAGAGAGGGTGACATAGGCAGGTACTATGGCTTTTATGGCAAAGCTTCAGACTGCTTTCTCATCCGTCTCAAAAACGGAGACAAGTATGTTCTTGGGTGTAAGCAACCGGATAAAATGGTTGATTATATCAAAAGCCACCTCCACCCTTAAGATGGATTATTCTCTGATTAGAAGAACCTCTGAAGGGTAATGAGGTATCTCTGAGACTCTCAATAAACGGTCCGTCAACTACGGTATCTATATACTCCATAAGCCGGGCACAGTCTTCCCGGCCATACAACTCTTCAATAGTAAATCCGGTATAACACCAGATATTATAGCCGCGTTCCTTAAGCTCCTGCGCAAGGGGTAATAGTTCATGAGCAATATACATGGGGTCGCCGCCCGTGAAGGTAACATTAAACCCTTCACGTTCTATCACATCCAGCAACTGTTTCTCCGTCATATCTACCCCACCATCAGGATTCCAACTTTGTGGATTATGACAGCCCGAGCACTGATGATGACAACCGGCAAAATAAATTGATGTACGTAAGCCGGGACCATCCACAGAGGTTCCGGCTATGATATCCAGTACCCGCATATCTTATTTATGCACTACTCTGTCATTCAGCTCAGCCAATTTGGCATTATTCCAGCGGTCAGTTGTTCCAACAAGGTAGCCCGTGATACGCTGGAGTCTGTCAATGGCATGACTGTGACACTTGGGACATTCCTCAAGATTCTCTGATGCATCTTCATAGCCACAGGACATACATCTGTTCCTGTTGTGATTCACAGAGCAATAGCCTATATTATGCTTGTCCATTAAATCCACAATATCACAGACGGCCTGGGGATTGTGAGTGGCATCACCGTCTATTTCCACATAGAATATATGACCACCTCTGGTAAGCTCATGATATGGAGCTTCAATTTTTGCCTTGTGTCTGGGTGAACAATGATAGTAAACCGGAACGTGGTTAGAGTTTGTATAATAAATCTTATCCGTAATTCCTTCAATCACACCATATGTTTTGCGGTCTTTTGTGGTGAATTTACCTGAAAGGCCCTCTGCCGGTGTTGCCAAAATGGAAAAATTATGGTCATACTTCTCACTGAATTCATTAGCTCTGCTACGCATGTGACTGACAATGCGCAAACCCAACTGCTGTGAGCTGTCACTCTCTCCGTGGTGCTTTCCGGTAAGGGCTACCAGACATTCTGCCAGGCCTATGAAGCCTATTCCCAAGGTGCCGTGCTTTATTACAGGTTCTATGGTATCCGTAGAATCCAGTTTCCCGCTCTCATTCCACAACTTGGACATAACCAGAGGGAACTGTTTTGCCAGCGCTGTTTTCTGGAACTCATATCTGTCACATAGCTGTCTTGCCGTGAGTTCAAGCACAGAATCAAGTTTGCGGAAGAATGCCTCTACACGTTCTTTCTCATCCACAATATTCCGACATTCCAGTGCCAGGCGCACAATATTTATAGTTGTAAAACTGAGATTACCACGTCCTACGGAAGTCTTTTCTCCAAACCTGTTCTCAAATACGCGCGTGCGGCACCCCATAGTGGCAACTTCATATAGATAACGTTTGGGGTCCTCTACATTCCATTTCTCATGCTGGTTAAACGTGGCATCCAAATTTACAAAATTGGGGAAGAACCTTCTTGCCGTCACCTTACAGGCCAGCTGATATAGGTCATAGTTCGGATCTTCCGGAAGATAACTCACGCCGCGTTTCTTTTTCCATATCTGTATTGGGAATATAGCTGTGGCTCCATTCCCCACTCCTTCATAGGTAGAATTAAGAAGCTCACGTATAATACACCGGCCTTCTGCTGATGTATCAGTTCCATAATTAATGGAACTGAAAACAACCTGATTGCCACCACGCGAATGAATGGTATTCATGTTATGAATAAAAGCCTCCATAGCCTGATGCACGCGGCTCACAGTGCGATTTATCGCATGTCGCAAGACTCTGTCTTTACCCGTTAGTCCGTCAAGGGGTTCAGTGATATAATCTTTCAGTTCTATATCATATAGGTCTGAAAAATCTTGCCCATATAAATTTTCTAAATTCTTTACTTCTTCTATAAAGGAAGAACGGACATACGGGGCGAGGTAAAAATCAAAAGCAGGGATTGCCTGACCTCCATGCATTTCATTCTGCGCTGTCTCAAGCGAGATACATGCGATGACACTGGCTGTCTCTATACGCTTTGCTGGACGACTTTCACCATGACCTGCAATAAAACCATCCCGCAGAATGTTATCTAAGGGATGCTGCACACAGGTCAGACTCTTGGTGGGATAATAATCTTTGTCGTGAATGTGTATATACCCATTTCTGACAGCATCACGGGCTTCAGCTGATAACAGATAGTCATCAACAAAGGGCTTCGTGGTCTCGCTGGCAAATTTCATCATCATACCGGCCGGAGACTCTGCATTCATGTTTGCATTTTCACGGGTAATATCATTACTCTTTGCCTCAATTATCTCAAGGAATATATCTCGCGTCTTAGCTCTGCGGGCAATATTGCGCTGGTCTCTGTATGCAATATATTTCTTTGCTACCTCCTTTCTCGGGCTTTTCATCAACTCCACTTCCACACGGTCCTGGATATCCTCTACCGTCATCTGTTCTGCCCCGGTGAGTGCAATACGGTCTGTAATTTTATGTATAAGACCTTCATCTTCTCCAAGCTCTGTGGTAAGCATAGCCTTGCGAATTGCGGCTTTAATTTTTTCCTCATTAAAACCCACTACACGTCCGTCTCTCTTTAATACTGTCTGAATCATTATATTGAGGTATATATTGCTTTGTGATGGTATTATTTGGTTTGGCAAAACTATAAACAAATATCTAAACAAGCAAATATTTAACCTCCAATAACCATAAAACTCTCCATTTTTGGGAAACTATTTTAGCATACATATTTTTCAAAACCCTAACATATAGGCGTTTAAAAAATATTTTGGAAAACTTTTCATAATTTATACAATCTAAAAGATTCAATCATTTCAATTTCGCATTTCACCAAATTAGACAAACTACACAATGAGTACTTATCAATTTTTATTCAAAATACATAATTACAGTTCTCTACCCTCTTAAGGGTATATCCCTTTCCATTATCTTTAAAATTATTCACTCTCAGATAAATATTGTAACTTCGCAAAATAAACGAAAACCATATATCCAAATGAAGATAAGAAACATATTTACAGTCACAGCCGCATGTCTATGGCTACTTGGTCTCAACGCCTGTAGTACCCATTCATCAGATCATGATGAGAGCGCACACAACCATGACCATGAGGCAGAGCATACTCATGGTCATGAACATGAACACGACCACGACCATGAATCAGAACATGAGGCTGCCGGAGTAATAACACTTGAACCTGAGATGGCGGAACGTATGGGAGTAAAGACCACAGTAATTACAGAAGACAACATCAGCCGGACAATTAAAGCTTCAGCCATGATAACATCTTCAGCAGACAATGCGTCAGCAATGGTAGCTCCTACATCAGGCGTCATTACTTTATCTAAAGGAATCACAGTAGGCACGCAAGTAAAGGCCGGACAGGCCATAGCCACAATAAACACATCAGCTGTCAGTGGCGGTAACTCAAACCAAGCAGCCAAAGCTGCTCTGGAGGCAGCCAGAAAAGAGGTGGAAAGGCTCAAGCCTTTATATGAGGAGAAACTGGTTACTGCATCAGAATATAACGCTGCAGTGGCAGCTCTCGCCCAGGCCCAGGCTTCATACAGTCCATCAGCCGGAAACACAGTAAGAGCCGTCAAAGGGGGCGTGATTACAAATCTTAATATATCATCGGGGTCTTTTGTAAATGCCGGAGATATAGTAGGTGATATAGCCTCAACTGGAGCACTTACAGTAAAGGTTGATTTATCCGCTAAATATGCATCAGCCGTCTCAGGTATCACAGATGCAAATATCTGTATTCCTTATTCTGAAAATATTATTAACCTTAAAGAGAACGGTGGCACCATACTTGCATCCAATACATCTGTCTCTAACCCCGGTACAAGCGGATATATTCCCGTTTGGCTGTCACTTCCCGCATCCTCTGCCCAGGGTCTCACCTCAGGAATGGCCACTACTGTTTATCTGCTGACAGATAACATATCAAAGGGCATATCAGTACCGGTAACGGCCCTTATAGAACAGCAAGGTAACTTCTTTGTTTACAAACGTCTGGATGAAGATTGCTATCAGAAACTCCCTGTTACTGTGGCGTCATCAGATGGCAAAAAAGCTACAATATCAACCGGTATTACACCCGGAGATGATATTGTCACAGAAGGGGCAATAACCGTGCGTCTGGCAGAAGCATCCGGTGCAATACCGGAAGGTCACTCACATCATCATTAAGAATATATGCTTAATAGAATCATAAAGTTCAGCCTTGATAACCGCATTACGGTTCTTATTTTAAGTGCCGTAATTCTGTTCTGTGGAATGATTATCACATTACGCTCAGATGTGGATATCTTCCCTGACCTTAATGCTCCCACTGTGGTGGTAATGACAGAGGCTCCGGGAATGACAGCACAGGAAGTTGAAACTACTGTTACATACCCCATTGAGACTGCTGTGAACGGCTCCACCGGAGTAAGACGTGTACGTTCCACATCAACTGCCGGATTCTCCACAGTATGGATTGAGTTTGACTGGGATACAGAGATATTGCAGGCCCGCCAGATAGTAAGTGAGCGTCTAAGTTCTGTAAGTGAGAATATGCCGGCCGGCGTTGAAGCACCTGTTTTAGGCCCACAGAGTTCCATTCTTGGGGAAATGATGATAATTGGTCTGCAATCTGACAGCATTCCTTTAATGGAAATCCGCGATATTGCTGAGCGTATTCTGAAACCTCGTCTGCTGGCTCTGAACGGAGTCTCTGCCATTAGCGTCATTGGCGGTGAGAGGAAAGAAATGCAAATTCAGCTTCATCCTGACTTGATGAAGCAGAGGAATGTGAGCGTAAACGAAGTCCTGGAGGCACTGGATAACATAAATAATAACGTCACGGGAGGTGTAGTGTATGATTATGGCAATGAATATCTTATTCGCGGTCAGTTCTCATCACGCAACACTGAGGATATATCCACAGCCTTAATAAAAAATGATGATAACGGAATGGTCAGAGTGGAGGATGTGGCTACGGTTACTATTGCCGGTGCACAGCCCCAGTTAGGGCTCGCCGCTTTAAACGGAAGTCCAGCCGTGCTCATGACCATTACCAAGCAACCCCACGCCTCAACCATAAAACTGACTGAGGAGATAATGCACACTCTTGAAAGCGAAAAACATTCTCTCCCCGGCAGTCTTGTAATCAACACAGACATTTTCCGTCAGGCTGATTTTATAGACAACTCCATCAGTAACCTGGGTGAGGCCTTATTTGAGGGAGCAATTTTTGTGATTCTGATACTCTTCATATTCATGATGAATATCCGAGCCACAGCAGTTTCAGTAATTGCGCTCCCGCTGTCAATAATCATCACCATCATAATCCTCCATGCACTCGGCTTTACCATCAACACCATGTCCCTGGGCGGTATTGCCATTGCAATAGGTTCTCTTGTGGATGATGCCATAGTGGATGTTGAAAATGTATACAGACGTCTAAGGCTTAACAGGAAACTTCCCGAGTCTGAGCGTCAGAGCGTCAGAGATGTGGTATTCAGCGCCTCAGCGGAAGTCAGAATGCCCATCTTCAATTCCACTCTTATTATAACGGCCGGATTCTTACCTCTCTTCTTCCTCAGCGGGTTTGAAGGACGGTTACTTATCCCTCTGGGAGTAGCCTTCATAGTAGCGCTGGCAGCGTCCACCCTGGTGGCGCTCACCCTTACTCCTGTTCTATCTTCTTTCCTACTCAATAAGGGAGATGAATCATCTCATGAATCAAAATTACCATGGACCAGCCGCATACTCCAGAAAGGATATATACACTCTCTGGAACGGGTTATGCAACATAAGACCACACTCCTGATAGTTACCGGTGCTCTGTTCATCATAGCGTGCATATTGTTCAGCTCTCTGGGCAGGTCTTTCCTTCCCAGATTTAATGAGGGGTCATTCACCATCAATGTTTCCACCCTACCCGGAGTGTCCCTCTATGAGAGTGATAAAGTTGCTTCAATAGCGGACAGTATAATAATGTCTATGCCAGAGATAAAAACAGTCGCACGCAAGACCGGTAGAGCAGAACTTGACGAACACTCTCTTGGAGTCCAGACCTCAGAGATTGAAGCTCCATACATTCTTGACAAAAGAAGCCGTGCAGAGCTGGCCACCGACTTAAGGCAGCGTCTTTCACAGATTCCGGGAGTGAACGTTGAGATAGGTCAGCCTATTTCACACCGCATAGACGCAATGCTCTCAGGTACTGAGGCACAGGTGGCAATAAAGATTTTTGGTTCTGACCTGACTGAATTATATAGACTGGCTCAACAGATTAAACAGATTGCTTCAGGGATTGAAGGAATTGAGGATGTAAACATAGAACAGCAGGTGGAACGTCCGGAACTCTCCATTATCCCCAGGCGCGAAGTACTTGCCGCCCGCGGACTGACATTAAGCAGCTTCAGACAAACACTTAACACTCTGCTTAGTGGAAGTACCATTTCACAGATGTATGAAAACGGTCAGCCCTATGACGTAGTAGTGGTGGCTTACCCTGAAGCCCGCAATTCACTCACAGACATAATGGACATGCCAATTTCAACACCAACAGGGATGGCATCACTGAGTGAACTTGCAGAAATTAAATCCGTAACCGGCCCTAATTCTGTCAGCCGTGAAAATGTTAACCGTCGTATAATAATCTCCGCAAATATTGAAGGACGCGATCTAAGAGGCTCTGTAAATGAACTTGCACAGAAGATAAACGCATCTGTTAAGCTGCCGGAAGATTATTACATCAGTTACGGAGGACAGTTTGAAAATGAAGCGGCAGCATCAAACACTTTAATCTGGGCTTCTCTGGGAGCTTTGTTAATTATCTTCATGTTACTATACCATCAGTTTAAAAACATTAAGCAGTCTCTGGTAATTCTGGTAAACATGCCGCTGGCGCTGATAGGTGGAATCATGATTCTGTTCTTTACTGGTGCTGAGGTCAACATTCCTGCCATAATCGGTTTTATTTCATTGATTGGAATTGCAACAAGAAACGGCATGTTACTTATGAGCCACTACAATACTCTTGAAGCTGAAGGCATGCCTCTGATGGAACGCATTTTCACAGGGTCCCGAGACCGTTTACTGCCTATAATTATGACAGCCCTGACATCAGCTCTTGCGCTCATACCACTGGCCATAACAGGAGACAAACCCGGAAATGAGATACAGTCACCGCTTGCTGTGGTAATATTAGGAGGGCTCATTTCCTCCACCATACTTAACATGTACGTAGTGCCTGCGCTGTATTATTTACTATATAACAAGAAACAGAAATGATAGCTATAAATAAATTTCTTTTACTTATATCAGCACTTATAATTGCCGCAAGCAATAGCAATGCCGCTACTCCCGATGAGGTAATATCTGGGCTGATGCAGGCAGCTGAACTTAACAGCACAACTCTACGAGCCAACAGAGCCTCACTTTCGGCCTTAGAAGCATCAGAACGTACGAGTACAAACTATGAAGATCCTGAAATTGAATTTGAGCATTTATGGGGATCAAAATCTGTGGGCGGTAACAAACTTACCGCCGGCATCAGTCAGGAATTCAGACTCCCGGGAGTATATTCTGCGCGTAAAGCAGCAGCAGAAAAACGTGTGGGGAAAGCAAGATGGGAATACCTCCTGAATGCCGCTGATGTGCGAAATCAAATCAGAAATCTATGCTGTGATGTTATTACAGCTAACGCAGAACTCAGCATCCTTTCCCAACAGGACTCTGCTTTCATGGTGATGGAACAGATTCTTACAAAACAGCTTGAAGCGCGTGACGTTACCATCCTGGACGTTTCAAAGATAAAACTTGAGAGAGCGCAACTGAAAATAAGTATCTGTCAGGCTTCAAATAACAAAGAACAGGCAATGGAGGCGCTGGCGTTTATGACTTCCAAGAGTCCGTTGCTTTATGAGCTTACATCCGTCAAGGAATTACCCACGTGTGACTTCTACACTATAGATGCATACACCGCAGCTGTAGAGGAAAGTCTTGCCAATGGCCTGGGTGAAGCTCTTATTTCTGTTGCAGCCGCAGAGAAAGCACAGTCCAGGCGCGACAATATTCCCGGGCTTAAATTAGGCTATGTCTTCAACAGGGAAATGGGTGAGACCTTTAATGGCCTGAGCGCAAGCATGTCTATCCCTTTATTTTCTAACAGAGGTAAGAGTCGTATAGCCGATGAAAACCTGTCTCAGGCCACTATTGAGGCGCAAGCTATCACAACACAACTTTTAAGCGATATCAAACAGACCTACTCTCAGGCAGAAAACTTCAAAACAGTAATCAGCCAGTATCAGAGAGCTATTGAAGAATCAAATTACCAGCAAACCTTATTGAAGGCATATAACGGAAGACAGATTTCCCTGGTCTCATATCTGCAAGAGATTAATTATTATCTTGAGAGCCTTCTTACTCTTAATAATCTTCGCGCTGACTATTACAAGACAGTTGGAAAACTTGAGCTTCTTGTCCAAAAACGTTAAATGCGTTAAAAAGAGTATTAAAAGAATATTAAAGGAGACTCGCTTATGAACTAAGCGGGTCTCCTTGCGTTTTCTTGGTAGAAGCAATTGATAACCTATAATACACAAAATACATGAAATACGAACAGCCCGAATTACCGTATGCCGTAGACGCTCTTGAGCCGGCTATATCCGCTTTAACTGTAGAATATCATTATGGCAAACATGAAAAGGCATATATTGATAATCTGAACAAACTCATCCAAGGTTCAGAATTTGAAGACATGGACTTGGAAGAGGTGATAAAACACAGCTCTGGAGCCTTGTTTAATAACGCTTCTCAGGCATGGAACCATATATTTTATTTCTTTACCTTCAATCCTGAAGGCAAGCGTGAGCCGGAAGGAAAACTGCGTAAGGCCATAGATGATACCTTCGGCTCTTTCGAGGACTTCAAGAAAGCGTTTGTTGATGCCGGCGTAGGCCTCTTCGGTTCAGGATGGGTATGGCTATCCTGTGATGAGGATGGTAAATTATTCATTACTCAGGGACCCAATGCGGGCACACCTCTGACCACCGGGCTGCAGCCCTTACTTGTATTCGATGTCTGGGAGCACGCTTATTATCTGGATTATCAGAACCGACGTGCTGATGCCCTGAACAAGTTATGGGATATCGTAGACTGGAAAATTGTGGAAGAAAGATACGAAAACTGAAATTAATCAAAAACCTTTTCTAATATATAATTTACTGAATAATATATAATATACTGAATAAGCATAATGTGATGAATGGAAAGGGAGGTACTCGGGAGAGCACCTCTTTTTCTCGTTCATGTGGATATGTAACAAAAAGAGATGATGCCGTACCCACAGACGACATCAACTCTTTTTTTTCTCGGAGCTAAGAGCCTGTTTCCCAAAATTGGGGAACAGGCTCTTAGAACTTATTTGAGTTTCATGATTTCCAAGTGAAACAATAAAATAGACTCAATTCAGAGGTCAGTTTATAAATTTAAAGGTACGTCCTTCTATCAAAAGAATGTGAACACCTTTAGTAGTAAGGGTGATTTCATGCCTGTTAGTTTGGATTAACACTCTTCCTTGCTCGTCATAGATAGTAACCGGGCTGTTTTCATCCTTTGTGCCGGTCACTTCTATTACATTGCCATGGTGCAATACTTTAAGATTGGAATTCTCAGCCTCATGGATTTCGCCTTCTTCTTTTTTCTCAAATACAATCTTAAAGTTCGGGAAGGACTTAACCGGAACCAGCGCTTCATCAGCGAATTGAGCTGTCACGTCAATGCCATTTTCCATAACGCTATGCAGTGTATACCCTTCGTTCGCCTTAATGGATGCTTTTATGCCATTATAATTCACCAATACCTTAATTACACCCTCTCCGCAATCAAATATGCCACCCGCGTGTACCACTTCTAATTCAAGAGGTTCATACAAAAGCGTTTCTCCGCTTTCCGCTGATACAAGCGACACTCCCACATCATATGTACCGGTATGTTCTGCGTAGAAACTCAGTCTGCGAATACGAGGGTCAATTCCTGTATAATGGTCACCAATGTTGATATAACATTTTTCAGTGTAGTTTTCAGGAGATATAGTCCACGTGATAATTACTGGCTGGTATACCTCTACTTCTGTTGAAGATATTTCAACTGACATAGAGGTAGGGAGTATATTTGCTTTTACAGTCAGGACGCACATGTTCTGGCAAAGCACCTCATCCGTTAAATCACTTATGCATTTTACCGTGAGTACATAAGTCCCTTCTTTAGTAGGAGTTACCTTACAGGAGGCAATGTTTTTATTTATTTCCTCTTCCTCAATAGTGATCTCGCTTGACGCAGACCATTCAATCCGGAAATGAGAAGCATCAGCGGGTAAGATAGTCGCCTCGATTTTTAAGCTTTTACCTTCAACCATCTCCAGTTGATTCTCCGCAAAAGAAATAGTACGGGCCTCAACAACATCTGCTGTCTCAACAATGTTCTTGAAGAGATTCCATCCGGCACAATTCCTATACTTATCAGCGCATCTCCAAGGAACTATAAGTACCGCGTTATTATAAACTGTATTTGTAAAAGCTGATTCACTGATTGCTACCGGTTCCGGATTCTTGCAGGTTATGGTTTGTATGTCAAAGCACTGGTTGAACGCTTTATTCCCTATTCCCTTAAAATTCTCCCCAAATGTCAATGATTTCAAATTGCTACACCACTCAAACGCCTGCGCTTCAATATCCTTTATAAAAGAAGTGAAGTCAATGTTCTCAAGACCTATACAACCTGAATAACATTCGTTTTCAATATTACTTGATAGGTGTGGAATTACTATCTTATTTAGTGATTTACAACCAGAGAATGTTCTAATTGCATTAATTCTAATATTTTCACACCCGGTAACTTCAGTAAGAGAAGCACAACCATTGAACATGTCATTATAATTAAGTACTTTACTTGTGTAGTTTTCGGGAAAGTGAAATGACATAAGAGATTCACACCCATAACAAACCCCATAAGCATCAACAATTTCAGCGCCATCCGGAATAATTATCTCTTTTAAAGACCTACAAGCATAAAATAATTCTCTTCTTAAGATTTTTAAACTCTGTGGTAGATTTACGGTAACAAGACTATGGCAATTATAAAAAGCCCCTTCATCAATCTCCTCAAGTCCATCAGGTAGCTCTATAGTTTCTAACTTATTACAACTGTAACAAATCCGCTTAGGTAGGACAGATATTTTTGCGTTAATAATGAGACTGGTAATTGCACTAAAGCGGAAAGCTTCCTGCTCTATACTCTCAACTGTGTATGTACTCCCTTCGTTTTCTACTGTTTCGGGAACTGTGATGTCACCTGAATATTTTTCTCCTTCAGGAGCTTTATCAAGACGGCATATCTTCCTACTTTCAGAAACGATGGTATAATTCAAGCCCTGGTACTGGAAATCAGAGGCAAATGCATTAACAGCAGATACTGTGCCTAAGATAATGCTAAGCGTAAGAAACTTTAATCTATAATGTTTCATAATAATTGATTGAAAATTTGAATTGCTATTTGAGTTTCGTTATTATCTTGTTCTTGTTGTGTCTGAGCCTTGTGGAGAGTAATATATTTTACGTTGTTGTTTATTATGTTTTGGAGATGCCCTACAGCTGCCACATAATGCGTTCCTTTCCTTATGGTGAAGATGAAATAGTCAGGCTGCACACTAATGGCATGCTGAATGTTTGCAGCTACCGTACTCCCGAAATCGCCTCCTGAGGTAATCAGTATAGTTTTGCCGTTTATAGCGATAAGCACCATAAAATCAGCTTTTGGCGGTTGTGAAGGATTACATATTACAGCAGGTTGTGATTTTATAACTTTCCCACCCGCTTTCAGCAACATTTCATAGAGTTTGAAACACGCCGTAGACTTGCCGGCATTCTGTTCTCCGTAAATAGCAGATGCTTTCATATCTGTACATAGCCATTACTCCCTCATGGCATTATTTAGAAAAGAAAAAGAAAGCGTGAGAGCTATACTTGTTACTCGTTCCACAATTGGAGGCCTTCGCATTGCCCGGTTAGCTGAACGAGCAACGCAGAAGCCTCACGCAGAATATGTATATGTAAGAGTTACTGGCGCTCTCGCGCCAATAATCACCTGAGTGTACATATTCACAAGGCATCTACCGCTGCTTCTGTCCTGACTAACCTAAGAAAGTTGCGAAGTTTCCAATTGTCAAGAAAGAGCGTAAAGTAAACGCTTCTTATGTATTTATTTCGGCCGTCCAAAAGAATGGCCGGTACTACCCATCCTAATCTTCAACAGTCTGAAAAGGTCTCTGTACCTCTTATGACGTTATAAGTTCTCAGCATGGACTGCAATTGCAAAAGTAAAAATTATTTCTTACTCCGTCAATAGACAGGTATTTTTTTCAATGGTAGACTTAATGAAAAATAAATATAGCTTTCATATATTCTTAAATATTATTGTATACACATGAAATGTATAATTTACCGCAATAAGTGAAAGGAGATTCTCATTACCCGAGCCGTGATAAGCTTTCACATTTCTTTGAGTAATGTATTTGGCTGCCGCAACTATTTTCTTTACAAAATAAAATAGTATCAAGCTATTGGAGAGAATCAAAACAAATTATTATATTTGCAACGAATTGGTGCGCACTAATTCATGACATTGTTAATAAGAGGCGTTATGCCCATCATCTTGTAGTAGAGAAGCGTCGGAAACTTACTCATGTATGCAAGAAGTTGGCCTAACTGTCTCCACGCATATAGCGTGGAGCTGTTCATTCCACATCTGCATACAAAGGTAATCCGACCACCTTCTACTTAAGGCGTGGCATAGCAG
>CAMWLS010000008.1 GCA_947175205.1 uncultured Porphyromonadaceae bacterium | reverse complement strand
TTTGTTGCCTTGGAAGGATTCGAACCCTCACAGGCGGAACCAGAATCCGACGTGCTACCATTACACCACAAGGCAATTTGTTCGGGCCACTCTCATGTGGGCTTTTGTGCGTTTGCGAGTGCAAAGGTATGGCTTGAGTCTGAATTGTGCAAGCTTTTTAGCGGTTTTTTTTGTCGCTGTGGCTTTTTTGGAAAATGTAGCCAAGTTTTAAGCCATATCTGCCAATGAGAATGCCGGCGGCTTCTGTGGAGCAATGGCTACTTATCAGGGTGCCGGGGGCTGTGGAGCTATGGCTTCTTTACAGAGGGTAGTAGGGGTTTCTGTGGGGTTATGGCTGCTTATCAGAGGCCGAGACTGGTCTGTGGGGCTACGGCTGCTTATCAGAGGGCCAGGAGTTCTTCTATTTTCTGCACCAGGTTCTCGCGAGTCTGTGAGCCTGTGAGTCTGATTTTGGTTTTCTTTCCGTCTTTGTAGAAGAGGAAGGTGGGAAGTGACATTATGCGGTTTTCTGTTGCGAAGTCAGCTTCTTCCTCTACATTGTATTTTCCTATTATTACGCGGTCTTCATACTCTTTTGCCAGCTCATCAATCATGGGAGCCATGGTCATGCAGGGGCCGCAGTAGGTTCCCCAAAAGTCAATTACAACGGGTTTGCCTGTGGCAATGGTTTCTTCTACGTTCTGGTCAGTAAATGTAAATGCCATTCTTGTTATATTTATGGGTTTATAATCTGTTAATTTCTGATTTTATGTGTGTGGCTTTAAATGCGCATGACGTCAAAGTCAACATAGTCCAGCTGTGACAGTGTGTCCATGGTCTGGCGGTTCATGATGATGCGTCTTGCTGAGGCCAGGGTCACGCTGCGGTTTGTGTCAGGGTCAGCCACTTTGAGGTTTACGTTTCCGGTTATGCTGTCTTTTTCCGGGGAAGTTATCTGTGAGAACACGCTCCGGAATTCTCCTTCCAGGCGGGTGACGGGTACGGTGATGTTGATGCCGCTGAGCAGCCGGCCGCGTACGTCTTCCAGCAGCTGTATGGACTGTATGTTTCTGCGCAGGGTGCCGTTACGGTCAGTGCGGTATAAGGCTTTCACCAGTACCGGCAGTCCGGGCTGTCCGTATTTTTCTATATCCAGGAGGTGTCTGCCAAATGCTACAATCTCAGTGGTTCCTGTGAAGTCCTCAATCTTGAAGCTGCCCATGGCTGTGCCGCTCTGGAGTATTTTCTTGTTGTAGTCCACCACAATGCCACCGAAAGTTACTTCCTGGCCATCAACGGGCGACGCTTCCTCCAGGTCTTTTATGGTGTGTGAGGTGCCATAAGTGAGTTCCATGTAATACGGGTCCAGGGGATGAGCTGAGAGGTACATTCCCACCAGTTCGCGCTCGCGGTCCAGGCGCTGGATGTTGCTCCATGCCACGGCGGGGGTTATCAGCGGGCGTCCTATGGTGGCTATTTCCTCTTCAAAATCTCCGAAGAGAGAGTTCTGGTTTGAGTGGCGGGCGTTCTGGTACTGTGTTCCGTAGCGCACCAGCATTTCAGAGGCCACGTCACCGCGCGGACTGGTTTCCACCAGGTCTTCACGCTTGATGCCGCTGAAGCAGTCAAAGGCACCGGCCATGGCCAGGTTCTCAAATGCGCGGCGGTTTACCGTTCCCGGCGGAACGCGCTCCACAAAGTCATATATGTCCTTGAAGGCGCCGTTGCGTTCACGTTCAGCCACTATATCACGCACCACGTTTCCGCCTATGCCCTTGATGGCTGAGAGACCGAAGCGTATGTCTCCGTTACGGTTTACGCTGAAGGTGCCGTATGACTCGTTGATGTCCGGTCCCAGGACCTTGATTCCCATGCTCTTGCACTCATCCATGAATGAGGTGAGCTTGGTGATGTCAGTGAGGTTGCGGGAGAGTACGGCGGCCATGTACTCTGAGGGGTAGTTGGCCTTGAGATAGGCTGTCTGGAAGGCCACCCAGCTGTAGCAGGTGGCGTGGCTCTTGTTGAAGGCGTAAGAGGCAAATTTCTCCCAGTCGGCCCAGATTTTTTCCAGCACCTGCGGGTCATGGCCATTTGCCTGTCCTCCTTTGAGGAAGAGTCCTTTGAGCTCATTCATTTTTTCTATCATCTTCTTACCCATGGCCTTGCGCAGGGTGTCACTCTGTCCGCGGGTGAAGTTAGCCAGCAGGCGTGACAGGAGCATGACCTGTTCCTGGTAGACGGTCACTCCGTAAGTGTCCTTGAGGTATTTCTCCATGACGGGGATGTCATAGACAATAGGGGTCTGGCCGTGTTTACGCTTGATAAACTCGGGAATGTAATCCATGGGGCCCGGACGATACAGGGCGTTCATGGCTATGAGGTCTTCAAAGGTTGAGGGTTGCAGCTCGCGGAGGTATTTCTGCATGCCGGCAGATTCAAACTGGAATGTTCCTACCGTGCGACCGGCGCAGTACAGGGCGTAAGTGGCGGGGTCGTCTATGGGAATACTGTCCATGTCCACATCCTCTCCGCGGCGCCGTTTGATGTTGGCCACGGCTTCCTTGATTATGGAGAGTGTTTTCAGTCCCAGGAAGTCCATTTTTATGAGACCTGTTTCCTCTATCACGCGTCCCTCATACTGGGTCACCAGCAGCTTGCCTTCAGTCTTGTCAGTGGCGGTGCTGACGGGTACCCAGTCAGTTATGTCATCACGACAGATGATTACACCGCAGGCGTGCACGCCCACATTGCGCACGTTGCCCTCCAGAGCGCGGGCAAATTTCAGCGTGTCCACCACCAGAGGGTCAGAGCTGTGCAGTTCCGGTTCAAATTCAGGCACGTGGTCATAGCAGTTTCCCAGGGTGCATTTCAGTTCCTTTCCGTTTACGGTGGGCATGTGTCTGGGAATGAGCTTGGCCAGGCGGTTGCTCTCAGACAGGGGCAGGTTCACCACGCGGGCCACATCCTTAATGGCTGACTTGGCTGCCATGGTGCCGTAAGTGATGATGTGTGCCACTTTTTCCTCACCGTACTTGCGTGTCACATAAGCCAGCACATCGGCGCGTCCGTCATCATCAAAGTCGATATCAATATCAGGTAGTGATATACGGTCAGGATTCAGGAAGCGTTCAAAGAGGAGGTCATATTTCAGGGGGTCAATCTGTGTGATACCCAGGCAATATGCCACCACCGAGCCTGCGGCCGAGCCTCGGCCCGGGCCTATGCTGACACCTAATTCCTCGCGTCCCACACGGATGAAGTCTTCCACAATCAGGAAGTATCCCGGGAAGCCCATGGTCTTCATTATATGAAGTTCAAAGTCAATGCGTTCCCGCAGCTCCGGACTCAGCTCCTCACCGTAGCGTTTGCGGGCGCCACGGTAAGTAATCTCACGGAGATAGTCTGCTTCAAATTTTATGCGGTACAGCTTCTCATAGCCGCCTAACTTTTTAATCTTGGCATGGGCCTGTTCATCAGAGAGTACCACGTTGCCGTGCTCATCGCGTGTGAACTCATTAAAGAGGTCCTCTTCCGTGAGGCGGGCGCGGTATTCTTCCTCGCTGCCAAATTCCTCCGGGATGGCAAAGGTGGGCATGATGGGTGCGTGGTCAATGTCATAAGTCTCTACCTTGTCCAGAATCTCCAGCGTGTTTTCCAGCGCCTCAGGGATGTCCTCAAAGGCTTGAAGCATTTCAGCGCGAGATTTGAGCCACTCCTGCTTAGTGTACAGCATACGGGTCTGATCATCCACCAGCTTGTTAGTGGAGAGGCATATGAGGCGGTCATGGGCCTCAGCGTCCTCCTCATTTACAAAGTGGGTGTCATTGGATGCAATCAGCTTGATGTCATACTTGCGCGCCAGAGCAATGAGCTTGGGCTCAATGGCCTTCTGCACCTCATACACATCATGGTTAGCGCGAGGTACGGTGGCCTTGTGGCGCTGAAGCTCAATGTAATAATCATCACCAAAGTGCTCCTTCCACCAGCGCACCGCTGCGTCAGCCTCATCATCCAGACCGGCCTGCAGCAGCCGCGGAATCTCACCGCCCAGGCATGCTGAACAGATTATCAGGCCCTCGCGGTGGCGGGCTATTTCTTCCTTATCAGTACGCGGGTGTGAGTAAAAACCGTCAGTCCAGGCCTTGGAGACCAGTTTTATCAGGTTTTTATAGCCCTGCCGGTTTTTAGCCAGTACTATCAGGTGTCGTCCCGTATCCTTCTTGTCCACGTGCTCATACAGTGACTTCTGCGCCACGTACATCTCACAGCCGAATATGGGCTTGAAGATACGGGAGCGTGCCGCTTTCAGCGCTTCCTGCGCGGCTTCAACTGCCTGGCCCTCACCTCCCTGACGGGCATTCTCAAGGGCTTCTTCAGCGGCGCGGATGGCATCTTTTGTCTTTGAATTTTTCTTCTTTACATAATTGAAATACTCCTTGATGCCGAACATGTTGCCGTGGTCCGTAATGGCCAGGCCGGGCATGCCGTCAGCCATGGCCTTATCCACCAGAGCGGGGATTGAAGCCTGACCGTCCAGCAGGGAGTACTGGGTATGTACGTGCAGATGTACAAAATTTTGCATACCGGAATCGGGGGAAAATTCAGTGATAAAATACGGACCGTAAAAGTACAAAAAAAAACCTATACCCCGCTTTCTAATAAGAGTTAAAAACCGGAAAATGCTGTTTATGCGCCGGGTGTCAGGAGGTTAAGGTATATGCCATGTAAGTCTTATGCTTCCTATGCTTCTTATGCTTCTTATGCGTCTTATGCTTCTTATGCGTCTTATGCTTCTTATGCGTCATATAAGTCATATAATTCTTATGAGAGATGGCTGTGGGCAGTCTCAAAAATTTTAGTGAGAGGAGTCTTGCTTTTTTATAATGTTAATTTATTTGTAATCTCACTGATAAGATGTATCTTTGTCACCCAAACAGCTTATGGTAATCCGGGACCCCCGTCAAGCATCAGAAGTCCATGTCTAAACTGCTCGCTTTCACCGTTGGTAACTACAGGTCTTTTCTGCAGAACAGGACCTTCACTTTTAGTGTCCCGCAGTCAGCGCCACAGCCGGGAGCGGATGCCGGGAGTGTTGCCGCTGCGGTGTCAGAGTTTAACACCGTTTCCGCCGTTTACGGAGCCAACTCCGGTGGTAAGAGTAATATGGTTAAAGCCATGGTGACCATGCGCCGTATCATCCTGGACTCTGTGCGCATAAATGAGGGCGAGGCTCTGCCATATGACCCCTTTGAGCTCCTGGACCGTGCGCAGCCCGGTCCACAGATCTTTGAACTCAGTTATCTTGAAGATGACGGACGCACTGTGCGCTACGGATTTAAGAATACCCGTGAGGCTATAGAGGCTGAGTGGCTCTTTGTCAGTGCGACTCCCGGAGAGCCCGAGCAGCCGCTGTTTCTGCGTGACAGCGAGGGAACGGGTATCAGTGACAAACTCTTTCCTGAAGGCGACGGTCTGGAAAGTAAAGTGAATACTAACCGCCTTTTCCTTTCACTGTGCGGACAGCTGGGCGGCCACATTTCCAACAGCGTTATTTCATTCTTCATTCACACGCTAAAAATCATTTCCGGCGTAAGCACCTTTGGGTACAGCAGTTTTACCCGTCAGGAGTTTCTGGAGCATACCCCCGTTGCAAGCAAGGCGCTGGAATTTATGCGCAGGGTGCAACTGGGCTTTGAAGACGTATTTGTACGCGAGATTCCACGTGCCACAGATGATGAAGAAGATGAAGGCTCACGCTCAGAAAAACGCAGGCAGCCACTCTTTAACCGGACATATTCCGTTCACAAGATTTATGACCCTGACGGAAATGAAGCCGGCAAGCGCGCTTTCCTGTTTGACAGATTTGAGAGTGACGGGACACAGAAGATATTTTCCATCTCCGGTCCGTTCTTTGACGTTCTCACCCGCGGTGCCGTACTGGTTGTGGATGAGATGGACGCCAAGCTGCATCCTCTTCTGTCTCAGGCGTTGGTGCGTCTGTTCACCTCTGAGGAAACTAACCCTCACGGGGCACAGCTCCTCTTTACCACCCATGACACCCGTCTGCTGGCTGATGACCTGCTTACCCCCTCACAGATATGGTTTGCTGAGAAAGATGCTCTTGAAGCCACAGACTTATACCGTCTCTCTGACATCACTATGCCTGACGGCAGCGAACTTCCGCGCCACCAGAACGTGGAGCAGAACTATATTAACGGACGTTACGGTGCCATCCCTTATTTCAAATACTGAGACTGCAATATGGGAAAGAAAAATCTTGACTCTTTTAAATTAACTGACTTTGCCGTTCAGCAGACTGAGCAGCAGCGTACGCGTGTGGTCAAGGTAAATATCCTTATTGTCTCCGAGGGCACAAAGACAGAGGTGAATTACTTTAAGGCTTTCCCCAAGATGAGGTTAAGCAGTGAGGTGGTGCAGGTGGAAACAGCTACGGAAGCTGTTGGTACCGGGATGAATACCGTTCAGGTGGTGTTAGAGGCTGAAGAGATTGTACAGAAAGGCCTCAGGCGTAAGCCGGCACATATTTATGACAGCGTGTGGGTGGTATTTGACCGTGATAGCTTTGAGCCGTTAAAGTTTGATAACGCCATTAAGATGGCAGAGAGCCGCGGCTATGGCTGCGCCTGGAGTAATGAGGCTTTTGAACTCTTTTACCTCCTTCATTTTGAGAACCGCACCGTGAGCATGTCACGTAAGGATTACCGTAAGAAGATTACCTCTTACCTCTCACGCCATATTCCCGGCTTTACATACGCGAAAGGTGATGAACACATGTATGAGTATCTGGCAAAGTACGGAAGCCAGAAAGATGCCATAAGAAATGCCCGTAGCGGTGAACGGCAGTGGCTCCTTCAGGGCACGCCCCCGCACATGGCCAACCCCGTCACCACGGTTTATAAACTGGTGGAGTTCCTTAACGGTAATGACCCGGATTTTATGAAGAAGCTGGAAAAGACGCTCTCAGAAGTGGCGGCTGATGACGGACGCAGTAAAGGCTGCAAAAATGGCGGTAATCTTTAGCTGTAAAATATGATAAGTGATATATAAACCAAATTATAACATTCTAATTAACAATATTTTAAATTTAAACAACATGAAAAAATTTTTACTCTCAGTGGCAATGACAGCTGCCGTGGCCTTTGGCGCCTCAGCTGAAACACTGTACACGCTCACCTTTGGCGTTAAGGCCAATCAGGAAAGCTGTAATCAGTACAACAAGTCCTGGACTCTGACCCAGGATGGAGATCAGTGGACTCTTACCGGCTTCAGCAACAACAGTAACGGATGGACAGACGTAAGATTTGGTACTAAAACAAAAGCTAATGTGGTTGACGGATCCATCACATCTATGTTCACCATTGATGGAACTGTTGATCAGGTAGTTCTCAACGGCCGCCTGCAGAAGACCGGAAATTTGGATAAGTGGAAGAACTGCTACTTACAGAGCTCTACTGACCCCAGTTTTACTACTCTGACTAATAATGTTGCTGTTGAAAAGTCTTCCTTCTCAACAACTGATGCTGATGTAACCGTTAATCTTACTACACCTGCAACTAATGAGTATTTCCGTCTCTATATAGAAAATGATGGAGTATCAACCAACAACGGCTGGTTTGCACTTAAGAGCATGACCTTTAACGGCACTCTGGGTGGCAGCGACGAGCCCCGCGTGGAAGCTCCCAAAATTGACGTAACTGAAGGCGAGTGGTCTTACACCGTAACTCTCACCTGCGCAACTGAGGGTGCTAAAATCTATTATACTGATGATGACACCACTCCCTCAGCATCATCTACACTTTACACCGCACCCTTTGAGCTGTATTCCGGTAATTACACTGTAAAGGCCATTGCAATCCTGGATGATAAGGAATCATCAGTATCTTCTGCAAAGGTAGAAGTACCCTACGTGTTTGATGACTTCTCTCCTCTTGCAGGTATGGAGAATGATGATGTTGTGAATGAATACGGAAATGCCGTGCTTTTCACACTCAAAGGAAACCTGACTTATGTTTATCAGAACGGAAGCTACCTTTATGTAACTGACGGAAATTACACTGAGCTTCTTTACGGCAACAACTCTACTACTTATAACCCCGGCGATACTTTCACTGAACTCTCAGGTACTTACACCATCTATAACGGATTGCCTGAAGTTACTCAGTACACACTGAGTGCAGCTACAGCAGGTTCAGACATCAAGACTCCCATGCCGGTGGCCGCAGACGAGGCTGCCACTTATCTGACCACTTCACATCTGAACAGCTATATCAAGTTCCAGGTGGCAACCATCTCAGAAGTTAGCGCCAAGAACGGTGAAATGACTGTAGGTGACACTACTGTGAAACTGTACAACCAGTTCAACGTGGAAAACTTTGAAAACATGGAAAGCGCTACTGTAGAAGGTATTGTAAGCACCCGTAAGACCAACAGCGATCCCGAACCTTACGTACAGTTCTTCCCCACCATGATTACCAAGGACTCTTCAAGCATTAATGAAGTAGCAGTTGACGCTGCCGCTGCTGATGCCGTTTACTACAACCTCCAGGGAGTACGTGTTGAGAATCCCTCAGCCGGTCTTTACATCCGCGTTGCCGGTGACAAGGCCACCAAGGTTATGGTGAAGTAATTCCCATGCTTTAATCCTCTGACGGCGCAGTGCGCCGCTAAATAACCACGGGGACCGCAGATTACTGCGGCCCCCGTGTTCTATTATAAGAATTATAAGACTCATAAGACTCTTTCCCGCCCCCCGGCGTAAATCTCACACCTCCCCCTTATTCTCTACCACTTCAACAACTCCGGTTTCAAGAGAAAGTCAATCAGTCCCAAGGTGACTATTCCTTCTTCATTTCTTTTGGGTCTGATGTAATCTTTAACTATGATTATTTTCTTGAATGAGTCATCTATGTTGAGTAATGAAGCGGACTCCTGCCGTTCCTTTGCCTCGGTAGGCATTATGAAGGCTGATTGGATATAGTAACGCTGGCTTCCTTGATTGGCCACAAAATCAACTTCGTACTGTTTGCGGATTCTCTTGCCGTTTTTATCCGTTTCCCGGTACTCTACAACGCCTACATCAACTTGAAAACCTCGTATCTTAAGTTCATTGTAGATGATATTCTCCATAATATGATTTTCCTCCTGTTGTCTAAAGTCAAGTATGGAATTTCGCACTCCCACATCTGAAAAATAATATTTAGAAAGCGTGTTTATATATTTCTTGCCCTTTATATCATATCTGACTGCCCTCTCAGTCAGGAAGGACTCGCACATGTAAGTCAAATAACTATCTATTGTCTTGTTGGATAAAGACACTTTCTTAAGGCTTTTAAAAGTATTTGCCAATTTATTTGGATTGGTAGGAGAACCTATGGCAGAGGCAATAATTTGTAACAATTCCTTAAGCTCTGCATCTCCTTTAATTTTATATCTCTCGACAATATCCCGGATATAGACCGTTGAAAAGAGTCTTTTAAGATAGTCGGTTTTTTTTCGGGAGTTCCCAAAGCCACTACCTGAGGAAGTCCTCCATAAGTATAGTAATCTGTCCATGCCTCTACCGGATGCCTGTTGTCAACAGACATAAATTCAGAAAAAGACAGCGGATATACATGAATCTGATCACCACGTCCTCTGAATTCTGTTATAATATCAGAGGACAGAAATCGAGAGTTGCTGCCCGTAACATAGACATCCGCATTTTCTATCTTAAGATAGCTGTTTAGCACATCTTCAAATTCAAGCACATGTTGTACCTCATCAAGAAGTATATAGTGCATCTTGTCATCTGTAATTTTTGAGTCAATGTGAGCAAGCAAAGCATCAGGATTTCTGAGTGAGACATTACGTCTGTCTTCTAAATCCACTTTTATGATGTGATTGTCAGAAACTCCTTGTTCTTTCAAATAATCTTGGAACAAGTGAAATAATAGAAATGACTTTCCGGATCTCCTTAACCCGGTGATAATCTTAATTAGCCCATTGTGTCTGCTTGATATGAGCTGGTTTAGGTAATAGTCGCGTTTTATAATCATCTTGTACTCCAAAAAAACGGTCAGGTGGTCAACTTTTTGGACTGTAAAATTAATGATATTATTCTGATTCAGTAGGCTGTTACTTCAAAAAGATGGTCAGATGACCATTTTTTTAGAGTAGCCCCCTCATACTCCATTCAACCTACATCTCCCGCTTATTTTCTCTCACTTATCCGCAATTCTCATTATCTTTGCACAAAATAATATGATTATGACCGGATTTGTAGAGAATGTAAGTGCTGCTGTTGCTGCTGTCAGCGGCGTGCTGACTGATTATGTACTGGTAACGGTGCTCCTGGCGGCCGCCGTGTATTTCACTTTCATAACCCGAGGGGTGCAGTTCCGCATGGTGGGTGAGATGTTGCGCCTGCTGGCGCGTTCCGGCAGCCGCTATGATGACCGCCGTAAGGCTGATGCTCCCGTTGGCGGGGCTGTAAGCTCATTTCAGGCCTTTGCCATTTCCATTGCTTCGCGTGTTGGAACAGGAAACCTGGCCGGCGTGGCCACGGCCATAGCTGTGGGCGGCCCCGGTGCCGTGTTCTGGATGTGGGTAATTGCGCTTGTGGGCGCGTCCAGTGCCTTTGTAGAGTCCACGCTGGCGCAGCTTTTTAAGGTGCGCGGGAAAAACTCGTTCATGGGTGGCCCGGCTTATTATATACAGAAAGGTCTGGGGCAGCGCTGGTGGGCTGTGACCTTTGCGGTGCTTATCACGCTGACCTTTGGCATTGCCTTTAACTCAGTCCAGTCAAACACCATTGCTGATGCCTATTACTCCTGTTTCGGCTTCCCCAGAGAGTGGATGGCCGTGCTGCTGACGGTGTGCACCCTGACGGTGATATGGGGTGGGGTGAAGCGCGTGTCGCGTTTCAGTGAGATAGTGGTTCCGGTGATGGCCATTGCTTACATCATCCTGGCGCTGGTGATAGTGTGCATGAACCTCAGCCGGATTCCGGAAATACTGTGGCTGATAGTGGACAGCGCCATGGATTTCCGTGCCGGAGCGGGCGGCGCCATTGGTATGGCCATAACCATGGGCGTAAAGAGAGGTCTGTTCAGTAATGAGGCCGGAGAAGGCTCCACGCCTAATGTGGCTGCCACCGCCTCAGTGACGCATCCGGTGAAGCAGGGACTGGTTCAGGCGCTGGGAGTTTATACTGACACGCTCATAATCTGCACGGCCACGGCCTTTATCATCCTGTGCAGCGGCGTTTATCAGAGCGGCACTGACGGTATAGTGCTTACGCAGAAAGCCATTGACACACAGTTAGGTACGGACTATGACTTGGGGTCAGCCTTTGTGTGCGTGGCCATACTCTTTTTTGCCTTCACCAGTATAGTGGCAAATTATTATTACGGAGAGGCCAATATCCGTTTCATCCGTGACCGCGAGCTCCCTGTGCGCGTTTACCGCCTCTGTGTGGGTGCCACTGTATACATAGGTGCCCTGATGTCCCTTGACCTTGTATGGGGCTTTGCTGACATTACCATGGCGCTTATGACGCTCTGTAACCTGGCGGCAATCTTTGCCTTAGGGAAATATGCCGTCATCCTGCTCCGCGACTATCTGCGCCAGCGCCGCAGCGGAAAAGACCCCGTTTACCACGCGGACACCATCCCGGAACTCGCCTCCCGCACGGAATGTTGGAAATGATATGCGTCATATGCTTATTATGCTTCATATAAGTGATATAAGTCATATAAGGCTTATACTTTGAATTAATTTTTGTAATTTTGTGCGTCATGACTGAAATTACAAATGAAATAATTCCATGCGGTGCCGGTGGCACCCCCGTGGAAGTACCTTATGTGACACTTACTAATGCAGCGGGGAACACAGTGCGCCTCAGTGCCTTAGGCGCGGGAATACGTGGCGTTACGGTGCCTGATTCTGAAGAGCGCATGGCAGACGTGGCACTGGGCTATGCCGGTGCTGACTCATATTTTATGGACGGCCCCTGCATGGGAAAGACCGCCGGACGCTATGCTAACCGCATTGGCGCAGGTAAGCTTACAGTTGACGGCAGGCAGTATCAGCTGGCCGTAAACTGCGGTCCCCACCACCTGCACGGCGGTCCCATGGGATTTCAGAACCGTGTCTGGAAGCTTGAGAACTATACGGATAACAGCGTGACTTTCAGCCTTGTCAGCCCTGACGGTGATGAGAATTACCCGGGGACTGTAAAAGTTATCCTCACATATACATGGACTGATGACAACCGTCTGATACTGGACTTTGAGGCTGAAACAGACGCGCCTACTGTAATCAATCTCACCAATCATACATACTGGAATCTGAGCGGTCATGCCGCCGGAAACGTGCTGGACCACACTTTAAGGCTCAGCTGTAGCCGTGTTCTGGAGGCTGATGAGACGCTCTTGCCCACGGGACGCCTGACAGATGTGAAAGGCACGCCAATGGATTTTACGGCAGCGCATACTTTGGGTGAGCGCATTAAGGCTGATTTTGCCCCTCTGCGCCACGGCAAGGGTTATGACCACTGCTGGGCGGTGGACGGCTATGACGGCCGCGGAACAGTGTGCCATGTGGCTGAACTCAAGGACAGCGCCTCAGGACGTGTGCTCAACATTTACAGTAATCAGCCCGGAGTGCAGCTCTATACCGGCAACTGGCTCACAGATTCACCTCAGGGTAAGGACGGCGCTGATTATCAGGATTATGACGCCGTGGCGCTGGAGTGTCAGGACTTCCCTGACGCCCCCAACCGGCCCGAGTTCCCCTCAACCCTCCTTTCTCCCGGACAGGAGTATAAACGCACCATAATTTATGAGTTTACAACAGAAAAATAATATACACAGAATATGAAACCTACATTGTTAGTACTTGCTGCCGGTATGGGCAGCCGTTACGGAGGCCTCAAACAGCTGGACGGCGTGGGCCCTCATGGAGAAACCATTATGGACTATTCTATTTATGATGCCATGCAGGCCGGCTTTGGCAAGGTGGTATTTGTAATCCGTAGAGACTTTGAAGAGTCATTCCGTGAGAAAGTGCTCAGTAAGTATGAGGGGGCTATTCCCGTGGAGGTAGTTTTCCAGGACATCACGGCGCTTCCTGAAGGATATAGCGCACCTGCAGGCCGCACCAAGCCCTGGGGTACAAACCACGCCATCATGATGGGCGCCCCGGTGGTGACTGAGAACTTTGCTGTAATTAACGCTGATGACTTCTACAGCCGCGACGCTTTCAAAACCATTGCAGCCGAGCTCAGCCGTGAGCGCAAGCCCGGAGAATACTGCATGGTGGGTTTTCGCGTGGGTAACACCATGACAGAGAACGGCTCAGTATCACGCGGTGTGTGCACCACTGACGCTGATGGTAAGCTGGTTGACGTTACAGAGCGTACATCCATTGCCTTTGATGATAAGCATGACATCTTCTTCACAGAGGCTGACGGCACTCGCGGACAGCTGGACCCCGCTGCTCCTGTGTCCATGAACCTCTGGGGCTTCACTCCCGAGTATTTCAGCCACTCTGAGCGTCTTTTCCGTGACTTCCTGGATGCGCATATAACTGAGCCTAAGAGTGAGTTCTACATTCCCTCTGTGGTTGATACCCTTGTAAAGGGCGGTCAGGCTACTGTTGATGTGCTGGACACTGACGCACAGTGGTTTGGCGTGACATATCCTGAGGACCGTCAGAGTGTGGTGGACCGCCTTGCTGAACTCCACGCTGAGGGTGTATATCCAGACAAACTCTTTTAAGAAGACTCTTTAAGGGATAAATGAAATTTACCGTAAACAGCACAGCCCCCGGTACTGCAGCGCGCGCCGGAACCATGGAGACAGACCATGGCACGGTGCTAACGCCTGTCTTCATGCCTGTGGGAACCCTGGGGAGCGTCAAGGGCGTGCACCAGCACGAGCTGCGTGAGGAGGTGAAAGCCCAGATTATTCTGGGAAACACTTATCATCTCTATCTCCGTCCCGGTACTGAGATATTGCGCCGCGCAGGCGGTCTGCACCGCTTCATGGGCTGGGAGCGTCCCATCCTCACTGACAGCGGCGGCTTCCAGGTGTTCTCCCTCAGCGGCAACCGCAAGCTCACTGAGGAAGGAGCGCATTTCCGCAGCCACATAGACGGCTCACGTCACCTTTTCACTCCGGAGAATGTGGTGGACATAGAGCGCATAATAGGCGCGGATATCATGATGGCGCTGGATGAGTGCCCTCCCGGAACGTCAGACTTCGCTTATGCGCGCAAGTCACTGGACCTTACGCGCCGCTGGCTGGACCGCGGCTGGAAACGGTATAATGAAACGGAGGGTCTGTACGGTTATCACCAGTCATATTTCCCCATAGTGCAGGGGTGCACCTTCCCGGAGCTCAGACGTGAGGCCGCCAGACATGTGGCTGACTTAGGGGCTGAGGGTAACGCCATAGGCGGCCTGGCCGTGGGAGAGCCCGCACCGGTGATGTATGAGATGATAGAGGTGGTGAATGAAATTCTTCCCGCTGACCGCCCGCGTTATCTCATGGGAGTGGGTACGCCTATTAACATCCTGGAAGCCATAGACCGCGGTGTGGACATGATGGACTGCGTGATGCCCACCCGTAACGGCCGCAACGGCATGCTGTTTACCCCGGAGGGTACCATGAACATGCGTAACCTCAAGTGGGCTGATGACTTTACGCCCATCCAGGAAGACGGCCCCTGTTATGTGGATCGCGTTTACACCAAGGCATATCTGCGTCATCTTTTCATTGCTGATGAACTGCTGGCCATGCAGATAGCCTCCATTCATAATCTGGCCTTCTATCTGTGGCTCACCGGGGAGGCACGCCGCCACATTGTGGAGGGCGATTTCCCCACATGGAAAGCCTCTATGGTGGAAAAACTGGGGAACAGGCTCTGAGTTATGTTTAAGGTACTGGACAGATACATAATACGCAAGTTCCTGGGGACATATGCGTTCTCAATAGTCCTTCTGCTGGCCATTGTTGTGATGTTTGACATCAACGAGAAGCTGGACCCCTTCCTGCGCGCACCGCTCAGGGCCACGGTTTTTGATTATTTCATGAACTTCCTGCCGTATTTTGCAAACCAGTTCTCCCCGCTGTTCATCTTCATTGCGGTAATCTTCTTTACCTCCAAGCTTGCGTCAAACAGTGAGATCATAGCCATCCTCAGCACCGGCATGAGCTATCACCGTTTTGCACGTCCGTACCTTATTTCCGCAACTGTCATAGCCATTGCCGGCTATCTTCTGAGCGCTTATGTCATCCCTCCGGCTAATGTGAAGCGTATAGACTACACTAACCGCTATGTGCGTAACAAGAGCGTGGATTACGGCTCTAATATCATGCTTATGGTGGCGCCGGGAGAGATAGTTTATATGAGCCGCTATGACGCGCCCACCAAGACCGGTATCCGTTTCTCAATGGAGAAATTTGATGATGAAAAGCACCTGCAGTCACGCCTGACAGCTCAGAGCGTCCGCTGGGATACCATTTACAGCTGGCAGCTTTATGATTATGTGATACGCGACTTTAAGGATAACCGTGAGTTCATACGCCGCGGTCACAGGCTGGATACTGTCATCCCCTTTGAGCCCCGTGACTTCCTCATAGCCGTCAATGACCATGAGAAGCTCACCACGCCGGCCCTGACGGAATACATAGAACGCCAGAAACAGCGCGGAGTGGGGAACATCAAGACCTTTGAGGTGGAATATCACCGCCGTATAGCCATGACCGCTGCCGCCTTTATCCTTACCATTATAGGCATGTCACTGTCATCCCGCAAGGTGAAGGGCGGCATGGGTATCAATATAGGTATAGGCCTTGTGCTGTCATTCAGCTATATACTGTTCATGACCGTCACACAGACCTTTGCTCTCTCCGGCCTGACTTCTCCGGCTCTGGCCATGTGGATTCCCAATATTATTTACGCCATTATAGCAGTGGTGCTTTATGCGCGCGCCTGCCGTTACTGATAAACGCACTGCAGATGGAATACGCACAGGTCATACTTCCCGTTCCTGTTGACGGCACCTTTACTTATGCCGTTCCGGATGCCATGGTTTCGCGCGCCAGTCCCGGGCACAGGCTTCTTGTGCCCTTTGGCATACGCAAGATGTACACCGGGGTGGTGGAGAGTATCAGTACTGTGCCTCCGCGCGGGAGCTTTGACCTTAAGGAGCCCCTTATGACCCTTGACGCCGCGCCCATTCTGCGGCACCCGCAGCTGAAATTCTGGCGCTGGATGGCTGACTACTACCTTTGCACACTGGGAGAAGTTTATGAAGCTGCCGTTCCGGCCGGTCTCAAACTCCAGAGTGAGACGGTGGTGGAACTGAACCCTGACGCAGACCTGAGCATGCAGGAGAAGCTGACAGAGCGTCAGCAACGCCTCTATGACTTTATCCGCAGCCGCGGTAAGGTGTCAGCCAAGACCGTAAAGTCAGAAACCACGCTGGAGCAGGTGGAAGCCGCCATGACAGTTCTTGTAAATCTGGGTCTGGTGGTGGTAAGCGAGCGCGTGACGGAGCGTTTTAAGGCCCGCAAGGAGACCTATGTAAGCTGTCTGCTGGATGAGAACGACCGCGAGGCTGTGGCGGCCGCGTTTGCCACCCTGAAGCGCTCGCAAAGGCGTCAGGAGGCTCTGCTGGCGCTGCTTGACCTTACCCGCGGAGCCGGCAGTGAGGTGTCACGTCAGGCTCTTATGGAACGCGGCTCATTCACCTGGGACCATGTAAAGGCCCTGGCAGAAAATGGCTTTGCCCGCATAAGCTCCCGCGAGGTCTCACGCTTCACATACAGCGGGCCGCCGGCGGGACAGCTCCCGGAACTGTCTGAGGCTCAGACACAGGCTCTGCGTCAGATTCATACCTCCTTCCTGGACCATGACGTTACTCTCCTTCACGGAGTGACGGCCTCCGGAAAAACAGAGCTGTACATACATCTGATTGACTATGTGCTGCGCCGAGGTGACCAGGCGCTCTTCCTTGTGCCGGAAATAGCACTTACCACACAGCTCACCACACGTCTGCAGCGCGTTTTCGGGGACAAGGTGATAATATACCACTCCAAGTTTACTGACGCGGAGCGCGTGGAGATATGGCAGCGTATGGTGTCCTCAAACGCCCCCTGTGTGGTGATAGGTGCCCGCTCAGCCGTTTTTCTTCCTTATGCACGTCTGGGTCTGGTGATAGTGGATGAGGAGCATGAGCCCGGCTATAAACAGGTGGACCCAGCACCCAGATATAACGCCCGTGACTCAGCCACCATGCTGGCGCGTATGCACGGCGCCAAGACCCTCTTGGGAAGTGCCACTCCCTCCATAGAAACATATTACAAGGCCACCACCGGACGTTACGGACTGGTGACCCTCACGGAGCGTTATGCCGGAGCACAGCTCCCGCAGGTACAGATTGTAGATATGAGCCGCGAGCGCAAGCGCGGGGCCACAACCGGAAATTTCTCAGATACCACCCTCAGTGAGGCCCAGAGAAGTCTGAATGAAGGGCGTCAGGTGATTTTCTTCCATAATCGCCGTGGTTACTCACCCATAGCGCGCTGCAAGCTGTGCGCCTATGTCCCCAAGTGCGACCACTGCGATGTCTCCCTTACCTATCACCGCTACAGCAACAGGCTGGAGTGCCATTACTGCGGCACGGTTTATCCCATGCCGGCGCTGTGTCCCTCATGCCATGAGCCGGGCATAGAAATTGTGGGTTACGGTACGGAACGCATTGAGGATGACGTCACACGCTATTTCAGCGGCCGGCGCATACTGCGCATGGACCTTGATACCACCCGTAACAAGAACGCTTACAGTGATATTATAGACAGCTTCTCAGCCGGGAAAGCTGACATACTGGTGGGCACCCAGATGGTGACCAAAGGTCTTGACTTTCGGGGTGTGGCCCTGGTGGGCATACTGAATGCTGATGCGTTGCTGCGATACCCTGATTTCCGCGCCTCAGAACGCGCTTTCAATATGATTTCCCAGGTGGCAGGGCGCGCCGGACGTGATAATCAGACTCCCGGAAAGGTGATTATACAGACTTATGAGCCGAAGCATCCTGTGATAACTTTCGCCGCCGCGCATAATTATCAGGGCTACTATGAGCATGAGCTGGAGGAGAGACGCGCCTTCAGCTATCCGCCGTTCTCCCGCATTATTAACGTCTTTGTGAAGCACCGTGACAGCGCCACCGCAGAGAAGAACGCCAATCTGCTGGGAGAGCATCTGCGACGTCTTTTCGGGAACCGCGTGCAGGGTCCAATCACCCCGGCGGTATCACGTATAAAAAACATGCACATACGCAGGCTGATGATAAAGATAGAGCCACAGGCATCTCTGGCAGCCGTAAAATATCATCTGCGTCAGCTGTACGCCACTCTCCATGCCACAGAGGAAGGGCGCTCCCTGACGGTGTACTATGACGTAGACCCCATGTAAGTTCTTCCGGGTAACACGGTGGTTATCTCACCGCCCGATGCCGGCAAAATGTGCTGAGAGCAGAGAAGTCTTAACATTTATTTGCGGTAAGGCCTTGCTTGTTTCCGTGTGGACAGTTATCTTTGTGCCACGGCTTTTAACGCGCCGCAAACAAAAGTTTAACCAAAACAGAAAAGATATTACTTACATTTACTCTTATCCGGGCTTTTGGCAGCATCACGCAGGCAGTAAGTCCCATTTCCAATTCGTATGAAAAAAGTATTTATTTCTGTGGCTGTGGCACTAATGATGGTGCCTTCCATTAACGCCCGTCAGCGGCTTGACGCGCAGTCACGTATGGTGATTGAGAACTATCGCGCACTGCAGCGTAACCCCTCCGCCGCACTTGTACCGGCATCCGATATGCCTTTTGAGGTTAATCCCGCCTCACGTGCAGAGCCTGAGGTATCTGCCCTTGTGGTACTTGCTCATGAGGCCACTGCTGCTGATGTTGAATCTTATGGTTTGAGCGTTGTTTCAGAAGTTGGAGACGTACTGTTGGTTAACGGTCCTCTTTCAGCCATTGAGGAACTGGGAATGAGTGATGCCGTAACTGAAGTGTCCCTCTCACAGAAACTGAAGATGAACATGGACTTTGCCCGTCCCGCCTCTCAGGTAACTGCAGCTCAGGCCGGCACAGACCTGCCTCAGGCCTTTACCGGCAAGGGTGTCCTGACTTCAATTTTTGACCAGGGTATGGACCCCAATCATGTGAACTTCACCAATGCCACCCCTGAAACCCGCGTGATTCAGCTTTACCACTTCACCGGCAGCAACGGCGCTTATAAGGAATACAGCGGTAATCAGGTTTCCACCTTCACCACTGACATGCGTACAGAATCACACGGCACCCACACCATGGGTATTATGGCCGGTTCATTTAACAAGGGTGACGGTAAAGGTAAGACAGCCATCATGACCATGAAGGATAAGGATACCCCTGCCAGCATCCGTGTTACTGCCAATGCCAAGAATCCATATTACGGTGTGGCAACACAGTCAGAAATTGTGGCCGGCTGCGGACAGCTTTACTCTTCTAACCTGGTGAAAGGTATCCAGACCATTCATGACTATGTCAAGGCCAGCGGCAAGCCCGGTGTGATGAACCTGTCCATTGGCTCTTCTGTGGGTCCCCATGACGGAACTGACGCTACGGCTCGCCTGATAAACAACATTGCAGCTGATATGCCTGTTTGTGTTTCATCAGGCAATGAGGGTGACCTTCCCGCCACTCTCCGCGGTAAGAATTATCAGACTTTCCTACTGCCCTATCAGGGAAAAGCGTTCAACGGTATCCTGGATGTATGGAGCAAGGACGCTACCCCCGTTAAGATTACAGTGGTGGTTTATGACAAGAGTGCACGCAATATAGTGGCACGTTTTATAATAGATGGTAACTCCAGTGGTGCTGTTGCAACCAGCAACTTTACTGATCCCAGCTACCAGTACAATACTTATTTTGACCGCGCATTCACTAAGAGTTATGTGCAGTACACCAGTGGTGTCCAGCAGTCCAATGACCGCTACAACACTTACATGAACATAAGTATTCAGTACAATACTTCCACCAATGCCTCAGGTAACTACCTTCTCGGTTTCATAGTCGAGGGCTCTGTGGAATCTGATATGTTCCTGAACAGTGACTATGCTTACCTTGGTTCAGGCGGTATTTCAGGCTGGCAGTCAGGTAACGCTGATATGTCCATCAATAATTTTGCTTGTGGAGAAAATGTAATAAGCATAGGCTCATACAACTCACGTCGTTTCTGGCCCACTCTGAGTAAAACTTATTACTCATTTAACGCTAACATGGGTTATGACGTTGATGAAGTTTCAGGCTTCTCAAGCTACGGCGAACTGCTGGACGGCCGCAAGCTTCCCACGCTTTGTGCTCCCGGATGTGCTATCATAAGCTCTGTGAACAGCTATAACACCGCTCTGAGCAATGATGATGCCGCTGCACTTTACAACTACAACGGCCGTGCTTACTACTGGGCGGAGATGCAGGGAACGTCCATGTCTTCACCCTTTGCCGCCGGCGTTGTGGGCCTGATGCTTGAAGCTGACGGTACGCTGACCCCCTCACGCGTGCGTGAGATTTTGACAAAGACCGCTGTTAAGGAAGAGGGTTACTACAATGCCGCAAACGCCATCCGCTGGGGTGCCGGCCGTCTGGATGCCGCTGCTGCCGTACGCGAGGTTCTGAGCGGCGCCGGTATATATGATGTGGTTGCTGACGCAAAAGACTCATTCATGCTCCGCAACACCGGAGTGAACATCTTTGAAGCTTCGCTGCCCGGTGCCTCCACAATGACTGCGGCACTTTACAATCCTGCCGGTCAGCTGGTGATGAAGACTTCAGCGGAGGGCGATGTCATCACACTTGATGCCAACGCCGTATCAGCCGGTATTTACATCCTTAATGTGAACGGTGCCCACAGCCGCCGCGTGGTAATCCGCTGATAAATGACATTTAACTGATTCCGATTATATTAAGGCGCTGTGTGTGAAATCTCACTCTCACACAGCGCCTTCATCTTTTTGATGACCCTATTCCTTATCTTTTCCTGAAACACTTATGGATATAAAGAATCTTACCACCCGCTCAGCCTCCGGGGTGGTGTATGTGGCTCTTATCGTAGGGCTCTATCTTGCGGGAGACATCTGGTTTGCACTGCTGATGATGGCATTTGCCGCTCTGGGTGTGGCTGAATATGATAAACTCCTTAATGGAAAGGCGCAGACCCCGGCCCGGCTTTTTGCGCTCTCCCTTGACCTTGCGGGCGCCATTTCCATTGTGGCTACTACGGTGTGGAGAATATTTCTGCCGGTGGTGCTGATGTATATTGTGCTCCGTCTCATTGCCGCCCTTTATGACCGTGGAGAACAGCCCTTTGAACGGCTCATGCGCTCCTTTGGCGCTCAGGTGTACATCTCCCTCCCTCTGACACTGACAGCACTCCTGGCTACTCCACTGGGCCGTTTTGTGGCGGGACCTGCCGCCGGACTATGTATGTTCATCCTCATCTGGCTCAATGATACCGGTGCTTTCCTTACCGGTTCCATGCTGGGACGGCACAGACTCTTTGAACGCCTCTCACCCAAGAAATCATGGGAAGGTTTTGCGGGCGGTATGCTCTTCTGTATCATCTTCGGAATCATAATGACCATGGTTTTTGACGTCAATCTCAGCGCCGCCGCGGGCGGTGTCCTGGGAGCTTGCGTAAGCATAGCCGCCACTTACGGTGACCTGGCGGAGAGCATGATGAAGCGCAACCTGGGCGTGAAAGATTCCGGCTCGCTCATCCCCGGTCACGGAGGCATCCTGGACCGTATAGACTCTCTGCTGCTTGTGGCCCCGGTGACCTGGCTCTTCCTGTTCCTGATCTGATTAGGTCAGCACCGGAAACCACTTTTACACCATTTAATTTATGTGCTGCAACAAAATGCAGCCAAAAATTGTATAACAAGTGCAGAGTTACTAAATTTGCAAGAAACATAAATAACATATCATAACATGAATACACAGGAACAGCTCATTAAAGAAGTTACGGCTAAAGCTGAAAAGTGGTTGTCTGACGCATATGACGCAGAAACCCGTGCAGAGGTTAAACGCATGCTGGATGCTGAAGATAAAACTGACTTGATAGAAAGCTTTTACAAGGACCTTGAGTTCGGCACCGGCGGTCTGCGCGGCATTATGGGCGCCGGCTCAAACCGCATGAACATATACACTGTTGGCGCTGCCACACAGGGCCTGGCCAACTATCTAAAGGAAGCTTTTGCTGATCTCCCTGAAATCAGCGTGGTTGTAGGTCACGACGTGCGCAACAACTCACGCAAGTTTGCTGAGATTGTTGCTGACATCTTCTCAGCTAACGGTATTAAGGTATATCTCTTTGAGAACTTCCGTCCCACTCCTGAGCTTTCATTTGCCATCCGTCATCTGGGTTGCCAGAGCGGCGTTAACATCACTGCCTCACATAACCCCAAGGAATACAACGGTTACAAGGCATACTGGAGTGACGGCGCACAGATTATAGCCCCCCATGACGTCAACATCATAGATCACGTAAATAGAATCAAGGACGTCAGCGAGATCAAGTTTAACGGTGACAAGAGCAAAATAACCATCATAGGCGAACAGATGGATAAAGATTTCCTTGCTGCCATCAAGACCCTTTCACTGGACCCTGAGGTCATAAAGCGCCACAGCGACATTAAGATTGTGTACACTCCTATCCACGGTACCGGTGTAAAACTTATTCCTGAATCACTCCGTAATTACGGCTTTACAAATATTATCCACGTGCCTGAGCAGGATGTACCGTCAGGTGACTTCCCCACGGTGGAGTCTCCTAACCCCGAGGTGCCCAGCGCCATGGCCATGGCCATTGAGAAAGCAAAGGAAACCGGAGCTGACGTTATATTTGCCTCTGACCCTGATGCTGACCGTATAGGATGTGTTCTTCGTGATAAAAACGGTGAATATCAGCTCATCAACGGTAACCAGATAGTGATGATTCTGCTGAACTACATCATTGTCCGCAACCGTGAGCTGGGGCGCCTCCAGCCCAATGACTATGTTGTAAAGACCATTGTGACCACAGAAACCATCAAGGCCATTGCTGACAACAACGGTGTGCGCATGTATGACTGCTATACCGGCTTCAAGTGGATTGCTGACGTAATCCGTAACCTTGAGGGTACGGCCCGTTATCTGGGTGGCGGTGAGGAAAGCTACGGCTTCCTGGCTGAGTCATTTGCCCGTGACAAGGATTCTGTGTCAGCCATCTCACTTATGGCAGAGATTGCAGCCTGGGCCAAGGACCGTGGCATGGACTTCCTGGATATGCTTCAGGACATTTATCTCAAAAACGGTTTCTCTCATGAGGTGGGAATCTCAGTGGTGCGCAAGGGTAAGACCGGCGCTGAGGAAATACAGCAGATGATGAAGGACTTCCGTCTTAATCCTCCCAAGACCCTTGGCGGCGAGAAAGTATGCCTTATAAAGGATTATGCAGATCTTAACATGACTGACCTGCGTGACGGATCCGTTACCAAGATGGATTTTCCCACCACCAGCAATGTCCTGCAGTTCTTCACTGACGGCGCTTCAAAAGTTTCAGTGCGTCCTTCAGGAACAGAGCCCAAGATTAAGTTCTACATTGAGGTGAAAGCTCCTATGGCCACTAAGGAAGATTATGACAGGGCCAATGCACTGGCTGAACAGAAAATTGAGGCCATAAAGAAAGACCTCGGTATCTGATAAGACCATAAACCTCTTAAGGGTGTGTCATAATGAGTATTTACATTCTGACACACCCTTTTAACACTCATTACTGAGTATTTTAAAGCTCAGTTACAAACCGCTGTAGATATCACCATTTTTCAGCCATATGTTTTCACCGTCCCAGATACTCTATGAGGACAATCATATAATTGTCATCAACAAACTCCCCGGCCAGATAGTCCAGGGAGACAAGACCGGAGACCGTCCCCTTGTGGAACTGGTAAAAGATTATATAAAGGAACGTGACAGCAAGCCCGGAAACGTCTTTATGGGCGTGGCGCACCGCCTTGACCGTCCGGTGGGCGGGGCAGTGGTTTTTGCCAAGACTTCAAAAGCACTCACACGCCTTAATGATATGTTCCGCAACGGCTCCATTCACAAGACATACTGGGCCATAACAAGAAATAGCCCGGAGCGTCCTGAAGGCATGCTGCAACACTATATCACTACTGTGGAGCGTAATAACAAGTCATATGCTCATGACACACAGCGCCCTGCCGCTAAGGAGGCCCGTCTGGAGTATCGTGTACTGGCACATTCAGACCGTTATACGCTGGTGGAGGTAAGACTGCTCACAGGCCGCAAGCATCAAATCAGAGTGCAGCTCTCTGCCATAGGCTGTCCCATAAAGGGCGACCTTAAGTACGGAGACCGCCGCAGTAATCCTGACGGCTCCATATCTCTATGGGCCAGGCATATAAGTTTTGAGCATCCGGTGTCACATAAGTTGCTGGATATTACCGCACCCCTCCCTGATGATACACTATGGAACGCCCTCAGCGGTTCAATGAAATAAGAAATGAAGAAAGAAGAATTAAAAATAGTTTTCCTGGGAACACCGGAGTTTGCCGTTGCCAGCCTGGACCGTATTTACAATGAAGGATATAATATTGTGGGCGTGGTCACAATGCCTGACAAACCCGCCGGACGCGGCCACAAGATGTATCAGTCAGATGTCAAGAAGTACGCTCTTGAGAAGGGGCTTCATCTCATGCAGCCTGTTAGTCTTAAAGACCCGGAGTTTATAGAGCATCTGCGCTCCCTGCAGGCTGACCTTTTTGTGGTTATAGCCTTCAGGATGTTGCCCAGGCAGGTGTGGCAGATGCCTCCCTTAGGAACGTTTAACCTCCATGCCTCCCTTTTACCCCGTTACCGTGGGGCGGCCCCCATTAACCGTGCGGTCATGAACGGTGACACGCACACCGGAGTCACCACTTTCTTCCTCAAGCATGAGCTTGACACCGGAGATATTATTGACCGGGTGGCCATTGAGATAGGCCCGGATGAAAACGTAGGCAGCGTGCATGACCGCCTTATGGAGCTTGGAGCCGAACTAACTCTTAAGACCATTGAGAGCATTGTAGACGGTACTCTGAAAACTATTCCACAGGACAGCATGCCTGATGCAGCGGAAGCCTGTGACGCACCAAAAATTTTTAAAGAAACTTGCCGCATTGACTGGAACTCTCCCACCGCTACTATTCATAATCATGTGCGCGGGCTCTCTCCTTATCCCGCTGCGTGGACAGTCCTGACTGCTGATAATGCCGCCCCGAGAGAAGTTAAGGTATATGCTACAGTAAGAGGTACTGATCTTGAGATGCCCGCTGATGCCGCACCTGGTCATATACATGTCACAGAAGACCTCCGCATGGCAGTGCGTACAGCTGACGGCGTGATAGAAATAACCCGCATACAGCCCGCCGGTAAAAAACAGATGCCCGTGTCTGATTTCCTGCGTGGCGCGCGCCTTGTGAATCCACAATTCACCGCCTGAGTGCGGAAGTCTCTTTAATGCCCTTATTAAGAGCCCGTTCCCCTGAATTGTCTTGGGTAGTGTGGTCTTATCAATTTTTATGAGTGGGAACTTTATTATTAATAATGTTTTTACTATTTTTGTGCGAAATTGGGGCTGATGTAAGTTAGACGCAAAATTTAGCTATGTCATTCCTGATTCCAGATATCATTACCTTAAATCTTTATTCTTACATGTTATTTTTTAAACGAATGGCAGGGACGGCCTTGATGACGGCTCTGCTGATGGGAACCGCGGCACAGGCCTCAGCTGACACCTTTGTGGGTGATCGCACAGACTTCCGCGATGAAACCATTTACTTCGCCATGACTACGCGTTTCTATGATGGCGATCAGAAAAACAACGTCTGCACCTGGGATAAGCAGGAACAGCAAATCAGCACCAAAGACCCCGCATGGCGTGGTGACTTTGCTGGCCTTATTCAGAAACTTGATTACATCAAGGCCCTTGGGTTCACAGCCATATGGATTACTCCCATTGTTCAGAACGGTTCCGGTATTGACTATCACGGATACCATGCCATGGACTTCTCTAAAGTTGACCTCCGTTATGAAAGTCGCAAGGAATGGGGTTGCGAGAAAGACGTGAAGTTCCAGGACCTTATTGACGCAGCTCACGCCAAGGGATTAAAAATTGTGCTTGACGTAGTGCTTCAGCACACCGGTAACTTCGGTGAGGCTAAGCTTAACCCGCTTTTCACCCGTAACCAGAATATTAAGAATCAGGCCAGCATTGAGGTTTCAATGAAGCCCGGTGACCGTCTGGGTGCTGATTACTGGAAGCTTCCTGTGGATGAGCAGTATCCTGCACGCTGGAAATACTTCAAGAATCCTGCCAATGAGCCTAACAACTATTACCACCACTATGGTACGGGCTGGAACTGGGACCTTCCCAACCGCTGGTGGGGTCAGATTGCCGGTGACTGCGTGGACCTTAACACAGAGAATGACGCTGTGGCTGAATACATAGTGGAATGTTACGGAAAATTCATTGAGATGGGCGTTGATGCCTTCCGTATTGATACCTCCGGTCATATTTCTCCTCTGACCTTTAACAAGCAGTTTATTCCGCAGTTTCAGGCTCTGGGTGAGAAATATAAGAACAAGCGTCTGAACCAGGCACCTTTCTATATGTTCGGTGAGGTCTGCCAGCGTTTCCAGGGTTCTGTGGTATATCGTGACCAGCCCAACCTTTCAAGTTATTTCTACACATGGAAGTCTGATCAGTCACTGATGAACCAGTTTGACGGTAACGCTCAGTGGTGGGCCCAGCAGAACCTCCCGGAAGGTCATGATACTCCCGTGGGTCCTATGGCTGTGTGTGAGAAAGACACCAAGGATAAACCCCGTTCCACTAACGCCCTGCTGCAGAACGGCGCATGGCATGAGCCTGATTACTCTCAGGCCTCAGGTCTTAACGTCATAGACTTCCCCGTTCATTATAGTTTTAAGAGCGTGGGTGAAATCCAGCAGTATTTCAGACAGGATAATTATTACAATGATGCCTCATTTAACGTAGTTTACGTAGACTCTCATGATTACGGCCCCGGTCCCAATGACGGAATCCGCTTTAACGGTGGTACCGCCCAGTGGGCAGAGAACCTATCATGGATGTTTACTTTCCGCGGAATCCCCTGTCTCTATTATGGCTCAGAGGTGGAATTTATGGCCGGTCAGGTTATTGATGACGGCATGGGAACTCCTCTGAACAAGACAGGCCGCGCTTACTTTGGACATTATCTGGAAGGTAACGTAACCGCTACAGACTTTGCTAAGTTTACAGCAGACGGCCAGGTGGCCAAGACTCTTAACGGAGACCTGGCTCACCACATCCAGCAGCTGAATAAGATTCGTGCCGCTGTCCCCGCACTCCGTAAGGGTCAGTACACCTTTGACGGATGTTCAGCTAACGGCGGATGGGCATTCAAGCGTGCTTACAAGAATGAATCATACGTCCTTGTGGCTGTAAACGGTGGCGCAACTTTCACCAACGTTCCCGCCGGTACCTACACTGACATTGTAACCGGCACTACCTATCAGGGTGGGGGAACCATCACCGTTAACGCGCCCAAGACTCAGGGTCAGCTCCGCGTACTGGTAAAAGACTGGACCGGCGGAAAGGTAGTGGATGACGGTAAGTTTATTTACAGCAACAGCCCCGTAAGCAAAGGCGGCAAGCCCACCGCTACTGACCCGGGTGCTACTTTCTTCTATACCAAGACTGATGCCGTGGATGATAACCCCGCAGTATTCTTCAGCCCCAACGGCGGAACCTTCCGCACCGAGACCCTTAAGGTTACCGCAAGCCTCTCACCCGCAGCAACTTCAGGCTGGTACCAGGTGGCAGGACAGCAGAAGGTTACACTTACCCCCGGAAACACTTCAACATTCACAGTAGGCTCAGGCATGAGCTACGGTCAGTCAGTGAGCGTATCATATGAGGCTGTCAATGCTGCCGGCGAGAAGACCACCGGTACAGTTTCATATAAGAAAGTTGACCCCAACGCATCCATCACTGTGTATGTTACCGGATGTGACTCACCCAATCTCTACGCCTGGGGTAAGAACGGCTCAGGAGCTGATGTACAGCCCTGCGGCGCATGGCCCGGAAAAGCGCTCACAGACAAGACCACTGTTGACGGCCGTGAGTTCTATTACTTCACCTTTGATGACATGGAGTCAGTAAACATCATCTTAAACAAGAACGGACAGACTCCTGACATTAAAGGAATAGACTGCGACACATACTTTGAATATGATGGCGGTTCCAATGCCAAGAAGATTGATGTCAATACCACTCCCGTTCCTGCTGTTAAGTTCTCTCCCAACGGCGGTCAGTTCTTCGGTACCCAGGACGTGACACTTACAGTTTCAAATGCTACCTCGGCATGGTACAAGATAGGCAACGGCGCCCAAAAGACCATCAGCGGTAACCAGACCACCATCACCATTGGTGCTGATATGGCTGTGGGTCAGAGCGTGGTTATCTCATGGAGTGCCTCCAACGCCACAGAGACCCGTACCGGAAGCGTGACATTCACTAAGGCAGAACAGTCAGAGGAACCCGGATACGTGGTTTACCTGCGCAATACCAAGAGCTGGGCAACACCCCACGTGTGGATATGGGACGGTGGTGATAATTACACCGGCGGTAGCTGGCCCGGCAAACCCATGACCCCCGTGACACTTAATGGAGAGAACCTGTATTCCTACAGCTTTGCTGCTGACAAGACACTCTCCAATCCCATGATTATCTTCCACAACAACTCAGGTACCCAGACTGCGGACCTTACCTTTGAGAACCGCGCAATTTACAACTGTGATGGTCAGATTGTGGGTCACGGAGCGTCATCAGTAACAGAAATATTCACTGACGATGACACCCCCGTATTCTACAACCTCCAGGGTATCCCTGTGGAAAATCCCGGTCCCGGCCTCTACATTGTAAAACGCGGCTCCAAGGTGGAAAAAGTCTGGATTCGCTGAAACAGGTAATCAAGTATAAGACTTATAAGTCATTTAAATTATAAAAGATATATAAGTCATATACCCACTCATAAGAAAGCACCGTGCGGTCACCCCGCACGGTGCTTTTTATTTGTGCTCATATTGCAGGTTAAAGTATTTTTATTACTTTTGTAGGTGAGGAAAACTAACTCACTGTCCGTGGCGTTATTATTTTATAAAAAGATTTAATAACCACGCACATTACCCTCACAGGTATGTAAAGTGCAGCATAAAACACAGAATTATGAACACTACAGAAGACCCTAAGACCACTCAGAAGACTGAAAACATCACTCCTGAAAACATTAAAATGCACCGTACTCCTTCAGTTCGTGAAACCATTGCTGAGGGAAAGTCTCAGAGCGTAATGCGCTCGCTATTCGGCATACTCATGATTGTTCTCTATGTGGGTGTGGGCATACTGTTGCTCATTAACTTCTTTGAATGGACTGACTCATGGGACGTGTGCCGTTATGTTATAGGCGTAGTGCTTATCATATACGGTTTCTGGCGCGCTTACAGGCAGTTTAAGGGCATTGACTCCCAGATTTGATTTGTTTAAGGCCTTAAAACTCTTGCTATGATTAAACAAGTTAAACTGGCGGCCCTGGCATTAATCGTTGCCTCAGGACTCACAGGATGTCGTAAAACGCCTGATAATGACGTTCATTCAGGCGTAATGACCATGGTGTGTGATAAAAGCTTTGAAAACGTAATAGAGCAGGAAATAGACCTTTATGAGTTTCAGAACCCCAAAAGCAGTATTCTGTGTAATTACGTGGATGAGACTGTGGCTCTGGACAGCCTTATGAGCGGAAACACCCGTACTGCCATTTTGGCGCGCGACCTTACTGAGGCTGAAATGAAAAAACTTAAGAAGGAGCATCAGGCCACACGGTCAATGCAGATTGCCGTTGATGCCGTTGCACTCATTGTGGATACGGCTAACAATGTCAATGACATTACAGTCTCAGATCTTGCGGATATTCTTACAGGGCGCGTTACTGACTGGAATGAGATAGAACCCAGCAATGCGGGTAAAATTCGTGTCTTCTTTGACAGCCCCGGATCCAGTCTTCAGTCATTCCTCCGCACCAACGTTATGAAAGGCCAGCCTTTCAGTGATAAGGGAAATCTTTTTGTGACTGACGGCGGTTCAGTGGCAGAAGTTTTCCGTAAGGTGAAACAGAATAAGGGCGCTATAGGCGTTGTGGGTGTTTCATGGATTACTACAACTCTTGACACTACAGATGTCTCTGACTCAGAACTGGAATCATTTGTAAATGAAGAGACAACCACTGCAGCAGACTTCCGCAGTAACACTCAGATTAAGGTACTGGGAGTACGTGCAGATGACAAGCCCCGCGCTTACAAACCTTTCCAGCAGAATATATATGACGGCACTTATCCCCTGACGCGTCCGGTATATATGATTACCACAGCCTATTCCAACAGCCTGGCAGGCGGCTTCTTCTCATTTGTCACCGGTACACTGGGTCAGAAAATGATTCTCAAGACAGGTCTTATGCCCGCTCGCGTAAACCTTCAGGTTGTGGAACTTCCTGAACAATAATAACAGGTTATATACGTTACTAAAAAATAAATATAAAACAGATTACCATAAGTATCAGAACAATGAAAATCAAAACCCTACTTGCTCTCCTTGCAGCCGGTTCCCTGACTGCCGGTGCCCAAAGCCAGGGCTATCTGGACGGTATTGACTATTACCGCGCCGGACAGTATGAGAATGCGCGCAGCATCCTTTCACGTACTCTTAATGACAGTAACACTGATAAGGCTGTTGCTAATTACTATCTGGGTCAGGTTTATCTTAATCAGGATAAGCCCACTGAGGCTAAGTCCGCTTTTGAAGCCGGTATAGCTGCTAACGCCGAGTGCCCCTATAACTACGTGGGACTTGGTGCTCTTGACCTCCGTAACGGCAATGAGAGCGCTGCACAGGCTAACTTCAAGAAAGCCCAGTCACTGGCTAAGAAGAACACAGAGATTCCGGTGGACATTGCACGCGCATATTATTCCGCTGACCCCGTTAAATATGCAAAGGAGATAACCAAGAATCTGGATAAGGCCCGCAAGGACTCCAAGTATTCAGAGCCCGCTGTCTTCATGCTGGAGGGTGACATGCTGCTTGCAGAGCGCAAGTTTGGTGAAGCCGCAGCCATGTATGAACAGGCCATTAATGCTGAGGCCGGTAACCCTGAAGGTTATGTGAAGTATGCTAATTCATACTTCTTTGTGAATCCTGACTTTGCCATTCAGAAACTTCAGGAATTCGTAAGTGCTAATCCTAACTCAGCCCTGGCACAGCGTGAGCTGGCTGAAAAATATTATGAGAACAACCAGTGGACAAAGGCTGCTGAACAGTACGGCAAGTATATCAACAACCCCAACCACTTTGCTGATGATGAGGCCCGTTACACTGTGCTGCTCTATGCCGGACAGAAATATGGTGAGTCGCTCAAGATAGCTCAGAACCTGCTGGCAAGTCATCCTGACAATATGGGTATGCAGCGTATGGTGATGCTTAACAAGGACGCTATGGAAGATTATAAGGGTGCTATTGAAGCCGGTAAACTGCTCTTTGAGAAGAACCCCGCTTCAAGCCGCAACTTTAATGACTATCTCACACTGGGCCGTGCTTATATGAATGACGGTCAGGACAGTCTCTCAGTGGTGGTTCTTACAGAAGGTATCAAGGCTTTCCCTGATAAAAAAGACTTATACGGAGTACTCAGTACAGCATACTCACAGATGCGTAATCATCCTGAGGCAGCTGAGACTTATGCCAAGTTCATCTCCATGAGTGAGGACGTGCCTGCAAGCGAGTATTTTGACGCTGCGCGCCGCTATATGAATGCCAGCATCTCAACTTATGAATCAGATCCCGCACGTTCAGCTGATTATGCTCAGAAGGGTGTAGAGATGATAGACCTCTGTATTGCCGGAGCACAGCCTGTCCCCGTGCTGTATCAGCAGAAGGGTCGTCTGGTAGTGGCTGCTAACGGACGTAAGCCTAATCAGACTGCCGCTGAAGCATATCAGAAAGAACTGGAGCTTCTGAATGAGAATCCGGAGAACATGACCACTTCTGCAGGTCTGGCCATGTACCGTGAGGCATATCAGGTCCTCAATTCATACTACAAGGAAATAGGTGACAAGGATAAAGCCGCAGAGACATTCCAGAAGTATCAGGATGTTACCACTGCTCTGCAGAACCTTTCCAAGTAAAATACACTTTTGACTCATAAGGACGGCAGGCCCCCAACGCGGTGGTGTGCTGTCCTTTTTCACTTTATATAATTCATGAATACCAATATTCCACCTTTGGCTGAACGCCTCAGACCGCGCACGCTGGATGAATATATAGGACAGCAGCACCTTGTGGGTCCGGGAGCCGTAATCAGGAGGATGATAGAGAGCGGTAACGTGGCCTCTTTCATCCTCTGGGGACCTCCGGGGGTGGGAAAGACAACTCTGGCGCGCATCATTGCCAACAGCACTGACAGTAAGTTCTATACCCTTTCTGCTGTTACCTCCGGTGTTAAGGACGTGCGTGAGGTGATTGAGAAATGTAAACGCGAGGCCGGAGGAATGTTCGGTACCGGGCGCCCCATACTCTTTATTGATGAAATTCACCGCTTCAGCAAGAGCCAGCAGGACAGCCTGCTGGGAGCAGTTGAGGACGGAACTGTGACACTCATTGGCGCCACCACTGAGAACCCTTCCTTTGAGGTTATCAGACCTCTGCTGTCTCGTGCTCAGGTTTACACACTCCGCGCGCTGGAAGCTGAGGAACTGCAACAGCTTCTGGACCACGCCATAAATAATGACAGTATCCTCAAAGACACCGGGGTGGATGTCCAGGAAACCACTGCGCTGTTCAGATATAGCGGTGGCGATGCCAGGAAGCTCCTCAATATTCTGGATCTCCTGTACCAGTGTACGCCCATAGGGAAGCGCGTGGTAATTAATGACCGTGCCGTCACTGAATCACTGCAGCAGAACCCGCAGGCCTATGATAAGACAGGGGAGATGCACTATGACATCATCTCAGCGTTCATTAAAAGCGTGCGGGGAAGTGATCCTGACGCAGCCATATACTGGCTGGCACGTATGATAGCCGGTGGAGAGGACCCAGTGTTCATAGCGCGCCGTCTTGTCATCCTTGCCGCTGAAGACATAGGGCTGGCAAATCCCAACGCCCTGTTGCTGGCAAACGCAACCTTTGACGCCGTGCACAAGATAGGCATGCCTGAGGGCCGCATACCTCTTGCAGAATGTACTGTCTACCTTGCAACCTCTCTCAAAAGCAACTCAGCGTATAAGGCCATTGACGCTGCTCTGGCTGAGGTTCACCGCAGCGGAAATCTGCCGGTACCGCTACACATCCGCAACGCTCCCACCGCCCTGATGAAGGACCTGGGTTATGGAGAGAATTACAAGTACGCCCATGACTACCCCGGGAATTTTGTACAGCAGCAGTTCCGTCCGGACGCCATCCGTGACAAACGCTTCTGGGAGCCATCAGATAATGCCACAGAAAATACCCTTGCCCAACGCCAGAAAAACCGCTGGGGCTGAGTTATTCTTATACCCGTTTTAATACTCAAACGCAAAGATGATAGATTTTATAAAGGGAAAAATTGACCTCCTTACACCCACCTCCGTCACTGTTGAGACTTCAGGTGGAGTGGGTTATATGATTAACATCACCCTCCCTGCATTCACCGCCTTAGAGCCGTCTGCAGGCACATCAGACCCTGTCAGACTGTGGATTCACGAGTCTATCCGAGAAGACGCATGGACCCTCTATGGCTTCCTCAATAACGATGAGAGAGAGATGTTCCGTCTGCTGGTGGGCGTGTCAGGAGTGGGTGCCGCAACAGCACGTATGATACTGTCAGCCATACCTTTAGCAGAGCTGTCAGCGGTTATTTCAGGCGGTGATAGCAAGCGTCTTAAGGCTGTAAAGGGTGTGGGAGCAAAGACAGCGGACCGCATTATTGTGGACCTCCGGGATAAGATTAAAGCAGACAGTCTTATCTCAGAGACCCCTGCAGTTGCGGACACAGATACCTTTGAGGAAGCGCAGGCGGCCCTTGTTATGCTGGGCTTTACGGCTGCCTCAGTTAAGAAAGTCTTGACGCGCCTTTACCGCGAGCAACCTTCGCTGAAAGTGGACCAGGCCATACGCAAGGCGCTTCAGATGCTCTGATTTTTGCTCATCGTACACGGTTCTTCACCTCATAGCGCTCTGATTTTTTACGCTGTGGCTGCAATAAAGGACCCGGCACTGCGTTACTATATTTAGTAATGCAGTGTCTGCTACATGAAACTAAAAAGTCTACTCTCACATCATATATTACGTTCAGATACAAGAGCAGCTGCCACAGGTAAATTTTCCTGCGTGGCGGTGCTTGCTGTGTTTATAGTTGTGATAGTAAGCGGCTGTTTCATAGCCGTCAAGGCGGCAGCGAGCACCCAGCCGCAGCAACCGGTGTATTCTCCTCCTGTGGACTTCCACAGGCCGGCTCCGGCTTCATACAGCCCCTCTATCACTGCGCTGGCTGATACAGTCATGATGCCTTTCCCGGTGCAGCAGACTGTGCCGCAGAGCTATGAGGACCTTATGGAAGACCAGCTGGCCTATGACCTTGATGCCCCGTCAAATATTAAAACGGCAGCGGAATATGACCCGGCCACAGGCTGTTATGTGGTGCGTACCCGCGTGGGTGATTTTGATATAGCCACTCCATTCATGCTTACTCCTGAGCAGTATAATAACTGGCAGTTCAGGCGCTCCATGCAGGATTATTACCGTCAGCGCAACATGGAGCAGATGGAAGGAAATGAGAAACAGCCGTTTAATATCTTTGACATGAATTTTGCGCTGGGTCCTCTGGAGAAGATTTTCGGACCCGGCGGTGTGTCACTGCGCACACAGGGAAGCGTTCAGATTAACATGGGTGTCAAGAGTAACAAGACGGATAACCCTTCACTCTCACTGTCAGCAAGGCGCAAGACTTATTTTGATTTTGACCAGAAGATACAGGCCACTATCAGCGCCGGAGTGGGTGACCGTCTGAAGTTTAACATGACTTATAACACAGACGCTACCTTTGACTTTGACTCCAAGAATCTGAAGTTAGCCTATGAGGGTAAGGAAGATGATATAGTGAAGAGTATAGAAGCCGGAAATGTGTCTCTGACCACGGGTTCTTCACTTATACGAGGAAGCACGGCGCTGTTCGGTTTCAAGACCAAGCTTCAGTTTGGAAAGCTTACAGCCACGGCACTGGTGTCACAGCAGAATTCAGAGAGTAAGACTGTTAACACCAAGGGTGGGGCGCAGACCACGCCGTTCACCATAAGCATAGACAATTATGACCAGAACCGTCACTTCTTTCTGGCTCATTACTTCAGGGACAACTATGACCGTTTTGCCTCCAAAGTACCTTTTGTGACCTCCGGAATAAACATTACACGTGTTGAGGTATGGATTACCAACAAGAGTAACCGCTATGAACAATCACGAAATCTTGTGGCTTTCATGGACCTGGGTGAGGACAGTCACCTGGGAACGGACTACTGGATTCCATCAGGCAGCGGTCAGGTGCCGTCAAATAACTCCAATAATCTGCTTTCTACCCTTAAGACTGAGTATCCTGATGCCCGCAATATAAATACTGTGACGCAGGTGCTGGCCCCGCTGGCCGCGCATGGTATAGAGGGAGGCCGTGACTATGAGAAGGTGGAGAGCGCCCGTCTGCTTTCCAGCAGCGAGTACACACTTAACAGTTCACTGGGTTACATCTCTCTAAAGTCAGCACTTGGTTCAGATGAGGTGCTGGCTGTGGCTTATGAATACACATACGGGGGACAGGTTTATCAGGTGGGTGAGTTCTCAGGTGATGTCACAAGTACTGACCAGTCTCTGTATCTGAAGATGTTGAAGAGTACCACAAGCTCTCCCTCACTCCCCATGTGGGACCTGATGATGAAGAATGTCTACAATCTGGGAGGTTACCAGATTCAGCAGAAGAATTTCCGGCTCAACATTAAATACCTCAGTGATACCACCGGAACCAAAATAAATTATCTGCCTGTCCCGGGGCTTAATGACAAGTCTCTTCTTGAGGTCATGAACCTGGACCGCCTGGACTCAAACCAGGAGAGCAATGTGGATGGCTTCTTTGACTTTGTAGAGGGTTATACCATTTATTCAGCCACGGGTAAGGTTGTTTTCCCGGTGGTGGAGCCCTTTGGCGCCCATCTGGCATCAAAGATTAATAATCCTGCGCTTGCTGAGCAGTACTGTTATCCGCAGCTGTATGACTCTACCCTGGTGGTGGCGCGTCAGTTTGCAGATAAGAACAAGTTTATGCTGGAAGGTGAGTACCAGGCCTCATCCGGCTCACAGATAAGGCTGAATGCCATGAATGTTCCGCGAGGGTCCGTGGTGGTGACCGCCGGAGGTGTGACACTTACTGAGAACAGTGATTATACGGTGGATTATTCCATGGGTATAGTCACCATAACTAATCAGGCAATCATAGACTCCGGTCAGAATATATCAGTGACTCTTGAGAATCAGAGTATGTTTTCCACTCAGAGGAAGACCCTGTTGGGTCTGGACCTGCAGTATCAGCTTAACAGGCATCTTAATATAGGTGGTACACTGCTCCATTTCTCCGAGAAAGCACTGACTGAGAAAGTCAATATTGGTGATGAGATAGTGAATAATTCCATGTTCGGACTCAATCTCAGCTACAATAATGAATTCATGTGGCTGACGAATCTTTTCAATAAGATACCTACCGTGAATGCCACCCAGCCTTCACGTCTGAGTGTGACTGCGGAGTATGCGCGTCTGATGCCGCATGCACAGAAGTCCGGCAGTAACAGAGGCTCCTCATATGTGGATGATTTTGAAGGGGCGCAGACCGGTATTGACCTTCGCTCACCATACAGCTGGACACTTGCATCCACACCGTATGATGGCGGGGCAGACCCGCTGTTCCCGGAGGCGGCTCTGTCAAATAATGTGGCTTATGGTAAGAACCGTGCGTTGCTGAACTGGTACTTCATTGACCGCATGTTCACCCAGAGAAATTCTTCACTGGCTCCGGGCTATATAAAAAGCGACCTTGAACAGTTATCCAATCCTTATGTACGTGAGGTGACCTCACGTGAAATATTTCCCGGCCGTGAACTTACATATGGTGAGTCATCCACCATTCAGACTCTTAACCTCTCATTCTATCCCACAGAGCGAGGCCCGTATAACCTGGATGCAGAGAATATTGATGAGAACGGAGCACTACTGAGCCCGGAAAAGCGCTGGGGCGGAATAATGCGACGTATGGATAATACTAACTTTGAGCAGAGTAATATAGAATATGTTCAGTTCTGGCTGCTCAATCCGTTTCTTGACCCTGAGAATCCAAATTATGAGGGCGGTGACCTCTATCTCAACTTTGGTGAGGTGTCAGAGGACATATTAAAGGATGGTCTGAAGAGTTACGAGAACGGTATTCCATATGACGGAGATACCCAGTTCCTGACGGAGACTGCGTGGGGCCGTGTGAGCACTCAGAATTCACTTACTTACTCCTTTGACAATAACAGCGGTTCACGTCTGGCACAGGACGTGGGTTTGGACGGACTGCCCAATGAGAGTGAGTTTGAGTTCCCCTCTTACCGGGACTATCTTGACGGATTGCGCAGAAAGCTGTCTCCCGCCACCATTGAAACCATGCAGGCTGACCGCTTCTCGCCCTTCAATGACCCTGCGGGTGATAATTACCATTTCTACCGCGGCTATGACTATGATGATGAAAGACTGGGTATTCTGGAGCGCTATAAGAGATACAACGGAGTGGAGGGTAACTCCCTCTCACCTGAGGATACTGATGAGCCTCTGTATCAGAGCTCACGCTCAACTCCAGATGTTGAGGATATAAATCAGGACAATACGCTTAATGAGTATGAGCGCTATTTCCAGTACCATGTATCCATCCGCCCGGAGGACCTTGTGGTGGGTAAGAACTATATTACAGACAAGCAGGTGTCACTGGTGTCCACACGTGACGGCAATGACCTTCAGGTGGAATGGTACCAGTTCAAGATACCCTTAAAAGAATATGAAAAAGTGGTGGGTTCCATATCAGATTTCACCACCATACGCTTTGCCCGTATATTCATGACCGGGTTCAAGGCAGTGACGCATTTACGTTTTGCCTCCCTGGAACTGGTGCGCGGGGAGTGGCGCGGTTATGATTTCAATCTGAATAATCGTGGAGATGCACCAGCAGAGGGCCACCTGGACCTCTCTGTGGTAAACATAGAGGAGAACTCGCGCCGTGAGCCCGTGAACTATGTCCTCCCTCCCGGTGTGACACGTATAACAGACCCGGGCCAGAGTCAGATAGTCCAGCTTAACGAGCAGTCCATGAGCATGCGTGTGACTGACCTTGCTGCCGGTGATGCCCGCGGAGTGTACCGTAACACCCAGCTGGACCTGCGTAATTACAAGCGCCTGCAGATGTGGATTCACGCTGAGGCACTGATTGATGATCAGACTGACCTCCAGTCCGGTGACCTGTCACTGTTCCTGCGCTTAGGTACAGATGTAAAGCAGAATTATTATGAGTATGAGATACCTCTGGAACTTACCCCGCCCGGAACTTATAATAATGACCTTTCATCTGCCCGCTATATAGTATGGCCGCAGAATAACTTCATGGACTTTAACCTCCAGTCTCTGGTGGACCTTAAGAAGGAGCGTAATAATGCCAAGCGTGCGGAGGTTGCAGGTGTAGGATACGGAACCCTCTTCACCGGGCGAGACCCGGATAATGAGCGTAACAGCATGGCCGTTATCGGTAATCCCACGCTGTCTGACGTACGTGTCATGCTCATTGGGGTACGTAACCGTTCATCACGAACCAAGGATGGTACCGTGTGGGTTAATGAGCTGAAGGTTACTGATTTTGATGAGGCCGGAGGCTGGGCAGCAAAAGGTAATGCAACCCTTAATGTGTCTGATATTGCAACGGTAAATGTTGGCGGACACATTGAGACAGCAGGCTTCGGCGGCGTGGACCAGTCACTGAATGAGCGACGTCTGGATGACTATAAGCAGTACAATATAGCCGTGCAGGGTGATGTTGGCCGTCTTTTACCTGAGGCTGTTAAACTTACAGCGCCTGTATATTACTCATACAACAAGACCATAAATTCTCCCAAGTATAACCCCCTGGATCAGGATGTGCTTCTGAAGGATGCCCTGGATGACTGCACCACAAAGGCAGAGAAAGACAGTATTCAGGCCTATGCTGTGGAACGTGCAATTGTGGAGAATTTCTCACTCTCAGGAATGAAATTTGATGTGCGAAGCAAGAACCCCATGCCCTGGGACCCTGCAAACTTCACCATCAATTTCTCATACAGCAAGCAAACCCGTATGGACCCCACCACGGAGTATGAGTATACAAACGATTACAGAGGTTCCCTGGCTTATAATTATGCTCCTTATATAAAGCCCTTCAAGCCTTTTGGATTCCTGAAGTCAAAGAACCGCAATCTGAAATTCTTCAGAGACTGGGAGATACAGTGGCTGCCTAACAGCATCTCTTTCCTGACTAATATGTCACGCTATTATTATGAGCAGCAGACCCGTTCAGAGACTGACGTGATGTTCAGGCTTCCCGTTTCTGTGAGCAAGAACTTTCTATGGGACCGCCAGTTCCAGATTCAGTGGAATATTATAAAGAGCCTTACGCTGTCATTCAACTCCAATACCCAGGCCCGAATAGAAGAGCCTGTTGGAGCTGTAAACCGCCAGCTTTTCCCTGACGAGTATCAGGAATGGAAAAGGTCTGTGTGGGAGTCCATTAGAAGTATGGGAACGCCATGGAACTATAGCCAGACGTTCACAGGACAGTACCGCGCTCCGTTCTCTAAGATTCCCGTTATAGACTTCCTGTCAGGTTCAGTGAGCTATAACGCCACATATAACTGGAATCGCGGAGCAACTGTAGACGGTCAGCGTATGGGTAATACCATTGCAAATCAGGCTGCGTGGAATGCTGACGGACGCTTGAATTTTGAGGGCTTCTACAACAAGATAAAGCTACTCAAGGAGGTTAACCAGCGTTTTGCCAATACTAAGCCCACAACGCGCGGAGCCAAGAAACCCAAACGCTTTGAACGTAATTACCAGCTTCAGTCAGACACTACCCTCAACATCAACCATAACCTGCGCGTGCCTAAGGTTAAGGTAACAGCATTTACACTGGAGGACAAACCTGTTCCGGTGAAGTATAAGGTGGTGGACAACAATACGGTGACAGTACTCAACCGAGGAACCGAGACTCTTAAGTTTGTGGTCACTGAGGTGGACAAGACAGAACGTAATTTCTGGACCAATCTTGGGCAATACAGCTTACGTGCCCTGATGATGCCGCGCAGTGCAAGCATACGCTGGCGAGACACGCGCAACATGACCATTCCGCTCTTTGGTATGGATGTGGGTAATATCTTTGGTCAGACGGTGAGCCACGGGCCCATGTCGCCCGGTCTGGACTTCGCTTTCGGCTTTGCCGGAGAAGAGTATCTGAACAAGGCGCTTGACCGCGGATGGCTGATTACAGATGACGGCCAGACTTCTCCAGCCACAATGTCACACACTCAGGAACTTAATCTGGAACTGAATCTTGAACCCATAAAGGGCCTCAAGATACAGCTGACCATGAACCGTACGGACAGCCGCAGCCGTTCAGTGCAGTTTATGTATTCTGACATGCCCACGGCTCTTGCGGGGACTTTTACCATGACAGGTTGCGCCATAGGAACAGCTCTGCGCGGAACTTCAGCAGAGAGCGGTTATGCTTCGGATGCATTTAACAATTTCCTTTCATATATACCGCAGATACGTGACAGAGTGCAGGACCAGTATGTAGGGTTACGATATCCTGATGCCGGGTTCCTACGCGGAGGCAATCATGCCGGGGCTCCCTTTGATCCGGCGGTTGGTTCAATGTCCGAGACTTCAGGTGATGTCCTCATCCCCGCCTTTGTAGCGGCATATACCGGTAAGAAACCATCTAAGGTATGGCTTAACCCATTCCCGAATTTCGGAGCAGTGTTACCCAACTGGCGTATTACTTATGACGGACTCATAAACCTTGGGAACATGAGAAATATATTCAAGTCATTCAGCCTTTCCCATGCTTATAACTGTACTTATTCCGTGGGTTCATACAGCTCATATCTCAACTGGGTGAGTGCAGACGGAGGAAGTCTGGGTTTCACTCTTGATGAACTCACCGGCGAGCCTATCCCCACCGGACAGTATAATATATCTTCCGTTGCCATAACAGAGCGCTTTGCTCCGCTGATAGGAGTAAACTTTACTCTGAAGAATGAGCTCCAGTTTAAGGCAGAGTACCGTGACCAGCGTACACTGACACTGAATACATCGGCGGGTCAGATAGTGGAGGCACTCCAGAGCGGTCTGACCGTGGGCGCCGGGTATAAGATAGTAGGGTTCAACACCTTCCTTAAGATGAAGGGCTCAACTCAGGGTGTAAGCAATGACCTGACACTGAATGCCGATGTCTCATTGCAGCATAACAAGGCTCTGATAAGGCGTATTGAGAGCGCTTATACCCAGCCTACGTCCGGTACCAATACTTTCAGTATTAACTTTACCGCAAACTATATTCTAAGCAAGAAGATAACCGTGGGTGCATATTTTGACCACCGTGTGAATACACCCGTAATCACCACCGGTTCATACCCCACAACGTCTACTTCTTATGGACTGTCAATGAATTTGTCGTTGGCGAGGTAACATCTTAGACCCCGTTCTCCAAAGTTTATAAAATTGGGGAACGGGGTCTTAGTTCTGATGTGAATGAGAACAGTCAGTGCAGTTGCACTCCGGAGCTATGTAGTGATGATGGTTTGCGGGACATTCCACTGCTGTACCGTCCACCACTATGTGGCGGGTTGCCATGTCTGCTATGGTGCTCATCTGATGTGATACCAGAACCACCGTGGAGTCAGCCGCCACCTCCTCAAGGATGTTGTAAAGTTTATGCTCAAAGTGGGTGTCGAGGTAGCTCAGAGGCTCATCAAGTACCAGCAGCTCAGGTCTTGATATTATGGCACGTCCAAAGAGTGCGCGCTGCAGCTGTCCGCCGCTGAGTGTTCCTATGGTCTGGTCTGCGAGAGCTTCCAGACCTGTGAGGGTAAGGATTTCATTTACGGTCCTTCTGCCACGGTTGCTGCGGCACATGAGGCCGGAGCGGATGAGTTCCCTGACAGAAATGGGGAAATGACTATCTATCATGTTTTTCTGCGGGAGATATCCAACGGTGGGATTACCATGATAATTAATAGTACCGGAAGTTGGTTTCAGAAGCCGCAAGATGATGCGCAGGAGTGTGGTCTTACCTCCGCCGTTGGGCCCTGTAATGGCTAAAAACTCATTACGAAGCACATTAAAGCTGACGTCAGAGAGTACGGTCTTCTGCCCAAAGCGCATGCTGACATCTTTGAGGGAGAGAACCACGGGCCGGTCTTTACTTGCAGAGCTCATTAATAACGGTATTTAAATCTTCTTCCCATTCAAAGGATGTTGGAGAGATAGTTACCATGGCTGTTCCGGTCTCCTGAGATAGGGTCCGGGCCTGGGCGGCGTCATATTCCTTCTGGAAGAAGAATACTTTCACGTTTTTCTCTTTAGCTTTTTTCACCAGGTCCACGCGGGCTGAAGCGGAGAGTTCCTTACTCTCTGTACCGGCGCTAATCTGTTCCAGAGAGTAATCTCTGGCAAGGTAACTCAGTGATGGATGCCAGACCAGAAAAGCCGGGTTCCCTGCGCTTTTCAGGCGAGCTGCGGCGTTACGGTCCAGAGAGTCAAGGCGTGCGTCAAGGCGCGCGAAATTGGAGCGGTATGTGGCTTCTCCTTCGGGGTCAGTCTTAATCATGGCCTCAGTCATGTTGGCAGCAATAAGACGGGCATTGCGGAATGAGGTCCATATGTGCGGGTCCCCATCACCATGTGAATGTTCATTCTCGGCGTTATGTGCATGACTATGTGTGCCATGGAGTCTCTCAACACCTTCCGAGATGTTGAAGACTGGAACTCCGGCCTCCTCAGCCATCTTTTCCATCTTTTCCTCAAAGGGCATGCTTTCAAGGGTCATAAACGCCCGGGCGCGTGAAATGGCTGCCATATCTTTCATGTCCGGCTCAAAGGTTTCCGGGTTATTTGCGGTTCCCAGAATGGAGATGACTTTATATCTGTCTCCCACTATCTCCTGCAATAGAGCTCTTTCCGGTTCCAGTCCCACAACCACTGTGCGTTCAGAACCATCTGACCGGCTGCAAGCATACAAGGCCATAATGGTCAGAAGAGCGTTAAATATCTTAGTTATGCGCATGTTTCTTTTTATTTAATGCAAAGGTAGCAAAAATTATGAGACCGGGTTTAGGGGTCACAGTACATTCTTTCATATACGGTGTGTTATAATAGGTCATCGGCAACGTAACTTACACAGCTTGAGAGGGCGCTTCAAAATGCAAATTTTGAAGCGCCCTCTCAAAAATTTTAATGGCTTTAAAAGGCCTGATTAAACGCGTGAAAGTTCAATTTTACGCTCAGAGGCCATACGGCGCATGTTCAGGATGGCATAGCGCATGCGTCCCAGAGCAGTGTTTATGCTGATGTTGAGTTTTTCAGCAATTTCCTTAAAGCTCAGGTTCTTGTAATATCTCATTACCAGAACGCAGCGCTGATTATGAGGCAACTGCATGATGAGGCGGCGCACGTCAGTGCATATCTGTGCATCTACCATTATGTCTTCAATGGTGGAGTCACTCAGCTCCTTGCGGTTAAGGATGCTGAAGTTTTCATCATCAGTGCTGACAGCATTTTCACTTTTCTCCTGACGGAAGTGGTCAATAATCAGATTGCGTGCAATTCTGAGTAACCAGGCACCGAATTTACCGTTTTCAGTGTAACGGTTCTGTTTCAGGGTGGTTATTACTTTTACAAAAGTTTCCTGAAAGATATCATCAGCCATAGTGGCATCTTTAACGGAAGCCATTATGTAATTGTAGACCTGGGCCTGATAGCGGGTCAGCAGAGTGTCAAAAGCTGTGTTGTTGCCTTGTGTGTAAGCCTGAACTAACTGAGCGTCAGTCATCTTGTCAAGTGCTTGCATTACTATTCTTTCTTTTAATGTTTAGAGTAGAAATGGGCTATAGGCAATATAGTATTAAGTGTTAAATAAAAGTATATGTAAAAAGTTCCGCGATGCGGATAGATATTAAGTGTTTTGCAAAGGTATGTTTTATTTTTATACTATGCAAGAAAGTATAAAGCCAAAAGGGGAGGTTTAATTATTTTTAACCAGTGAAATACAATAAAAAGTTTGCTCTAAAACATGTTTTTTTGCCTGTGTATGATGCAATAAAGCCTTGTGTCCCACGTTTTTTAATTGAGTTCTAACTTAAATAAGAGTCTCTCAGTATTAATTCCTTAGACTACTTGCCTATGCAAAAAAACTCTACTCCTATTAACTCAGTTCATTCATCGCCGCGGAACCGTCATATTCCCGGACCCTCTGCCCGGACGCTTTCTTTTCTGCGTCAGTTTGCCAGAGTGTATGTCCCGTCATCAAGGGAGCTTGTATCCTTACCGGGATTTGTTATTAACTGAGTTGACAATTATTTCACGGGCCGTGTCCAGAATTGGGTCACGGCCCATTGCTGTTTCATAAGGGGTTATGTCCACTGCTACGTGTGGCGCAACTCCTTTTTCTGTACTTTCTCCGTTGGGGTCCAGGATGGGGCTTCCAGACATGCGCAATGCCCATCCGCATGGAAGTTCAGATGAGAAGGGCATTCCGCCTCCACCTCCGGTGGTGGCTCCCACTTGGGTGACATGAGGCAAGGTACGCATTATGGCTGCAAAGTTATTGGCAGCGCTGTATGTGCTACGGTTGGTAAGGAGGACCACGGGTCTGAGCCATCTGACATGGTCAGTGGCCGGAGAGTATGTGAAGGAGTAGGGCGATGAGAAGTCTCCGTGTCCCTTGCCTGTCTTATGAATTATGTAACCGGCAGTTATGGTCTCATCCAGAAAGCGTGCCACCAGGCGTTCAACATTAGTGAGGTCACCACCGCCGTTGTCACGTATGTCCACAATCAGTCCGGGGCAGTTTCTCATGGATAACAGAATGTAGTCCATGGTATATTCAGGAATGGAGCTGCTGAAAGTACTGTAATGGAGGTATCCTACGCTGTCAGGGGTTAGAATACCGTAATTGACGGCCCCGGCAGTATGGTATCTGAAGTTGAAGTAATGTTCCTGAATTACACGGGCGTCATAGTTCTGGGGGTAGTCACTCCACCATCCTCTGTAATAGCTTGTTTCCCAGGGCGAGGCAAGGTTTACATGGCCGTCTTTAAGCTCAGCCAGCATGTCTGAACAGATTTCAAAGAGTTCAGTGGCAGTGGTGGATGTGTTGACACGAGGAGCGTAAACTGAGTATATTGAATCCCAGTTTATGTTTTTTTCATTGAAATAGCAGTAGTGTTCATCCACCGTGGTCCACAGCGCTCTGAGGTTCCCCAGGGCAGTGTTGGGCTCAGATTCCAGGTCATGGCATGCGCTTAAGGATAATGCCCCCACGAGTAAGAGAAAGTATGTCAGGTGTTTCATAAGGTCAGAAAGATATTCCGGCTGCAAAAGAGTGATAAATGCAGCGGTGAGTGATGGAGTGGGAGTAAGAGTTCTCCACATTCAGCGTATATGCACCCGTGAGATAAATTTTTCCCACAGTGGTGGATACGGCGGCTCTTATGTCCGGGGCAAGGAGATTTCCGGGATGCGCCCAGTGAATCAGATGCGAGTGGTTACCCATATAAATTTCATAATAAAGTTCTCCGTAAGCCTGACGGAAGAAAGCTCCGGTAACCGGGAGGGTTGCGGTCAGGCTGAAAGTAAGCGGCCTGTGGTGGATGGAGATGTCATGTGTGCAGTGTATGGCTGCGTCAGCGCAGATACGTGCAGATGCGCTGACGGGGTTATTGCCGTTGCGCGGTAAATAAAGCGCTCCGGCAGCAATTGAGGCTCCGGAACCAAGATAGACAGAGGCAATGGCTGATGGAACGGGTAGTCTCCACATATAATGAGAAGACAGCATCAGGTCAGCGCCCCACATGACTGCATTGCGGGCAGGATTCATGGTTCGTGAGCCTCGGAGCTGAGTGCTTAAGCTGAACATGGAGGGCTGGTATAAACGCTTGTAGTCATAAGCTATGCCTGTGGAGGCTCCGCTGTATTTCAGAGGTGAGAGATAGGTGTCAGCGGTGTGTGCGCTACCGGCCAACACTGAAAGAGTGTGTCGTGGCTGCGCTGAGACCACAGAGGCCCAGAAGATGAATAATATCAGCAGACAACGGTTCATGCTCAGAAGAGGCGTTTCTGGCCTGTTATTTCATCGCGGAGTTCCTCATCTGAAATATCCGGAGTTATTACCTCCCGTGTGTCCTCCTGTTCAGTGTCACTCTCTGTTTCCATGTCTTCCGGCTCAACGGGGACAGGCTCTGCAGGCTCAAGCTCTGTAATCTCACTGACGTCAAAGGTGGTGAGGCGCTTACCCTTGGCTTTGGGTGACTTAACTCCTATGAACGGTACAGCTTCAACCTCCAGAGGCTCTCTGGCTGAGTCATGGCCGCCAAAGGTGATGAGGAAGCGCGGCGCAGTATGGCTGCTCAGAAGAATGAGTCGGCTGTCAGGATTCTCGCCTATGAGGCTCTGCTTGCGCGGGCTGTCATCCAGCATGAAGCGTTTGAGGTAGTAATATTTCTGGTCGGCGTCATAGAGTACGGCGGTCCATATGCGGTCAGGCTGATACTTTTCAATGGTGAGAATGGAGTCCTCATAGTGATTGGTGGCCTCAAAGGTTGAGGTGTAATAAGTACCGTCCCGGAGTATTACAAGAATACGGTCATTACCCATGAATTCACCCAGATTTACACCGCGCCCGTCATAGTTAATGCGCATTACGTCACGGTCAAACCATACCTGTCTGCCTCCGAGGGTGCTGACACCGCGCTCCTTGAGAGACATACGGAGGACCTCGTTTTTAGTCACAAGGTTACCCATGGACTGGCGGCTGCGTATGGCAAGGTCAGCAAAGTCAACGTCAAGCTGCAGGCTCTTGAGGCGTGCCTTGGGCTTGAGAATGACTTTTACCACCTCAGCTTCACCGTTGGGGTTGGCGGTAAACCACATGATCTTGGAGCCCGGTGTTCCCTGGGTGAGGTCATAAACGCGGTCACGTGTTACTCCGGTGACAGCAAAGCGCTTCATGTAATAGAACCCGCGCTGTTTCCCGTCCGGGGTTACAGTGCCGGTCTTACCGTCGCGGTAAATGACGTTGTAGCGTGTGCGGTCCTCACGGTTAAATATTCCCACATGGAGGACGTTCTTGTCCACAAACAGCTTTTCCTGTACTTTGACAACTTTATAGCGGCCGTCACGGTAAAAGATTATGATGTCATCCATGGCGCTGCAGTTGCAGATGAATTCCACGTTGTCATCCTTTTTAAGAGCTGTTCCTATGAAGCCCTCCTCACGGTTAAAATACAGTTTCTCATTAGCCTCAGCAACAGTTGCGGCCTGAATGGTGTCAAAGTTACGGATGACAGTACGGCGGGGGTAGGCCGCACCGTATTTTTCTTTGAGAGAGGTGTACCAGTCAATGGTGTATTCCGTCAGGTGTTCCAGATGGTGTGTGAGCTCTGCAATACGCAGTTGAAGGCGTGCTATGAGCTGGTCAGCCTCATCAGCGCTGAAGCGGAAGATGCGTTTCATCTTAATCTCTACCAGACGGAGGATGTCATCTCTGGTAACGGGCCTGATGAAGCCTTCAGTGAGGGGCTCAAGGCGTGAGGCAATGTGATCCACAGCCGCGTCAATGTGGGCTGCGGTCTCATACTGGCGGTCCTTGTAAATACGGTTTTCAATGAATATTTTCTCCAGAGAGGCAAAAAAGAGCTTCTCACGGAGTTCGGATAGCTGAATTTCAAGCTCGCGTCCCAGAAGGTTGCGTGTGTTGTCCACGCTGTGGCGTAGGACATCGCTCACACCCAGGAAGTGCGGTTTGCGGTCAGAAATCACGCAGCAGTTGGGTGAGACACTTTCCTCACAGTCAGTGAAGGCATAGAGGGCGTCAATGGCTTTGTCGCTGGAAGTTCCGGGCTGCAGGTGAACCAGTATGTTTGCATGCTCGGCAGTGTTGTCATCCACCTTTCTGATTTTGATTTTCCCTTTTTCAAAAGCTTTTATGATGGATGCAATTACAGTACCGGTGGTTTTGCCGTAAGGTATTTCAGTGACAGCCAGAGTGCGGTTGTCTATTTTTGTAATCTTGGAGCGGATACGGACTGCTCCACCTCTCTTGCCGTCATTGTAACGGGTAACATCAATGAAACCGCCTGTGGGGAAGTCAGGGTAAAGTTCAAAGTCTTCGCCTTTTAGATAAGCCACGGCGGCGTCAATGAGTTCATTGAAGTTATGTGGAAGAATCTTGGAAGAGAGGCCCACGGCAATGCCTTCCGCTCCCTGAGCCAGCAGGAGGGGGAATTTGGCCGGCAGCGTTACGGGCTCGCGCTTGCGGCCGTCGTAACTCATGGTCCATTCCGTGATTTTAGGATTGAAAAGGACTTCCAGAGCAAAGGGAGATAGGCGCGCTTCAATGTATCGCGGAGCTGCGGCAGAGGCGCCCGTAAGGGTATTACCCCAGTTTCCCTGTGTCTCCACCAGGAGTTCTTTCTGACCCAGTTGCACCAGGGCATCACCAATAGAGGCATCGCCATGCGGGTGGTACTGCATGGTGTTACCTACAATGTTTGCAACCTTGTTGAAACGGCCGTCATCCAGAGTTTCCATGCTGTGAAGGATACGTCGCTGAACAGGTTTCAGACCATCATCAATATGGGGAACGGCTCTTTCAAGAATCACATAAGAGGCATACTCCAGAAACCATGTCTGGTACATACCCTTGAGGTGATGGCGTACAATGTCTGAGGCGCTGGTGTATGGTTTGTTTCCGGTGGATACGGGTGTAATATCCTCCGTTCTGTCATCTTCGGGGTCTTCTATTTCCTGATGTAAGTTTTTCACGTGTTTCTTGGTTAATGGCTTTTCCCCACAAAAATAGTGAAAATTTTTGGAGCTATACGCTGAGCAGAAGTGGTTTTTTGCTATTTTTGTGCTTTCAATATGCATATTTCGTCTTAAAATATCACAAGATGAGAAAAGTAAAAGATTTTTTTGTAAAGCTGTACAAAGGCCATCCGGTGCTTAGTAATGTGGTTCTGATTATTCTAACCGGCGTTATCCTGGCATGGGGAAGTCTCTGGTTTCTGGATATATGGACTCACCACGGGCAGACATCTGTGGTGCCTGAAATCAAGGGTATGAACATAGATAAGGCAAAAGAGGTGGTTGCTGATGCACGGCTGACCATAGAGATTTCAGATTCCATATATAAGGGCCCGGAGCAAGCCGGTGAGATTCTTGAAAGCTGGCCCAAGGGCGGCGCTGTAGTAAAGCGTGGCAGGCCGGTATATGTCACTATAGCTTCTTTCTCGCCTGACAAGGTGGTGATAACATCTCCGCTGGAATATATGTCAGCGCGTCAGGCTGAGAGTATTCTGCGTACATACGGCATCACAAATATCAGGCGCATGAGTGTTCCCGGTGATTATCCTGATATGGTGGTAAGAGCGCTTGTTGACGGTAATCCGCTGCATGTGGGCTCAAAGGTTGCCGTGACAGCCACGGTGGTCCTTGAGGTTTCACAAGGCGCGCCGGACAGTGTGTCACCTTATGCTGAGGCTGACAGTACTGAACAGATTACAGAGGTGGAATACAACAGCATTGATGAGGCTGTGGATGATGTGTTTGACTCATCAGACAATAACGCATATGAGTAATACAGAAGAGGCTGAGGACCTGATGCCTGATGAGGACCTTGATCCTGCGGCGTCAGTGGAAGGTCGGGAGCTATATGAGCATTTCCGCTTTGTGGCTGATCCGGGACAGACCCTGCTGAGAGTGGACAAGTTTCTGGTAAGCAGGCTGGAAAAATCGTCGCGTAACCGCATCCAGCAGGCTGCCGAGGCAGGGTGTATTCTGGTGAACGGAAAGGCTGTAAAGAGTAATTACCGTGTAAAGCCCGGAGATGTGGTGCAGGTGGTTATGGACCGTCCGCGCTATGAGCTGGAGATAATACCGGAAAATATTCCGCTGAATATTGTGTATGAGGATGAGCATCTGCTGGTGGTGGATAAGCCGGCAGGCCTGGTGGTGCATCCCGGCCACGGAAACTATTCAGGAACGCTTGTGAACGCTCTGGCTTATCACTTCAAGGATAATCCGGACTATGATGTCAATGACCCGCGTATGGGCCTTGTGCACCGTATTGACAAAGACACCTCCGGGCTTCTGGTGGTGGCCAAGACTCCTGATGCCAAGACTCATCTTGGAAAGCAGTTTTTTAACAAGACCACCCGACGGGAGTATAATGCCTTAGTTTGGGGAGTGCCTCATCCTGATAAGGGACGTATAGAGGGTAATATAGGTCGCTCGCTGCGAGACCGACTTCAGATGGATGTCTTCCCCCCTGACTCTGATATGGGAAAACATGCGGTCACACATTATGATGTGCTGGAGCCTCTGGGGCATGTGGCGCTGGTGCGCTGTGTGCTTGAAACCGGCCGTACGCATCAGATAAGGGTGCACATGAAACACATAGGTCATCCGCTGTTCAATGACTCACGCTACGGCGGTGACCACGTGCTGCGCGGCGTGCCTTCTGCGGCTTATAAAACCTTTGTGCAGCGGTGTTTTGAAACTTGTCCGCGGCAGGCGCTCCATGCCCGCACTCTTGGCTTTGTGCATCCCGCAACAGGAGAAGAGATGTTTTTTACTTCAGAGATACCGGCTGACATGAGCGCGCTGATAGACCGCTGGCGCGAGTATGCCGCATCACGGAAATAAGAATTTGTCCCAAATACTTATGGACTATGAAGATTACTGTTCTTGACGGATATGGGTTGAATCCCGGTGATATGTCCTGGGATGGTTTGAGTTCTCTTGGCGAAATTAAGGTTTATGACCGCACTTCACCAGGTGAGCTGCTTGCGCACGCCGCAGATGCGGAGATTCTTCTGACAAATAAGGTGGTGCTGAACCGGGAGGCTATAATGGCTTTACCGCACTTGAAGTATATTGGGGTGGTGGCCACCGGTTATAATATAGTGGATATTGAAGCTGCGCGTGAGAAAGGGATAACAGTTACCAATATACCCGCTTATAGCACTACCTCAGTGGCCCAGATGGTCTTTGCTTTGATATTAGCCATTACAAACCGTGTGGAGTATTATGCAGCTGAAAACCGTGCCGGACGCTGGAGTAAATCAGTTGATTTTTGTTACTGGGATCACCCTATAACAGAGCTTTCCGGCAAGACCATGGGGATAGTAGGACTGGGACACATAGGCTGCGAAGTTTCACGAATTGCGCAGGCGTTTGGTATGAAGGCGCAGGCATATACGTCAAAGGAAGCTGACAAACTGCCACAGGGAGTGAATAAAGCGGAATCAATGGAGATGCTTCTGTCTCAGAGTGATATACTGTCACTGCACTGTCCTCTGACGGATGATACCAGAAATATGATAGATGCTGAAGCACTTGCGCTGATGAAGCCGTCTGCTATACTGATTAATACTGGCAGAGGTCCTCTGGTGGATGAGCAGGCTCTTGCTGATGCGCTTAACAGCGGGAAGTTACGGGCAGCCGGACTGGACGTCCTTTCAAGTGAACCTCCCGCGGCTGATAATCCGCTCCTTTCAGCGCGCAACTGTTACATAACGCCTCATCTGGGGTGGGCCACGGTGGAGTCACGACATAGGCTGATGGATATAGCGGTGGAGAATGTGGCAAACTTTATTGCCGGGCAACCCTCAAATGTGATAAACTGACCGCCGGAAGTCCAGCCTCTTAAGATTCTGTTCACCAGTCTTAAGCAATATTGTGGAACGGGGTCTAATAGAAGTCCTAAAGAGTTGAGAAAAAGGTGTTATGATATATCTTAATTTAATTTAAACTCCGTTATTTATCTTTTTGGTGCTGGGATATGTTAAGAAAATATAGTAATTTTGGCAGACTATGCCAAAGCATATCCAATTAAGAATCCGACATGACTGACACAAAAGACCTCAATATAAACACGGCGGTTGCAAATGCACCTGAGATTCCGGCAGAGTTTCAGGATATTGCTCCGTATAATGATTCAAATTTTAAGGATAAACTGGCAGCCCTTGTGCGCGAGCCGGGTTTTGAACATGCTGTACGCTATGTGATGCCTCAGGTGGATTATCCTGCGTTTGTGGAACAGCTGCTGAGCATTACGCGACAGAAGGATTTCCAGACTCAGGTAATGGGGGCCTTCCTTGAGATGCTGGTTGCCTCAACCACTGACGGCCTGACCGTGGATGGTCTTGAGAACTGTGAGGCCGGCAAGAGTTACACTTTTATCTCCAATCACAGGGATATAGTGCTGGATGCGTCGTTTCTGAATCTGTGCTTCATCCGTAACAAGATGCCTATCACTCAGGTGGCCATTGGAAATAACCTGCTTATATATGACTGGATTACAGACCTTGTGAAGATAAACCGCAGTTTTATTGTAAAACGCGGTGACCGTCTGGCCAAGGCTCTGGAGAATGCCCGCCAGCTTTCCGGTTATATACATTTTACTGTAAACAGTTTGCATGAAAGTGTATGGATAGCTCAGCGTGAGGGGCGCGCTAAAGATTCTAATGATGTGACTCAGGAGAGTCTACTGAAGATGCTGGCTCTGGCAGGAGGCGGTACGGTTAAGCATAATTTATGCGGGGTAAGCCTGTTACCCGTGAGTATATCATATGAGTATGACCCCAATGATTATCTCAAAGCACGGGAGTTCCTTCTTAAACGCCGTGACCCGGAATATAAGAAGACTCAGCGTGATGACCTGTTCAGTATGGAAACAGGTATTACCAAGCCCAAGGGCCGTATCCATTTTCATCTTGGAGCGTGTATTAACGCCAGGCTTGAGAAGCTGCAGAGCGAGGATAAGGCGGAGGTGGTACGTGCAGCCGGCAATATGATAGACCACGACATACATAGTAACTATTATATATTCCCCTGCAATTACATAGCCTATGACACTCTGCTGGACAGGCCGCGTTTTGCTGACTGTTATACAGCGGAGGATGTAGAGAAATTTGAGAAATATATCACCGGGCAGCTTGACAAGGTGGATGTTCCTGATATAACGCCCACGGAGCGCGAGTTTATGCGTCATCTGATTATGGAGATGTATGCCAATCCGCTGCGAAATAAACTTGCCGCATGCGATTCCCATATCTGATAGCAACCGTCATATTGCTGATTAACGTGGGTACAGATTATTATCTGTACAGGCGTTTGCTGCGCGCAGGTCATAAAAAAGGTGCTCAGGTTCAGGCTGTAAGCGCCATATTCCTGTTCCTGCTTATGGTGGCTATATTTATCTTTCCCAAGCGGCAGGGTCAGGATGAACCGTTCCTGTGGCTGATGTGGGTGATATATTCTTATGCCACTGTTTATATAAGCAAGTGGGTGTGGTGTGCCGTTGACTGTCTGCGGTGGGTGCCTCGTATCTGGAAGTCTCCGCAGTGGAAAGGTGCTTCATATGCGGCATGGGGCATGGCATTACTCGTTTTTGGAGCGATGTGGTGGGCTGCACTAATCAGTCGCAACAATATAGAAGTAACACGAATCGATGTGGACATTCCCGGTCTTCCGGCCTCTTTTGACGGCCTTAGAGTGGTACACATCTCAGACCTCCATACCGGCACATACGGCAATGACAATAGATTCCTCCAGAAGCTTGTGGACTCTGTGAATGCCCAGCAGCCGGATGTGATTTTTTTCACCGGTGATATAGTGAACCGTCACACCTCAGAGCTTGAGCCACATATTGAAGTACTGAGCAGGCTTTATGCTCCTCTGGGAGTTTTCTCAGTACTTGGGAATCATGACTACGGAGATTACATGGTCTGGGACAGTGAGGAACTTAAGAAGGCTGACCACGAGAAGCTTATAAAGCTACAGGAGTCCATGGGGTGGACCGTATTGCAGAATGAGACGGCAGTACTCAGAAGCAATGATACTGACTCCCTGATGGTGGTGGGTGTGGAAAATGTGGGTGACCCACCATTCCATACTTACGGCAATATCCGGCTTGCATATCCTACGCCGGAGGACAAGCTGCCTAAAATACTGCTTTCTCATAATCCCGCTCACTGGGAGAATGAAATTAAGGAAAATCCTGACTGTAATATGGCGCTTACACTGAGCGGTCACACGCATGCCATGCAGATGGAACTATTTGGATGGTCCCCGGCTGTTTTCCGGTATCGTACATGGGGAGGGCTTTATGAGTCAGATGACGCGCAGAGGAAACTTTATGTGAATATCGGGGCCGGTACAGTGGGAATGCCCGCCCGTATAGGCGCTACGCCGGAGATAACGCTTCTCACTTTACACCCGGCCAAGTGACACATAAGAAAATCAATAGCTGCAGTCAGGAGTATTGTTTTCCTGTGGTCTTGTGCCTGGGAAGCAACGTGTCTGATAAGGCAGAGAAAATTACACAGGCTGTGGATGCACTGAAGCGGCTTATGGTACTCAAAGAGTCATCTGCCGTTTATGAGACGGCTGATGACAACGGAACAGACGCCATGTATCTTAATATGGTGTTGTACGGATTTACCTCTCTTGACAGTAAAGAATTAACCGCTGCCTGCAAGAAGGTGGAGACTGAGCTGGGACGTGCTCCGGCTGATAAAGCCCGGGGAGTGGTGCCTATAGATATTGATCCTGTGTATCACGGGGATAAATGTCTTTCACCATTTCACCTTACCCGCTCTTATTTTATGGATGGATTTAAAACCTTACACATTTATGAAATTTATATCTAAACTGTTATTCACTTTATTATCAATCACTCTTCTGAGCTCCTGTGGAAGTGAGTCAGAACCTGAACCTGTGATAACCCCTGAGAAGGCAAAGCGTACGGTGCTTGTTTATATGGTGGCCAGAAACTCTCTTGGCACCGGTGGATATGACGCATCTGACTTGAAGGAAATGGATATGGCTGCCGCGGCGGTAAACGCTGCCGGTGGAAGACTGCTGGTTTATCACGCTAAAGATAATGAATCTCCAAAGCTTATGGAAATCAAGCCGGAAGGGAATGAAATTCTCAAGGTTTACGATGACAGCGATTACTCCGTGAGCGCAGCGCGTATGTCAGCTGTCCTCCATGATGCTTTTGAGTTTGCACCCGCAGACAGTAAGGGAATCATTCTGTGGAGCCATGCTGACGGCTGGCTCAATGACGGGATTGATGAAGGTGGCGCATCACTGAAAGGGTTTGGCTACGAGCAAGGAAAGAAAATGCGCCTGACCACCCTTGCAGAGACACTGAAAGGCCGGGGTCTGGATTTTGTATATTTCGACTGCTGTTATATGGGCTCTGTGGAAGTTGCGTATGAGATGCGTGATGTTGCTCCTGTGATTGCAGCCAGCCCTGCGGAGGTGCCTGCTGACGGCATGCCATATAACAAGACTCTGCCGTATTTCTTTACAGCCGGCAAGGCTGACCTTGTAGGTGCCGCATCCACTACTTTTGAAAGTTATAACAGCCTGAGCGGATCATCACGTACATGTACCTTAGCTGTGTATGACACCTCTGCGCTCAAGCGTCTGGCAGTGGCTACGGCTGCTGTTTATAAAGTGAGTGGCGGAGAAACTGAAGAGGATTATGAGCCTCAGCGGTATATGACAGAGGCCACCTGCTATTATTATGACCTGGCGCACCATGTTCATGCCCAGTGTGCACCGGAGTCTCTGAAGGCTGATTTTGATGCCGCCCTGGCTGACGTAGTCATGTATGAGCAAGCCACTCCCCGGCTGTGGGACAGACTGGATATAAAGTACCACTGCGGCCTGTCCACCTTTATTATTTCTGAGGAACAGGGCCCGGAAACCAAGAACTATAATCTTAATCAGTGGTACCGTGATGTAACAATTTTCACTGATAAGACGTTATAGAGTCAAAGCCTGCTCATAAAATTATATCAGATTATGTTTTTTCTACAAGAGCCTGCAATCCCTGCGGTATCAGATGCTGTGCCGGATAAGGCGCAGGAACTTTCCATGCTTAAGAATCTGCCTCTGGATGAGCTTCTGAATAAGCTTGTGTCCGGAATGGTAACTTTTGCCATTAACCTGGCCATTGCTATTGCAGTTTTTTATGTGGGTAAGTTTATTATCAACAAGATATACACACTGGTTCACAACATTCTGCTCAGACGTCGCATTGACAGTTCTTTAAGCTCATTTGTCCTGTCCTTTGTGCGCATGGTGCTTTACTTTATCCTGATAGTTACCGTTATAGGAATATTGGGTATAGAGACGTCATCATTCATTGCCATTTTTGCCTCTGCCGGTGTTGCCATAGGTATGGCATTGAGCGGAACCTTGCAGAACTTTGCAGGCGGAGTCCTTATACTTCTCCTTAAGCCATATAAGGTTGGTGACTTTATAGAGACGCAGGGCTATACGGGAACAGTAAAAGAGATTCAGATTTTTCACACACTGATTCTTACCCCGGATAATAAGAGTATAGTTATCCCTAACGGCGGTCTTTCCACTGGAACCATCAATAATTACTCACGTGAAGACTACAGGCGCGTGGACTGGAGCGTGGGTATCTCATACGGTGATAGTGTTGAGGTTGCCCGTAAGGCTCTGATGGATATTATGCTCTCAGATGAACGTGTGGTGAGGAAATATGTGGAAGATGACAGGGAAGGCCGTAAGCTGGCAGCAGAGAACAATGCTGATGAACAGGAGCCTGATGAGACTGCAAAATCCGCGGAGAAAAAACGCGGATGGTTTAAACGTATGTTTAAGCGTAAGGTAAAGGCTGTGGTTGAAGAAACCAGAATGGGAGGGAACACCGCACTGTCTTTTTTGCCGCCGGTGGACCGCTCGCCGTCAGTGGTTGTAGAATCACTGGGAGACAGTAGTGTTGTTCTAAAGGCCAGGGCATGGACGCATACTGCCAATTACTGGAGCGTGTTTTATGAGATAAATGAACGCATCTATACAGAACTCCCGGATAGCGGTATCTCATTCCCGTTCCCGCAACTGGATGTGCATCTGCCATCTAAATGAGTCCTCTGCAATAATATAATTTGTAAAATCGGGTGTAAATTATGCTAAGCTTACATCATGCTTCTGGGGTGGGGTGAGGTGTCTTTTGACTCGTCATATAGGTTGGGACGCGACTCTGAGTCAGGCGTTGTGATGCGGTGGTCGTGTCCGTTGGGTTCCAGTTTCATCTTCACTTTTACCTCATCAAATCCTTTGCCATAGACACCGTTTACGTTAGCCTGAGTGACAAAGGCGTCCCTGTCAATGGACTTGATAATACGGAAGATTGTCACGGATTCTATCTTTCGGCACATTACCAGAAGTATCTTTACTTCATGTTTAGAGTACCAGCCGGTGCCGTTAAGGACGGTACATCCGCGGTGGGCTTCATTGTTTATTGCGGTGGCTATCTCACGCCAGTGGGGTGAGAAAATGGTGAACTGAACGGCCTGCCTGTTTGTGTTTATCATCAGGTCAGCCATGTAGCTTACCAGGAACAGGACCACGAAGCCGTATACTATCTTATCAATACTGTGGAACAGCAGGTATGAAGAGGAAATTATGAAGACGTCAGTGTACAGCATGGTGCGTCCTATGGAGACATTGGATTTTTTGCTCACCATTGCGGCCACGATGTCTGTTCCGCCGCTACTGCCGTTGTGAATGAAAGTGAGTCCTATACCAAAACCGCACATGATACCGCCTATGACAATGTTCATAACCGGCTCAGAGGTCATGGGAGTGGTGAATATGGGCTGGAAAATACCCACAAAGACAGATATCATGGTGGCCCCGTAAATGGTGCCTATGACAAACTTACGTCCCACAATGCGGTATGCAAAGGCCAGAAGAATAAGGTTTGCCACATATTGGGTGATAGCTACGGGGATGTTGGTAAGGAAGTAAACCAGTGAACCTATACCGGCAAGACCACCGATGATTACTTTCTCCGGTAGGATAAAGGCAGTGAACCCGAGGGCATAAATACACATGCCCAGAGTGATGAAGATATAGTCACGCGTGGTGCGCCACAGTTGCTGCTTGTTAACCTTTTGCATGTAATGTGATTTTGGTGCAAAGATAGTAAAAAAAGAGAGACCCGGTCTTAATTGTACTATAAAAGATTAGTGGCCATCCACAGGGTTGCGGTTAAGGGTCAGGGCCTGCTTTTAAGGTAATGAAGTCTCAGGATTAAACCTTATTATCTGGTTCTCGGCTTTTCTCTTTTGCTTCAGTTCCTTCCACTTCTTGTTCACCTTGCGTGCACCGCGTATGCCGTCAAGGCCGGTTCCGGCCTTAAGTAACTGAAGCAGGCGCCCGCCAAAGTTCATTTTCTTGAATTCTATACCCACAAGTTTTCTGTCCGGCGCAAGGGCGGCTCTTACTTCATTATTATTTATGGAATTTACACGTCCTATGAGTTCAATCACGGAGCTGTGCAGAGCCGGAGCTGTGGACGGGATGTCAAAATCAGCCATGCCTGCAATCTCCGGATTACTGCGCTCTCGCTTCTTGGCCTCCTTGACACTGATGTACTCCTTGTCAAGGATGTATACTTCTGCATAAGTGCTTACAAAGAACGGCTCATCCACTTTATGAAACATGAACATTTTATGTCCGCGCCCCCGCGTTTCAAGATTGTATGAGTAAGCGGTCAGGTTTTCAGGCGAAATACTGTCATTCACAATATTATCATAAAGCAGTTTCATGCGGAAGCACTCAAAGTCAAGATTGTCCTTGAAAAAAGCTGAGAGCGTGGGGACCCATCTCCTTCCGCTATTCTCAGCCAGGATGTCAAGGTCAATGGTGATACGGTCATTCTCACGGTTCCATGTTTCAGATGGACTGTAACGCCCCATGACCGTTTGCGTACCAGTTGTTACGCCGGCGAGTTCAGGAGGCAGCGGATGAACGGAAGTTAGTCCCACCCAATCAGACCATGTGAAGTGGTTATTACACTTGTCACTCACGCTGTCCAGACCGTCAGCATTGGAAAAGCGATAATATGAGCGGCTTTTGTTGGTGCGGGGCACTGACCATCCGCGGTATCTGACGCTTTTGTCCGGCACTATCATGAAATCCACCATTTTTTCCCTGAACATATACACTGTGTCAGTATATGTACTGAGGGTGGAGTATTCACGGATATATGCCGGTATGTACAGGACTTTTTGCCTACGGGATATAAACTTGAATTCCGGTAATTCGGTCAGGCTCTCGCTGAGCAGTATAGCGGAAGTTGGAGGCCGTCTCACGGTTTTTTCTTTGTAACCTATACAACGGAATGTGAGGGGATATGAAGTTTCAGAAACGTATGGCATGCGTCCGCGAGAGTCGCAAATTCCCACCAGTGTCCCGTTCCGGTCAAAGACGGAGACTCCTGCAAGAGCAGAGCGGGTGATGGAGTCTGCAACTGAGATTACGCCGTCCGCAGCTTCATGCTGTGCAAGTGAAATCAGCGAGAAGCAGCACAAGCAGACGGCTAAGGTAACCCTAAAGTGTGGAATCATATCCGGAGAGATATTAATAGGTAATATGTTGCATATGGCAAGCTCTTATAAATAAGCAGCTTATGGCTCACCGGCGCAAATTTATCTATTAATCTCAGATAGAATATGGAAAATATAAAGCCTTATGTATTATTTGCTTAAATTAACTTAAATATTAACCCTTCTGTATGTACTCCGGCTATTAAAGGTTAATATTATTTTGCATTTACTCCTATTCCAAAGAGTGCGTAATCATAATATACCGGATCCTGCGGGCGTAGAGCGCGCAGTGTGTCTGTGAGGTCTGTAACAGCCTTGCGGTCATTGCTTTTGCGTTCAAGCAGTCCCAGCTGACGTGAAATATTTCCCACATGTACATCAAGGGGGATGAAAAGCTGGGAGGGCTTTAATACATCCCATATCCCCAGGTCCACAATGCCGTCATTGCGTACCAGCCAGCGCAGGGCCATGTTAAGTCTTTTCAGCGCTGAGGCATCAAGATTCACGGGCAGGCAGCGAGAGTCTGTTTTCCCGCTGTTGGCTTCTGCTATGTGGGCGTTTATTTCAGCGGCAATCTCCCATGCAGGGAAATGGCTCTCTGCAATACCACGTTCATATACCATGTTTTCCAGTGAACCGTAGCGGGAGTACAGGAGCTTAAGCCCGCGCAGATAATGCTTAAGATTCTCACTGAAAAATGTGCGGTGGATGTTCATGTCCGGCAGTTCTTCAGCAGCGCCGTCCATGGTGAAGTCATATGGCCGGTGATCCATAAGGTCCAGCATTTTACCGGCGTTGTTGCAAATCATGGTTCGCTTTCCCCAGGCAATGGTGCTGACAAGGAGAGATACAATTTCTATATCTCTTGGTTCAGAGTACAGGCGTGGAAACTGGACGGGGTCAGAGGCTATGAAGTCAGGGTGGTTAATCCTGGCGGCTTCAGTGTTTAAAAGCGTTACTATGTCCTGAGGTATCTCTTTCATGAATCAAAACTGGGAATGTTAAATAAAAAAATCGGCATCTTCTTCACAGGAGATACCGACCCTCATAAAACGAATCATTTCTTGTTGCGTTGGGGGTGAACAGTGGGTCTCGAACCCACGACCTTCGGAACCACAATCCGACGCTCTAACCAACTGAGCTATGC